>JANLRV010000223.1:0-36561 GCA_031361905.1 Actinomycetes bacterium
GGTGGCCGTCAGGACGGGCTGCGCGGTCGCAGGCGCGGCCGGACGCCTCGGCCAGACAGCGCAGCCCGGAGCGCACCACGCGGGAGGGAGCCCGCGAGCGAAGCGACCGGGCACCCAGCCGCGTGGGAAGCGGCCTGACACCAGCCAGCAGGATCCGACACACCCAGCACACGGTCGATCCAGGCTTCGAGCCGGTTTCAGAAGTGTCGTTCGTGTCTGGGGTTGCTGGAGCGAGCGGGGGTGCCGGCCGGCTCGTAGGGCAGGCTGGTGGCCTGTTCAAGAGCCGGCCGGTACCTCAGGACGATCCAACCGCTCCAGACACCACGACACTCTTGAAACCAGCTCCTAGGCGGGCGCGAGAGGCGGTGGACGGTCAGACCGCTGACAAGTAGAAACTAAGAATCATTCTCAGATTCTGCTAGGCTCGCCCGGTGCACGCGTTCACCGACCCGTTCTCGCTGCCCTTCATGCAGCGAGCGCTCGAGGAGCTCTTGCTGCTGAGCGTGCCGGCGGGCCTGCTGGGCTCGTGGATCGTGCTCCGCCGCCACTCGTTCCTCACGCATGCGCTCGGGGCGGCCACGTTCCCCGGCCTCGTGCTGAGCGCCGAGCTCGGATTCAGTCCGTGGCTCGGCGCCGCGGGCGTGGCCGCGCTGTTCGTCGGCTCGCAGGCCGGCCTAGAGCGCGCCACGCTGCTCGACTCGGGGATCGTCACGGGCACCCTGCTCGCCACCGCGACGGCGACGGGCGCCCTGCTCGTGAGCGACGTCTTCCACTCGTCCGCGTCGGTCGACGGGGTGCTCTTCGGCACGCTGCTCGGGACCTCGGGCGCTGACGTCAGCCGCGCCCTCGCGCTCGCCGTCGTGGCCACGATCGCCGTCGTGCTGCTGCGCCGCGGCCTGCTCGCGACGTCGTACGCGCCGCAGCTCGCCACCGCGCTCGGCTATCGCCGCCTCGCCTTCCAGCTCGCGCTCTCGCTGCTCCTGGGCGCCGCCGTCGTCTCGAGCGCGGCCGCGATCGGGGGCTTCGTGGTGGCCGGGCTGCTCGTCGTGCCGGCCGCGACCGCACGACTCGTCGCGCGGTCGATCGGTCAGCTGCAGCTGATCGCGATCGCGCTCGCCGCGATCGAGTCGACCGCGGGCCTCTGGATCGCCTACCGGGAGGACATCCCACCCGGGGCGGCGATCGCCGTGCTGGCCACCGCCGTCTATCTCGTCGGCGCGCTCAGCCGAGCCGCGATCACCCGCCCGCTTCCCACCGAGTCATTCGCATGAGATCGCTCGTCCTCGCCGTCACCGTCCTCTGCATCGCCGTGCCCGCCGCGCTCGCGCAGAGCCGCACGCCAGTCGGGCTCGAGGTCGTCGTCACGACGACCCAGCTCGCCAGCATCACGCACGTGATCGGCGGCGAGCGCATCGAGGTCAAACCCCTGCTCCAGCCGAACGTCGATCCCCACGCATTCGAGCCCAAGCCCTCAACGGTGGAGGCCTCGACCGAGGCCGCGATGTTCGTGATGTCCGGCGCCGGCCTCGACAGCTGGTTCACGCGCGTGATCAAGACGTCGGGCTCGGGCGCGCCCCTGTTCGATGCGTCGATCGGGCTCAAGCTGCGCGCCGGGGATGCGGAGGAGCCTGCCGGCGACCCGCACTGGTGGCACGACCCGCTCAACGTCGTGATCGTCGCGAACCGGCTCGCCGGAGCGCTCGCGAAGGTCGATCCCAACGGCAAGGCCGTGTTCGCGAAGAACGCGCGCCTGTTCATCGCCCGCGTCCGCACGATGGATGCGGCGAACGCCCGCCTGATCAACCTGATCCCGAAAGCCAAGCGCACGCTCGTGACGAATCACGATGCATTCGGCTACTTCGCTGCACGCTACGGCCTGCGCGTCGTCGGCACCGTCCTCGGCTCGCTCTCGTCGAGCGCGAGCCCGAACGCGAAGGACACCGCCGCGCTGATCACGAAGATCCGCCGCCAGCACGTCCCCGCGATCTTCACCGAGAGCTCGATCAATCCCAAGCTCGAGCAGCAGATCGCAAAGGAGGCGGGCGTCAAGGTCTACGCGAGCCTCTACGGCGACACGCTGGGGCCGCTCGACTCGCCGGGCGGGACCTATCTCAAGATGGAGCACTGGAACGCGCTCGTGATCAGCTACGGCCTTCGCGGAATGCCGATCCCAAAGCAATGACCGACCTGCTCGTGGTCTCGGATCTGACCGTTCGCTACGGCCGCAGGGTCGCGCTCGAGCGGGCGAGCTTCCGCGTGGCAGCGGGAGAGACCGTGGCGGTCGTCGGACCGAACGGCGCCGGCAAGACGACCCTGTTCCGCGCGATCCTCGGAGCGATCGGGCCGACAGCAGGCAGCATCGAGCTCGCCGATCGGCCCGGCTACGTGCCGCAGGCCGACGACGAGCAGCTCGACTTCCCGCTGACGGCCCTCGACGTCGTGCTGATGGGCGGCTACCGGCGCCGGCGCTGCTGGCAGCCGCTCGGCCGCGAGCTCAGACGCGAGGCGCTCGACGCGCTCGCTCGCGTCGGCCTCACCGACCGGGCGCGCTCGCAGATCGGCGAGCTCTCCGGCGGGCAGCGCCAGCGCGTCGTGCTGGCGCGCGCGCTGCTCTCGCGCAGCCGCCTGCTGCTGCTCGACGAGCCGCTCAACGGCGTCGACGCGACGAGCCAGGAGGTGATCATCGAGCTGCTCGCCGAGCTGCGCACGCAGGGCGTCTCGACGCTGATCTCGACCCACGATCTCGCGATCGCGCGGCGGATCTCCACGCGCATGCTGTTCCTCTCGACGACGGTGATCGCCGAGGGACCGACCGAGGAGGCGTTCACCCCGGACGTGCTGCGCCGGACCTACGCGGGCTCGCTGCTCGTCGTCGACGCCGGGGGCCATGCGCTCGAGCTGCTGGAGACCGGCGGACACGCCCATGAACACGCTCACTGAGCCCTTCCACTACGCGTTCCTGCAGCGCGCGCTCCTCGAGATCGTGCTCGTCGGCATCGTCTCGGGCGCCGTCGGGCCGCTGATCGTGCTGCGCCGGCTGGCCTTCACGGGCGAGTCGATCGCCGAGACCGTGCTGCCGGGCGTCGTGCTGGCCGAGGCGGCCGGCGCGAGCCTGCTCGGGGGCGCGGCCGCTTTCGCGCTCGCGACCGTCGCGCTGATCGCCGCGATCGAGCGGGACCGCCGGGTCGTCAACGACGTCGCGGTCGGGATCGCGCTCTCGGGGCTGTTCCCGCTCGGCGTGATCCTGCTGGCCCTGCAGACGACGCCGACGCGCTCGCTGCAGGACTACCTGTTCGGCGACCTGCTCTCGATCGCGCCATCCGACCTCGTGATCACCGCGGCGATCGCGATCACCGTGGCCGCCGTCGTGACGACCCGGCGGCGCCTGCTGATCGCGGCCTCGTTCGACCGCCCGTTCGCCGAGGCGCTCGGTTTCCGGGCCGGCCGCGCGGACGTTCTCGTGCTCACGCTGATCGCCGCCTCCGTGCTCGTCTGCCTGCTCGCCGTCGGCACCGTGCTCGCGGTCGCCTTGCTCGTGATCCCGGCCGCGACGGCGCGCCTCCTGACGCAGCGACTCGTGCCGATGGCGCTCGTTGCGGGCGTGATTGCGATCTCGTGCGGCATCGCCGCGCTCGAGCTCTCGTACCACGCCGGCCTCGCCGCGAGCCCCGCCGTCGTCCTCTTGCTCGCCGGAGCGTTCCTGCTCGCGGCCATGCTCACCGCGGCCCGGCGTGCGCAACTACGATCCGCCACGGCCTGATGCACGCGCACTCCCACACCCATGATGCCGCCGCGTGGTCGTCCTGGGCGACCGCCACGCTGTCGGCCGCGGGCCACCGCAGCGGCGCGGCGCGGGAAGCGGTCGTCGACCTGCTGGCGCGCAAGGACTGCTGCCTCTCGGCGATCGAGATCGGCGACGAGCTGCGGGCGCGCGATGCCCGCGTCGGGCTCGCGAGCGTCTATCGCGCGCTCGAGCTGCTGCACGAGCTCGGACTCGTCACCCGCATCGACGTCGGCGACGGCACCGCGCGCTATGAGCGCGCCCATCGCGACGGAGCACACCACCATCACGTCGTCTGCCGCGACTGCGGCTCGGTCGAGGCGTTCGACGACGCGCCGCTCGAGCGCGCGATCGAGCAGCTCGCCGCGGGTCTCCCCTATGCGGTCGACGGGCACGACGTCGTGCTGCACGGACGCTGTCCCCGCTGCCGGCCGGCAGCCTGAACCCGGAGCTCCCATGCCTCGCCTGATCCCCCAGCCCACCTCGATTCCGGTGCCGGGCGGCAAGCTGATCGACGAGTACGTCGGCAGCGTCAACACGCAGACCGACGCGGTCAGCATCGCCCACATGCGCGCGCCCGCGGGCTGGACGGAGCCGTTCCAGACGCCGGTCTTCGACGAGTACACGCTCGTGCTGCGCGGGACGCTCCGGATCGAGCACGACGGCGGGCACACCGACGTCGGCGCCGGACAGGCGATCCTGACCGGCGCCGGCGAGCGCGTCCGCTACTCGACGCTCGAGGAGAGCGAGTACGTGGCGATCTGTCTTCCCGCGTTCACGCCCGACCGCGTCGAGCGCGAGGATTCCTGACGCGTCGTCGCGCTAGCCGACGACCCCCTGCACGCCGTTTTGCGGCTTGCGCGTCGCCGGGGTGGCGCGCACGCTGGCCGTGGCGGAGCGCGATGGAGCGTTGTCCGCGACGGTCGTGGCGTGGTTGACGAACGTCCCGGTCGCGCCCACATCGACCCGCGCGACGAGCTTGTACGTGACCGACGCTCCGGGTGCCAGCGAGGCCTTCGTGAAGCAGGCGTTCCCGCGGCGGAGACGAGCGCTGCCGATCGAGACGTAGGTCATCCCGTCCGGGAGCTGATCGCAGGTGCGCACGTTGACCGCGGCGTCCTGATCGGTGTTGCGGACCGTGATCGTGTAGTGGACGATCCCGCCGCTCGTGATCTTCGCATGGTCGGCGCCCTTGACGATCGTCAGCCGAGCGACCTTGACGGGCGTCGGCTTCGTCGGCTTGACCACCGGAGGTGGCGGGAGCACCGGCGGCCGGACCGTGCAGTCCGAGAACGTGATCGTCGCCGAGATCGTCACATCGCGGAGCTCGACGGTTGCGAGATCCTGCTGGGCGATCCCGCTGGAGGCGCCCATGTCGACCTGCACGAGCGTCGACTCCTTGACGCTTGCCTTCACCGTGACCGGGCCGACCGACCCTCCGAGAACGTTGAGCACTGCCATGCCGGTCGATCCGAGATCGACCGGCAGGCTCGTCGCGCCGGCGATCGTGCCGCCGCCGGAGACCGTGACGTTCGCGGTCGTGAACGGGGCGCCCGTGATCGTCAGCGCTCGGGTCGTCCCGACGCACGTCGCGTCGCCGCCGCCGCCCGTGATCGCAGCCGCATTGTTGGCCGTGGAGCCCGAGACCTGCGCCTCGCTGAGCAGGCGAGTCGCGAGCGAGGGGTTCGCGGCGTTGGCCGCGTCGTCGTAGATCGCGCTCTCCGAGATGGAGGGACCGTTGGCAGGATTCGTGATCCGCCAGATCGCGAGCTGATGCGCTGCTGCGAGATCGCCGTTCGTCGAGCGCGCTCGGCTCGAGAGCAGGAGCCACTTGATCTGCCCGACGCGAGGATCGCCCGAGCCCGGCGGAATCGTGTTGCCGCTCGCGCCGAGATCGACGTCGTTCCCGGAGCGGAGCGTGGCCGTCCCGCCGCCTGCGGGCGCGACGAAGTTGACGCAATGCCCGACTTTCGTCCCCAACGTGAACTCGGCGGCTGCGCCGGCGGGAATGCTCGTGACCGACCACTGGTAGACGCCCGCCCCGCTGTACTTGCTCGTGTGAACCGTCACCACAGGCGACGAGACAGTCACCGGCGTGGCCACCCCGGCCGCGGCCGGACCGGCGACGACGAGCGTCGCAAGCAGTGCAAAAAGCGTGACGATCGTGCGTCTCATCGTGCTCCCCTCGAGCTGCAGGCGCGGCGCGGCCGCAGCGTCCAAAAACCGTTCATCTTCCCCCTATGCTGCGCCATCGTTATCACAGTCGCAAGGGATTTGCCAAGGGTTGCCCCCTTGGTGGGGCAAACGATCACCCATGCGTGATCATTCTGCCATTTTCGAGCGGTTTCGCGCCGCGTGGCCGGTGGTCGGAGGTCGAGACGACACCGTTCGCGAAATCGCCCGCGGAGCCGTAGACTGGCCTGACGAGCGAGTCAAGCACCACGACGAGGAGACGGGATGGCGACTGTCATCGAGAAGCGTCACATCCGCGCAGACGGGCCCGAGAAGGTCACCGGCAGCGGACGCTATACCGCGGATCTGACCCTCACGGGCATGCTCCATGCCAAGTTCCTCTACGCGGGGGTCGGACACGCGCGCATCACGCGGCTCGATGTGTCGAAGGCGAGGGCCCTCCCCGGCGTCTTCTCGGTGATCACGCACGAGGACGTGCCGGACGTCCAGTACGGGCCGTTCGTGCAGGATCGTCGCCTCTTCTGCACCGACACCGTCCGCTTCGAGGCCGACATCGTCGCCGCCGTCGCCGCCGTCTCTGCCGAGGTGGCCGACCGCGCGATCGAGCTGATCGAGGTCGACTACGAGCCGCTCCCGATCGTCGGCGACCTCGAGGCGGCGCTGGCAGACGGCGCCCCGCTCGTGCATGCCGAGTGGGAGAGCTACGGCGCCGCCGACGAGCTCGTGCGCGATCGCAACGACGCCTCCTACTCGAGCATCGTCAAGGGCGATGCGGCCGCGGGCCTCGAGGCCGCGGACATCGTCGTCAAGGAGCGCTACTACGCCGACTCGTCCCACGCGGCTCCGATCGAGCCCCGCGCGATCCTCGCGCAGTGGGAGGGCGACAAGGTGACGATCTGGACGACGACCCAGGTGCCGTTCGACACGCGCTCCGGCGTCGCCACGACGCTCGAGCTGCCCGAGAACAAGGTGCGGATCATCGTTCCCCACCTCGGCGGGGGCTTCGGCGGCAAGTGCGGCTTCCACTTCGAGGCGCACATCGCCGTGCTCGCCCGCAAGACGGGTCGCCCCGTCCGGCTCGTGTTCTCGCGCCGCGAGGAGTTCATCGCGCCGGATCGTCGCCGCGAGGGGATGCTGATCGACATCGAGACGGGCGTGATGGACGACGGCTCGATCGTCGCCCGACGCGCGCGCGTGCTGATCGACAACGGCGCCTACACCGCCGACAGCGGATTCTTCTCGCAGCTCGCCTCGATGCACATCGCCGGCCCGTACAAGATCCCGAACGTCGACGTCTCCGGGCGCCTGGTCTACACGAACCACCAGCCGTCCGGCTCGGTCCGCGCGCCGACCGCGCCGCAGGCCTGCTGGGCGATCGAGCAGCACACCGACTCGCTCGCGAAGGCGGTCGGGATGGACCCCGTCGAGTTCCGCCGCAAGAACGTGGTGCAGACGGGCGACGTCGGACCGAGCGGACAGACCTACGACACGATCGGTCTGATCGACTGCGTCGAGCAGGCGACGGCGCTCGCGTCGTATGGCCAGAAGCTGCCCGCGGACGAGGCGATCGGCGTCGCAGTCGGCTGCTGGCCGTCCTTCCCCGCCGCCGCCGGCGCGTACGTGAAGCTCAACGCCGACGGCTCGGGCACGATCGTGACCGGCGCGCAGGAGTGCGGCACGGGCGCCGTGATGACGCTCCGCCAGCTTGCCGCCGAGGAGCTCGGGATGGAGCAAGAGGACTTCACGCTGCTCTATCAGGACACCGACGCGGGTCCCTACGACATGGGAGCGACGGGGTCGCAGACGCTCTTCAACAACGGGCGGGCGGTCGTCGACGCGGCGCAGCAGCTCGCGGCACAGCTGCGCGCGATGGCAGCCGACCAGATGGAGGCGGCGCCCACCGACATCGTGCTCGCGGACGGGCACGCATCCGTCAAGGGCTCACCCGAGAAACGCGTCTCGATCGCCGACCTGGCGGCGGCGTCGCACGGCGGCGAGCTGCTGATCGCGCGCGGCTCGGGCATCCCCTCGGCGGCTCCCGTCCTGGAAGGCTCGACCTGCGTCGGCGATGTCGGCGTGGCGGCCTTCACCGCTCCGCAGTTCTCGTGCCACGCGGTGCACGTCAAGCTCGACCGCGACACGGGCGTGACGCGCGTGCTCGGGGTCTACGCAGCGCATGACTCGGGCACGATCATCAACATGCAGGGCGCCGAGGGGCAGGTCGAGGGCGGCGTGATGATGGGCATCGGCCAGGCGCTGACCGAGGGCACGGTCTACGACGACGACGCCAGCCAGCGCAACGCGATGATGCTGGAGTACAAGCTGCAGACGGTCGCGGACGCGCCGCCGATCAAGATCGCCTGGATCCAGAACCCTGCCGCCGACGGCGGCCCGCGCGGTGCAAAGGGTCTCGCCGAGGCCCCGAACGTGCCCACCGCAGCCGCGATCGCGAACGCGCTGTCGCAGCTCACGGGTCGCACGATCGACCGCCTGCCGATGACCGCCGAGCGCGTCTGGGAGACGATGCACGCATGAACTACACCGCTGCACTGACGCTCGACGAGGCGCTCGCGGCGCTGGCTGCCGGAGCGCGCCCCGTCGCCGGCGGAAGCGACATCGTCGTCGGCGCCCGCCAGGGCAAGGCCCAGCTGCCGGACTCGATCGTCGGCATCCATCGCGTCGCCGGTCTCGACACGCTCACGGTCGGCGGCGACGGGCTCGTGCTGGGGGCGCTCGTCAACCACGCGACGATCGAGACGAACGAAGCGATCGTGCGGGGCTGGACGGCGCTCGCCGATGGCTCGGCGCTGGTCGGCTCGCCCTCGACGCGCAACGTCGGCACGATCGGCGGAAACGTCATGAACAGCTCGCCCGCGATGGACACCGGCGCCCCGCTGATCGTGCTCGAGGCCATCTGCGAGCTGCGCTCGAAGTCGGGCTCGCGGACCGTGCCGATCGATGAGCTCTGGACGGGGCCGGGGCGCAGCGTCGCCACTCCCGACGAGCTGCTCGTCTCGATCACCGTGCCCGCACTTCCTGCCGGGTCGGGCAGCGCCTACATCCGGCTCGAGTACCGCCGCGCGATGGAGATCGCCGTGGTCGGCGCCGCCGCCATGGTGACCCTGAACGGCGACGGCGACGTCGCCGACTGCCGCATCGCGCTGACTGCGGTCGCTCCCACGATCGTGCGGGCGCGACGAGCCGAGGCGGCCCTCGCCGGCAAGGCGATCAGCGAGGAGACGCTCGCTGCGGTCGCCGCCGCCGCAAGCGAGGAGGCGACCCCGATCAGCGACCTCCGCGGCTCCGACCGCTACCGGCGCCACACCGTCGGCGTGATGGCACGGCGCGCAGTCGAGGGCGCCGCTCGCCGCGCGCGCGGCGAGCATCTCTCCGTTCCCCTCAACCGCGCCGATGGCATCGGCGCGCCGCTCGCTGGAGGCAGTGCATGAGCGCTCTCGAGATCACGCTGCAGGTCAACGGCGTGCCCTATCCCGTCGCCGTCGATCCGTCGCGCTCGCTCGTCAGCGTGCTCCGCAAGGAGCTCGGCCTAACGGGCACGAAAGAGGGCTGTGACGACTGCGAGTGCGGGGCCTGCATGGTCCTGATCGACGGGCAGCCGGTGAACTCGTGCTCGTACCTCGCCGCGCAGGTCGACGGCCGCGAGGTCGTCACGATCGAGGGCCTCGCAGGCGACGGCGGCCTCCATCCGCTGCAGCAGAACATCCTCGAGGAGGGCGGCGTGCAGTGCGGCTTCTGCACGCCCGGCATGCTGATCTCCGCGACGGCGCTGCTCGCCGCCAATCCGACTCCGAGCGAGGAGGAGATCCGCATCGGCCTCGGCGGTAACCTCTGCCGCTGCACCGGCTACCAGAAGATCGTGAGAGCGGTGAAGCGCACGGCCGACGAGCTCGCGAAGGCGTGACCGAGGCCGGGCGCGCTCGCTTCCGCGACCGGGTCTGCCTCGTCAGCGGCGGCAGTCGCGGGATCGGTCGAGCGATCGCAGAGGGGCTCGTCAGCGAGGGTGCACGCGTCGCGATCGGCGCGCGCTCGCTGGATCGGTGCCGTGAGACGGCGGGCGCGATCGGCGCGCTCGCGCTCGCGCTCGACGTGAGCGACCCGGCGAGCTGCGCCGAGGCGATCGCGACGGTCTCCCGCGAGCTCGGGCGAACGAGCGTCCTGATCAACGCGGCCGGCGTCTCGCCGGTGCGGCAGAAGGCAGAGGTGCATGACCTCGCTGCCTGGCGGGCGATCCTCGACACCAACCTGCTCGGCTCGTTCCAGCTGACGCAGGCGGCCGCGCCCGGTCTGCTCGACGGCGGTGGCTCGGTCGTGATGGTCGCGAGCATGCTCGGCACGATGGCGAGCCCGCGGCTGGCCGCCTACGGTGCCTCGAAGGGCGGCGTCGTGCAGCTCACGCGCACGCTCGCGCGCGAGTGGGCCGACCGGGGGGTGCGGGTCAACGCGATCGGTCCCGGCTACGTGCCGACCGACCTGAACGCCGGCATGCTCGCACACGAGCGGCTGCACCGGGAGATCGTCGATGCGACGCCGATGGGGCGGCTCGGTGAGCTCCGCGAGATCGTCGCGCCGGCGCTCTTCCTCGCCTCCGAGGAGGCGAGCTACATCACCGGCCAGCTGCTCTGTATCGACGGCGGCACGTCGGCCTGAGGACGCCTTCGTCCCCGGACCGACGCGCCGCGTGAGACGATCAGAAGTCGTCGACCCCGACGGGCGTCTTCGCCCAGTGGACGAACTCACCCAGCAGCGTGCTCAGCGCGACCTCGGTCTCGAGGTGCGAGATCTCGCCGTCGTCGTCGCGCAGATCGGCGACCTTGCCGACGCCGTATCCCCCGTCGTACGGCCGGGCGCCCGAGAGCTGCAACGCCTTGCGCGCGTGCTCCTGCGCCCAGGTCGCTCCGAACGGCGACGTGCTGGCGCCGATCACGAGTGCCGGCTTGCCGACGATCGCCGTCGAGCCGAACGGGCGGGACGACCAGTCGAGCGCGTTCTTGAGCACTCCGGGCAGCGAGCCGTTGTACTCGGGCGTGACGACGAGGAACGCGTCGGCAGCATCGATGCGCTCGCGGAACTCGAGCACCTCGGCCGGCGTGCGATCGCCCTCCTCGTCCTCGCTGAAGAACGGCAGCTCGCCGATGCCTTCGAACAGGTCGATCACGACGCCTGCGGGGACGAGCCGCTGCGCAGCGCGCAGGACGGCCCGGTTGTGGGAGTCCCGGCGGATGCTGCCGGCGACCCCGAGGATGCGGAAGGGCTCCGACATGGCTACTGCTTGACCGCTTCGCCGTGGAGCACCAGCTTGACGCGCTCGCCGACGGCCTGTGCGCCGCTGTCGAGGGCCGCGTTCCAGCTGACGCCGAAGTCGTTCCGGTTGATCACGCCTTCGAGCGTGAAGCCGAGCTTCGTGTTGCCGTACGGATCGTTGCCGACGCCCTCGAGCTCACCCTTCAGCTGGACCTCCTTCGAGATGCCGCGCAGCGTCAGATCACCGGTGACGACGAGGTCGTCGCCGCTGACCGTCGCCTGCTTGGAAGCGAACGTGATCTCGGGATAGGACGCCGCGTCGAAGAAGTCGGGGCCCTTGAGATGGCCGATCAGGTTCTCGTCGGCGACGTGGACGCTCTCGGCCTTGGCACGGCCCTCGAGCGTCGCGATGCCCTGGTCCGTCGTCTCGATCGTGCCGGAAACGTCGTTGAAGCGACCCGAGTAGGTCGAGATGCCGAGGTGCTTGACCTTGAACTCGACGCTCGAGTGGATCGGATCGATCGCCCATGTCCCTGCTGGAATACTTGCCATTTGATGGCCCCTCTCTCTCAATGGATACTTGCATGAGCAACGAACTATCGGCGGGGGCTATTCCCGTCCCGGGGCCGGCGCTCCCGCCCGTGCTCCTCGGGGAGGGCTCGATCCACGAGCGACTGCGCCGGGCGGGAGACGTCCCGTTCGATGCCGACGTCGGCCTCGCAGGGCTGATTCACGACCCGCGCGCCGCCGAGATCCTCGCCGGCGTCCACCGCGAGTACCTCGCGATCGCGGAGGCGGCCGGGCTGCCGATGCTGCTGCTCACCGATACCTGGCGCGTGAGCACGGCCCGGGTCGCGAGATCCCGCTTCGCCGCCGAGCCGCTGAACGAGCAGAACGCGGCCTTCCTCTCCGGGCTGCGCGGCGGAGCGAGCGTGCCGACGATCCTCGCGGGGCTGCTCGGTCCGCTCGGCGACGCCTACCGGCCCGACCAGGCGCCCGAGGAGGGCCTCGCCTTCCGCGAGCACAGCCGGCAGGCCGCGTCCCTCGCCGCCGGAGGCTGCGAGCTACTGCTCGCCGCCACGCTGCCCGCGTGCTCGGAGGCGATCGGGATGGCCCGCGCGCTGACGGCCACGGGGCTGCCGTCGATCGTCAGCTTCGTGCTGCGACCGGACGGCACGCTGCTCGACGGGATGCCCCTCGCAGATGCGATCGGCCGGATCGACGACGCGACCGATCCGCGGCCGATCGGGTACCTCGCGAACTGCATCCACCCGGCCATCTTCGCTCGCGCGCTGGCGGCGTCGCCGAGCAGCCGGGTGATCGGATTGCAGGCGAACACCTCCGCTCTCTCCCCGGAGGAGCTCGATGGGTCGAGCGAGCTGCACGGCGCGGACCCCGAGGAGTTTGCCGACGCGATGCTCGCCGTGCGCGACCGCTTCGGGCTGACCCTGCTCGGCGGCTGCTGCGGAACCGACGCGCGCCACATCGCGACCGTTGCGGCCCGTCTCTCTTAAGAACCGGTTTCAAAAGTCTCGGGGGTGTCTGGAGTCGCTGGATCGTCCTACGGTTCTCTTGCTGGGCGTTGCACGCCCAGCAAGAGACCTGCGGCGACCCGCTCGCTCCAGCAACCCCAGACACGAACGACACTTTTGAAACCAGCTCTAAGGAAGCTCTTCTTGGAGCTCGTCAGCGAGGCTAGCCCCAGGCCGGCGAGACCGTGCCGCTCGCGTCCTGCCAGTGCGGCGCGAACGCGAGCGCGACGAGCGTCACATCGATGTCGGTCTTCTTGGGCCGCACGACGACCGTCTCGAGCGGCTCTTGCGAGCCATCGGAGCCCGTCGCCGCGGCGAGATCGGCCTGAAACTGCGCCTCGAGGTCGGCGAGCTGCTGCTGGTAGGCGTGCACGGTGTCCTCGGCGCGGCCGACGTCGCTGTGCTGGCCGAGCGCGCGGCTCGCGCCGCTCGCGGCCCGCTTGATCGAGGTGGTGCTGCTCGACCTCCCACCGAAGAGGCCGCCGAGGATCGAGGTGCCGATGTTGAGCACCGCGTTGAGCCCGGCCTGCTTCGACTGGTCCTTCTCACGGTCGACCGCCTGCCCCGCCTTGCGAATCTTCTCCTGGATCGCCGCTACCTTCGTGTCGTACTTCTGGCGAAGCGCCTCCGTCTTGTGGTCGTGGCCCGCGAGCGCGTCCTGCGCGATGCGCGCGCGGAACTCGGCCTCCGACTCGCCCGGCGTCGAGAACGCCTTGCGAGCCGCGCTGTGGAGCAGCGAGAGCTCCTGCGTCTGGTAGAGCCAGTCGGTGTAGTCGCGTGAGAACCCGGTGATCGCCTTCGGGTCGCGCGCCGGCGCGGGGAGATCGTGGAAGGCGGCGCCGGCACGGGGCTCGCTCTCCATGTCGCCGACCGGCACGGAGACGTCGCTGCCGGCGTTCCAGTCGATCGGGATCGGCCCATCGGCAAACGCCGCGAGTCGCGTGTTCTCGGTCGTCTGGTCGATTCCCGACTTCGTGTCGAGCAGCCGCACCTTGCCGCTGCCGAGCAGCATCGGGACGTAGACGAGCGAGGCTCCGGCCGGCGCGGAACCGCGCAGCGGCAGGTACGTCGCCGTGACGCCCTTCGGGGCGGTCGGGGCGCTCGTGGCGACGCTGCCTGCAACCGTCACCGGGGCCGGCGACGCGACGCGGACCGGCGTCGGGAGCGCCGCCTTGACTCCGGCCATCAGCGTCTTGATCTGCGTGCCCGTGATCGGACCGCGCAGATAGCTGAGCGTCCAGCGCGTCTGGAACACCGCCGGCTGGCTCTTGTGCACGTTGTTGAGCAGGAACACGCGCGCGCCCAGCCCCGAGAGGATCTTCTCGATGTCGCCGCGCTGGAACCCGCTTCCGCTCGCCGCGCCCTCGAGTCCGTCCAGCAGCCGCTGCTTGTCCTGGTCGGTCTGCAGGCGGCCGATCATCCACGTGCCGCAGTTCGAGAGGCCCTTGTAGTCCAGATCGACGGGGTTCTGCGTCGCCAGCAGCACGCCGAGCCCGAACGCGCGGGCCTGCTTGAGCAGCGTCAGCAGGGGCTTCTTCGAGGAGGGCTCGCCGTTCGGCGGGAAGTAGCCGAAGATCTCGTCCATGTAGAGCAGCGCGCGCAGGCTCGAGGTGCCCGACTGGCCGCGCATCCACCCGAGCACGGCGTTCAAGAGCAGCGTGACGAAGAACATCCGCTCGGTGTCGCCGAGGTGGGCGATCGAGAAGATGGTGACCTGCGGCTTGCCGGCGTCCGAGCGCAGAAAGTGGCCGATGTCGAGCGGCTGCCCCTGCAGCCAGAGGTCGAAGCCGGGCGCGGCGAGCAGGTTGTTGAGCTGCACCGCGAGCTTGCCGCGATCCTTCTCGGGGTAGAACTGGTCGAGGTCGAGCGCGCCGACCTTCGTGAACGGCGGCGTCTGGATCAGGCCGATCAGCGCGGTGATGTCCAGCGCCTGGCCACCCGACCACGCGTTCGCGATGATGTTCGAGATCAGGATGTGCTCGCGGCTCGAGATCGGATCGGCCTCGATCCCCATCAGGCCGCAGAGGCCGGTCGCGATCGAGGAGACGCCGTCGCGGACCGCCTCGCCGTCGGACATGTCCGGCGGGGGCGCGAACGAGCCGAGCACGGAGACCTGCAGCCCGGCATCGCTTCCCGGCGTATAGATGCGCACGTCCGCGGCATCGCAGAGGCGCTGGATGCGCGCGCCGTCCTGGCCCCAGTCGCCGATCCCCTTGGCCCACAGCTCGGACTGCTGCTTCGCGTAGTCGTCCACCGAGACGCCCGCCTTCGCAGCATCCTCCTCGTTGACCCACGGCCTGAAATCGGACGGCAGCAGGTTGGGGAAGCGGAGCGCGAGGTTCCCGAGGTCGCCCTTCGGGTCGATCACGATCGATGGGATGCCGTCGAGCGCGGCCTCCTCGATCAGGCCGATGCAGAGGCCCGTCTTGCCAGACCCGGTCATGCCGACGCAGACACCGTGGGTCGTCAGGTCGGTCGAGTCGTAGAGAACATAGCCATCGCCCTTGGCCTTCGCGGCCAGGTCGTACGGCTTGCCCAGGTAGAACGTGCCGAGGCCTTCGATCTCTTCCACGTCGATGCTCCTGCGCTGCGTCGTTGCGTTCGGTGCCGAGCGGATTGTAGGCCCATTCGTCCGATACCCGCCGGTGACGGGGACAGAGCCGTGCCACGATCGGCAGATGCCGGCAGCGGGGTCGAGCACACGAGCAGGCGATCGGCTCGCGCTCGCGGCGGCCCTCGCGACGGTGTCTGCGTGGGCCTCGGCGTTCGTCGCGATTCGCGCCGTCTCGGACGATCTCTCACCCGGCGCGATGAGCCTGCTGCGCCTGAGCGTCTCGTCCGTGCTGCTCGCGGCGCTTGCAACGGCGCGACGCGAGCCGCTGCCGCGGCGGTCCGCGCTCTGCGGCGCGCTCTGGTTCGGCGTCTACAACGTCGCACTGGCCTCGGGTGAGCGCCTCGTCGACGCCGGAACCGCCGCGATGCTCGTCAACATCGGCCCGGTGCTGATCGCCCTGCTCGCCGGCGTCGTGCTGCGGGAGGGGTTTCCGCGCCCGCTGCTGATCGGCGGCGGGATCGGCCTCGCGGGCATCTGCGTGATCGCGCTCGGCGTGTCCGACGGGCACGCGCCCCTGCGAGGCGTGCTCCTCTGCCTGCTCGCGGCCGCGGCCTACGCGGGCGGCGTCGTCGCGCAGAAGCCGGCCCTCGCGTGCTCATCGGTGGTCTCGGTGACGCTCGTCGCGTCGCTCGTCGGCACGGCTGCGTGCCTGCCGTTCGCGCCGGCTCTGGCAGATGAGCTGCCACGCGCGCCGGCGTTCGCGATCGCGGGCACGATCTACCTCGGCGTCGTCTCGGGAGCGCTCGGATTCGTCGCTTGGGGCTACGCCCTGAAGCGCACGTCGGCCGGGCGCGCGGCGAGCATGACGCTGCTCGTGCCGCCGATCGCCGTGCTGCTCGGCTGGGTCGCTCTGGGCGAGACCCCGCCGCCGCTCGGCATCGCCGGCGGGCTGATCGCGCTCTGCGGCGTGATCGTCGCACGTCGGCGCGGAGGCCCACCCGAGCAAGCTGATTGATCGCTGGATCGTTGCGTCAGCGGTCAAACGAAGCAAGCCCGGAAAACCCCGGAGTGACGCTCGCCGCGAGACGGGGCCCACACCCGCCGCAACGCCCCTCGAGCAGCGCCGAGGGCCGACTCGCGGCGAGCAGAACGCCAGAACCAGCCGAGACACACCCCAGAACCCCCGACGAAACGGAATCACTCGTCTAGCGGCAGACCGGCAGGAGCACGCCCTCGAGCGTGCCCGTCACGCCACCGACCGGGCCCTCGTCGTCGATCACCTCTGACCACCAGCGCAGCGAGCCGACGAGGCGAGCGCCGTTCGGAAAGCGCTGGTTGGGATCGTCGGTGACCTCTCCGCAGAGCTGGCCCTCGACGCTGCCGCGGAGCTCGCAGGCGGTCGGCATCGGGCACGCGATCAGCCCCGGATTGACGAGCGGCTTGCGGAACGTGTTCGCGTTGATGATCGCGGTCATCGTTCCGTCGATCGTGAAATCGCGAGCCCGGTAGCGGAAGGCCGCCGAGCCGACGCCCCTGCCGCCGCCATGGGTCCGGAAGAGCCAGTCGACGTTCGGCATCAGCAGGTCGCCATCGGTGTCGACGACGCCCTCGTCGCAGTCGTGGCGGTGAGCGTGCAGCTTGACCTCCGTCGAGGCATGCAGCGTCTTGCAGTGCATCTGCTTGCACGTGTCCGCGCGATGCTCGCGCGGGTGCGCCGAGCCCTTCAGGCTCTTGGAAAAACGCCAGACGCACGCGTGCAGCTCCGAGAGCGCGCGCGAGTCATCGAAACATGGCATGGGGACCCTTTCGATCGTGTATCGAGAGGAGCGGCGCGCCGTCCCGCTGATACCTGCCGATCGTCAGGCGCGGTCGAGAACGCCGATCACCGCGTCGGCCGCTCGCCGTGCCGACGCGAGGGCGCCCTGCGTCGACGCGACGTCGAGCCAGTCACCGGCGAGCACGACGCCCGAGGGGTGCAGCGGATCGAGCGGCAGCGCCGACGACGGCGGCTCGCGACCGGGCAGCGCGTCCTCGATGCGGTAGGTGCGCAGGTGCTTCCAGCGCGTGACCTGCGGACCGAACCAGCCCGCGAGCTGGCGCCGCGCCGCGTGCTCGAGCGAGGCGTCGTCGAGCCCGCGATCCTCGACCACGCTCGCCGAGATCAGCGAGGCGCCCGGCGGCGCGTAGCCGCCCACCACCGAGCTGGGCTCGCAGACGTTGTTGACGGGGCCGTCGCCATCGCCGTCGAGCACGAGCACGGGCTCGCCGATCGGGTCGCGATCGGCCGCGTAGTAGAGACACGAGACGCGACGCTGCCGGGAGCCCACCTCGCCGCCGAGCAGCCTCGCGGCAGCCGGCTCGCCGACCGCGAGGACGACGGCACGCGCCGGCAGAGCCTCGCCGCCGCCGAGCTCGACCCCGTCGGCGCGCACCCGCTCGACGGCGGTGCCGAGACGCACGTCCAGCCCGGCCGCGAGCTGGTCGGGGATCGCCTGCATGCCACCCGCGGGAAGCACCGCCCGCCCCTGCGCGAACATCCGCAGCACGAACTCGAACGTCCGGCTCGTCGTCGCCAGCGGCCGCTCCAACAGGATGCCCGCGCAGAACGGCCGGAAGAAGCCCTCGATCAGGCGCGGCGAGAGGCCGGCGGCGCGCAGGTGCGCGTCGGTCGAGCGCTCGGGTCGCGCCAGAAGCTCGTCGAGCGATCCCGCGCGAGCCGCGAGGGCGAGCCGCGCCAGGCGCGGCACGTCGCGCGGCGACGCGATGCCGTGCACGAGCGACCGCGCCGCCGTGAGGGGGTGCTTGAGCGGATCGGCCACGCGGTGCCGGCGACCGTCCTGACGGACGAGCGCGCCCTCGTAGAACCCGCCGAGCTGCAGCGCACCGAGATCGAGCTGCGCGCGCGCCTCCGGGTAGGCGTCGAGCAGCACCTGGAAGCCGTGGTCGAGCCGGAAGCCATCGAGCTCGTCGGTCTGGATGCGCCCTCCGACGCGGTCGTGCGCCTCGATCACCTGAACGCTGAGACCGCGCCGGACGAGCAGTCGTGCGCTTGCCAGGCCGGCGACCCCGCCGCCGACCACGATCACATCGGTCACTGCGCGTCGCGCCAGGCGAGCAGCGTCCGCACCCCCGAGAGATCGAACGTCGGCGCCGAGGCAACGCCGACGAAGTGGGTCACGCCGAGCGCGTGCATCCGATCGATCACCGACCGGTCACGCAGATCGTTCTCGTTCACTGTCGCCGACCGCTCGATCTCGGACGGATCGCGGCCCACCGTCGCGCAGTGCGCATCGAGCACGCCCAGCTTGTGCTTGAACGCGTCGACGTCGCCGAAGCCGTGCCAGATGTCGGCGTGCTGCGCGACGAGCTTCAGCATCACCTTCTCGCCTCCGCCGCCGATCATCACCGGGATGTGGCCGTTGACGGGACCGGGATTGAGGCGCGCGAGGCGGCGCTCGATGCGCGGCAGCGCCTCGCGGAACTGGGCGACGCGGGTCTTCACGTCGGCGAACGGATAGCCGTACTCCTCGTAGTCACGCTCGAACCAGCCCGAGCCGACGCCGAGGATGACCCGGCCGCCCGAGATGTGATCGACGGTCCGAGCCATGTCTGCGAGCAGATCGGGGTTGCGGTAGGTCATGCAGGTGACGAGCATGCCGAACTGCACGCGCGTCGTCAGTGCGCCGATCGCTGCGAGCAACGACCAGCCCTCGAAATGCGCGCCGTCGGCCTCGCCGTAGAGCGGGAAGAAGTGATCCCACGTGAAGATGCAGTCGACGCCGGCCTCCTCGGCGGCGAGCCAGCAATCCCGCATCTGCGTGTAGGTGCAGTGCTGCGGGTGAACCTGGACGCTGACGCGAGGCGCCCTCACATTCCCATCTCTTTGAGCACGTTCAGCTTCGCCGTCACGCGCGCCTCGGTGGGCTGGCGCCACGGGTAGACGTCCTGGTCGATGTACTTCTTGGCGAGCCGGTCGATCTGCTGCTCGGCGGCATCGCCCTCGGACAGCTCGACCGTGCCGCGAAGCTCGACGTAGCTGTACGGGTTCTCGGGATCGATCAGCGTGAGCGTGACTCGGGGATCGCGCTGCATGTGCTTCAGCTTCGGGCGGCCGGTGGCCGTGTTGAAGCTCGGCGAGTCACCGTCGAGCTCGACCCAGACGGGGGTTACCTGCGCCGCGCCGTCGGAGCCGACGGTGCCGAGCATGCCGAAATTCTTGCCGGAGAGAAGGCTCTGGGCCTTGTCGCTGATGGGTGCCATGCGGGCAGTGTAGGCAGAGTCTGCGCGATTCCCGCAAGAACGTTGCTCAGCGCACTATCTGAACAGATCCCGGTCGGCTGGGATCACCGTGTCGCGGGCGCCGGCCGTGCCGGACGCCCAGTCGAAGCCACGGATCACGGCGGCCGGAACGCCGCCGATCGGACCCATTGCGAGCTCGGCGGCGCTCGCGAGCTGGTCTGCGACATGCACCTCGGTGCCCTGCAGAACGCGGCCGCGATCATCGGCGAGTCCCGTGAAGCTGGTCACGGGCTCGAGCCCGGCGCAGCCGACCGCCACGCCCGTCGTGCCCGTGCGGAACGGCCGCCCGAACGAGTCGCTGACGATCACGGCGAGCTCGAGCGCGAAGGCGGCGCGCAGCGCGCGCGCCGACGCGTCGGGATCGACGGGCAGCAGGATCGCGAGGTCGTCGCCGCTCGTGTTCGAGCGATCGACACCGGCCGACGCGCAGACGAACCCGTGGCGCGTCTCGCAGACGAGGAACGAGCCGCGCCGGCGTACGACGCGCACCGACTCGCGCAGGATCAGCTCGATCACGCGCGGATCCTCCTCCGACTGGGCGTACGAGAGCGCCTCGGCCGAAGGCTCGACGCCGAGCAGCGAGACCTCGCGGCCCTCGCACTTCGAGACCGCCTTCTGTGCGACCACGACGACGTCGCCGTCGCGGAGCGCGACCGCGGCCCGGATCAGCGTCGCGAGGTCGTCGCCCGAACGGAGCGGAGGAAGGCCGCACACGGGGATCACCGAGATCGGACCACCGGCATCCGGAAGCGCGCGCGTCGAGCCGGTTTCAGGATGATGCTCAGGCAAGCGCGGCCTCGGCGAGCGCCTGGGCCGCGCCCGCGTCGTGCATCAGCGTCTGGGCGAGGCGAACCTCCAGCAGGGCGCCGAGCTCGTCGCACGCATCGCGATCGCGCTCGTCGACGACCGCCACGCCGGCGATCGGCGCGAGGTACCCGAGCGCCCCGACGACGCCGGGGGCGTGACCGAGTGACTCGAGCATCGCGACGAGAGGTCCCTTGACGGCCTCGCCGGCGATGATCGGGGTGATCGCGACGACGTCTGCCCGACGCCCGGCGACCGCCGCGCGGATGCCGTGCACGGCGAGGATGGGGTCGAGCGAGACGAACGGGTTCGACGGCGCGAGCACGATCCGATCGGCCTCGGCGAGCGCCTCGAGCACCCCGGGGGCCGGCGTCGCAGACCCCTCGAAGCGCACCGCCACGACGCGATCGATCGCGCGCCGCCGGACCAGCCATTGCTGGAACTCGAGCTCCCTCTCGGCGGTCACGATGCGCGTGCGCAGAGGATCATCGGTCGCGGGCAAGACCCGCGCGCGCACGCCGAGGCGCTCGGCGAACGCGGCGGTCACGAACGAGAGCGGCTCGCAGCGCCGGAGACGCTCGCTACGAGCGATGTGCAGCCCGAGGTCGCGGTCGCCGAGCTGGAACCAGTCCGCCCCGCCGAGCTCGCAGCAGACCTGCATCGCCTCGTGCGTGTCGCCGGCCACGCCCCAGCCGTTTGCCGGATCGATGCGGCCGGCGAGGGTGTACAGGACCGTGTCGAGGTCGGGCGAGATCGAGAGGCCCCAGTGCACGAAGTCGTCGCCGACGTTGACGATCGCCGTGACGTTCTCGGCGCCGACAGCTGCGACCAGCCCCCGCGCGAAGCGGGCACCGCCGACGCCACCCGCGAGCAGGGCTACCCGCACGGAGCGAGCACGCGCTGCAGGTCGTCGGTCGTGTCGAGGTCGCGCTCGAGCGCGGCGATGCGGACGTGCACCCCGCCGTGTCGCGCGGCGCTGCCAGGGCCATAGCTCGGCGTGAAGGTCGCCGGCGGCCGCGCCGCGACCGCGTTCGTCGTGCCATCCGCCGCAGCCACGAGGGCCAGCGGCCGCGCCGCCTCGAGCAGCTCGACGAGCGCCTCGGACGTGATCTCCGGAAGGTCCGCGGCCACGACCACCACCACGGCGGCGTCGGCGTGGTGTGCGAGGGCGAGCGTGATCGCCTCGGTGAGGTCGGCGCCGCCGTCGTCGAGCGAGCGGGCGCCGAGCAGCGCCGCCGACGCATGCACCGCGGGATCGGGGCTGACGACGCACGGATCGAGGCCCGCCTGGCGGCACGCCTCGACCGTGCGGGCGAGCATCGTCAGCGCGAGATCGTGGCGGGCGTCGGCGTCGAGCACCTCGCCGAGCCGCGACTTCGCACGCTCGAGCGCCTTCAGCGGGATCACGGCTACCATCGGTCGCATCGTAGACGGGAGCGCGCAGATGGCATTCGAACTCGATCCGACGACCGCCTTCGGGCAGCGCGCCGAACAGCGTCTGCGCGAGGACCGGCTCGCCTGGCTGACGACCACGTCAGCCGACGGCACGCCGCAGCCGGTCCCGGTCTGGTTCCTCTGGGACGGCGAGCGCTCGTTCCTGCTGTACTCGAAGCCCGGCACTGCCAAGCTGCGCAACCTCGCCTCGCGGCCGCGCGTCTCGCTGCATCTCAACGGCGACGACGTAGGCGGAGAGATCGTGGTCGCGCTCGGCGACGCGGCGCTCGCCGACGAGCCGCCTGCCGACCAGAACGCGGCCTACCTGCACAAGTACGCCGCGCTGATCGAGCGCAACGGCTGGACGCCGGCGAGCTTCGCGAGCGACTACTCGGTCGCCATGCGCATCACCGCGACGACGCTGCGGGGCTGGTGATGGCGGTCAAGCTGGGCTACAAAGCCTCGGCCGAGCAGTTCGCCCCGCGCGAGCTGCTCGACTACGCGCTGCAGGCCGAGCGCCTCGGTCTCGACAGCGTCGCGATCTCCGACCACTTCCAGCCGTTCCGGCACACGGGCGGACACTCGCCCGCGTCGCTGCCCTGGCTTGGCGCGCTCGCGGCGGCCTCGAGCCGGATCGAGCTCGGCACGAGCGTGCTGACACCGACGGTGCGCTACTACCCCTCGGTCGTCGCGCAGGCCTTCGCGACGCTCGCCTGCCTCGCCCCGGGCCGCGTCTTCCTCGGGCTCGGTGCCGGCGAGGCCCTCAACGAGATCGCCCCGACGGGCGTCGAGTGGCCATCGGCCGGCGAGCGCCTGCGGCGCTTGCAGGAGGCGGTCACGCTGATCGGGACGCTCTGGCGCGAGGATCGCGTGAGCTTCGACGGCACCTACTTCCACACGGTCAAGGCGACGATCTACGACCGCCCCGACGTGCCGCCGCCGATCTGGATCGCCGCCGGCGGCCCGAAGGGCGCTGCGTGGGTCGGCGGCAACGCGGACGGGTTCATCCAGACGAGCGGCAAGGATCCGGCGCTCTACACCGAGACGCTGCTGCCCGCCGTCGCGAGCGGAGCCACCGAGGCGGGACGCGATCCCGCCGCGCTCACGCGGATGATCGAGATCAAGCTGAGCTACCACCCCGACGTCGAGCAGGCGCGCCGCGACTGCGAGTTCTGGGCCGCGCTCGCGCTGCCGGCCGAGCTGAAGAAGAACGTCGACGACCCGGTTGAGCTGGAGCGGATCGCGGGCGAGCATCTCGACCTCGCGCCGTCGCGCTTCATCTGCACGAACGACCCCGATGAGGCCGCCGAGAGGATCGGGGCGTACGTCGCGATGGGCTTCGACCACCTCGTCTTCCACAGCCCGGCCGCCGACCAGTCGGGCTTCCTCGAGCGGTTCGCAGGCGAGATCGCCCCGCTGCTCCGATAGCGGGTTCCGCCGCGGCTCCACCAAACCCGGACATCCGTCCCGCGCCGCTGCGCTACCGTCCGGGTCGTGACGGTGCTCAGATCCGCCGAGGCGCTCGCTCTGGCAGACACGGAAGGCGACCTCGAAACGCTGCTCGAGCGCGCTCGAGCCGTGCGCGAGCAGGCCTTCGGCTCGCTCGTGACGTACTCGCCGAAAGTCTTCATCCCGCTCACGCACCTGTGCCGGGACGTCTGCCACTACTGCACGTTCGCGAAGCCGCCGCGCAGAGGCGAGCGCGCCTACCTGAGCGTCGACGAGGTGCTGGCGGTCGCACGCGCCGGCGCCGAGGCCGGCTGCCGCGAGGCGCTCTTCACGCTCGGCGACAAGCCCGAGCTGCGCTACCGGGTGGCACGCGAGGAGCTCGCCGAGCTCGGCTTCGAGTCGACCGCCGCCTACCTCGCCCACTGCGCCGAGGCGGTGCTGCGCGAGACAGGCCTGCTCCCGCACGCCAACCCGGGCGTGCTCGACGATCACGAGCTGGCGGCGCTGCGGCGCGTCAGCGCCTCCCAGGGGATCATGCTCGAGACGGCCAGCGAGCGCCTCTCGACGCGGGGCCTGCCGCACTTCGGATCGCCCGACAAGCTCCCGTCGGTCCGGCTCGACTGCCTCGACCGCATGGGCGCGCTGCGCATCCCGACGACGAGCGGCATCCTGATCGGCATCGGCGAGACGCGGCGCGAGCGCGTCGAGGCGCTGCTGGCCCTGCGCGAGCAGCACGAGCGGCACGGCCACCTGCAGGAGGTGATCGTGCAGAACTTCCGGGCCAAGGCCGACACCAAGATGTTCGCGGCTCCCGAGCCGTCGGTCAGCGACCACCTCTGGACGATCGCCGTGGCGCGCCTGATCCTGCCACCGGAGATCTCGCTGCAGGCGCCGCCGAACCTCTCGGCCGGCGATTTTCCCCGGCTGCTCGAGGCCGGCATCAACGACTGGGGCGGCGTCTCGCCCGTGACGCCGGACCACGTCAACCCCGAGGCGCCCTGGCCCGAGCTCGATCGGCTCGAGGCCGCGACTGCCGAGGCGGGCTTCACGCTCGTGCCGCGCCTGCCCACGTATCCGACCTTCCTCGGCCCCGAGTGGCTCGACGAGGCGGTCCGCCCGGCGGTGCTCGCGGCGTCCGACGGGCTCGGGCTCGCCCGGCGCGAGCGCAGCTGGTTCACGGGCGTCAGCGAGAGCCCTCCACCGCGGCGCGCGCTGCCCGGCGGCGTCTCGACGGCGTTCGCGACGGCGCTCGCCGCGAGCGAGTCGGGAAACGAGCTGACGATCGATCAGACGGTCGCGCTGCTGTCGGCGCGCGGACCGGAGATCGAGCAGCTCGTCGAGGCCGCCGACGGGCGCCGTGCCCTGCGCTGCGGCGAGGAGGCGACCTACGTCGTCTGCCGGAACATCAACTACACGAACGTCTGCTATTTCAAGTGCGGGTTCTGCGCCTTCAGCAAGGGCAAGCTCGCCGAGAACCTGCGCGGCCCCGCGTACCTGCTCTCGGTCGATGAGATCGTGCGTCGCTCGCGCGAGGCGTGGGATCGCGGCGCGACCGAGGTGTGCCTGCAAGGCGGCATCCACCCCGGCTTCACGGGGCAGTGGTACCTCGACCTCGTGCGGGCGATCCGCGCCGAGCTCCCGCGCCTGCACATCCACGCGTTCTCGCCACTCGAGGCGTGGCAGGGCGCGGCCACCGCGGGCTGGGAGCTCGCCGACTATCTCGAGATGCTGCGTGATGCCGGCCTCGGCAGCCTGCCCGGCACCGCGGCGGAGATCCTCGACGACGAGATCCGGCGCGACCTCTGCCCCGACAAGGTCAACACCGAGCAGTGGCTCGAGGTGATGCGGACGGCTCACGGAATCGGCCTGCGCTCCACCGCGACGATCATGTTCGGCCATCTCGAACAGCCGATCCACCAGGCGCGCCATCTGCTCGCCGTGCGCGACCTCCAGCGCGAGACCGGTGGGTTCACGGAGTTCGTGCCGCTGCCGTTCGTCTCGGACGAGGCACCGATCGCGCTGCGCGGGCTGACGCGCCGTGGACCGACCTTCGAGGAGTGCCTCGTGCTGCACGCGGCGGCGCGGCTCGTGCTCGACCCCCACATCACGAACATCCAGGCCTCGTGGGTGAAGCTCGGAGCCGAGGGAGCGGCGCAGCTGCTCGCCTCGGGCGTCAACGACCTCGGCGGCACGCTGATGGACGAGTCGATCACGCGAGCGGCCGGCGCGACGCACGGCCAGGAGTGCACGCCGCAGGAGTTCGAGCACGTGATCCACGCGGCCGGGCGCGTGCCGATGCAGCGAACGACGCTCTACGGCGAGCCGTCGAGCGAGCGGGTGCTCGCGTCGTTCGACGCCGCACCGCTCGAGCGGACGCCGCCACCGCCCTACGACGACTCGGGCCTCGTGCGCCCGCCACGGCTGGTCCGGCCCGGCCTCGCCGCGGTGTAACCCTGGATCCACCGTTTGGTGGGTGTGTCGCATCCTGCTGGCTGGTGTCAGCCCGTCCTGACGGCCACCAGCAGGCCCGCCACGAACCCACCAACCGGTGGATCCAGGGTAACCTCGCTGCGTGACGAAGCGGCTCGAGGACATCACGCGCGACTTCATCGCGGCGATCGGCGAGGATCCCGCGCGCAGCGGACTGGCCCACACGCCGGAGCGCGTCGCCCGTGCCTGGGAGCTCTTCACGAGCGGCTACGGCCAGACCGTCGAGAGCGTGATCGGCGGCGGCGTGTTTCCCTCGGAGGGCCTCTCGCAGATGGTGGTCGTCAAGGACATCGAGTTCTACTCGATGTGCGAGCACCACCTGCTGCCGTTTTTCGGACGGGCGCACATCGGCTACATCCCCGATCAGAAGATCGTCGGGCTCTCGAAGCTCGCGCGTATCACCGATCTGTTCTCACGCCGGCTGCAGGTGCAGGAACGCCTGACCGAGCAGATCGCCCACTCGATCATGGAGCTCCTCGAGCCTCGCGGCGTCGGCGTGATGCTCGACGCGGTGCACCTCTGCATGTCGATGCGCGGCGTCGCGAAGCAGAGCTCGACGACCGTGACGACGAGCGTCTTCGGGACCTTCCGCGACGACCCGAAGACGCGCGGGGAGTTCTTCGCGACGATCCAGTCGCCGCTCGGGCGGCAGTAGATCGTTGTCCGTGAATTGGCGCTTTGATTCGGGAGTGGCGGTCGCTCTCGGCCGTGACGAATCCGACGCCGCGAACCAGCACGCCAATTCGCGGACAACGATCTAGCGCCCTCGGGCGGGTTCCGCCCGGGAAGGACACTCGCTGCGCCCGCCCAATAGAAAGGGTGCCCCGATCCCCTGATCGTGGCAGCGGCGGAACCGAAGTGCTCGCCTCGGCGCGCGCCGGATCCGCATCTGGAAGGAGAGTGCCGATGAGATCCCTTGTCACCTTCAGAGCGCGTCGCCTGGCGATCGCGCTGCTCGTGCTGACGGCCGCTGCGGTGCTGCCGGCGTCGGCGTTCGCCCACTTCGAGGGCTCGATGACGAAGACCGTGGACCGCGCCAGCGCGAGCCCCGGCGACGTGCTCACCTACACGCTGACCGTGACGTCCCAGATCTCGATTCCCAGCCATCCGACCGGAACCGTGACGGACGTGCTGCCGGCGGGGCTGACGTTCGTCTCGGCCTCGACGGGCTGCACGAACGCGGGGCAGACCGTGACCTGCACGTTCATCCCGCCCGCCGCGGGGGACTCGCTCGCGTTCACGGTGCTGGCCCGCATCAACCCTGACGCTGCGCCCGGACAGCTCTGCAACACGTCGACGATGTCGCATTCGAGCGACACGACTCCGGGCGACAACAGCTCCACCACGTGCGTGACCGTCGCGGCACCGCCGGTCGTCACCCCACCGCCGCCGGCGACCGCCGAGGTCACGCCGCCCCCGCCCGCGACTCCTCCGGCGAGCGGCACGACGCCGCCTGCGGTCGACAGCAAGACCCGGCTGACAATCATCAAGCTGGTCACGCCCGGCCAGGCCGTGGCGGGCAGCCGCGTGATCTACACGATCGTCGTCAAGAACGTGGGCTCCGTGGCCGCCAAGAGCGTCCAGGTCTGCGACACCCTGCCGGACGGCGTGACGGTGCCGAACCGCGCCGGTGGAGCGCTCCGCAACGGCCAGATCTGCTGGACCGTGGCGACGCTCGGAGCCGGCAAGACGATCACCTACAGGCTCACGGCGGTGGTCGATCGCGATCGCGCCGGGACCGTCGTCAACTCCGTCTGCGCGAAGGGCGGCAACACGACGAAGGTCTGCGCGAAGGTGCCGGTGATCGTCACGCGCGCCGCGCCGCCGCGCAAGGGCGTCGCCGGCGTTACCGGCTAAGAAGCACGAATCGAGCTTCCAATGCACACGGGTGCTCCCGGCGCTGATGACGCCGGGAGCACCCTGAGCATCTAGCCTGGCAGGGCCATGGCCGACCGCATCGACACGATCGTCAACCTCTGCAAGCGCCGCGGGATCGTCTTCCCGTCGAGCGAGATCTACGGCGGCCTGCGCGCTTCGTGGGACTACGGTCCGCTCGGCGTCGAGCTGAAGAACAACGTCAAGCGGCAGTGGTGGCGCGCGATGGTGCAGGGCCGCGACGACGTCGTCGGCCTCGACTCGTGCGTGATCCTCGCCCGCGAGGTGTGGGAGACGTCGGGCCACATCACGGCGTTCGTCGACCCGCTGACCGAGTGCAAGAGCTGCCACCATCGCTACCGGGCCGATCACCTCGAGGAGGCCTACGAGCAGAAGCACGGCCGTGCTCCTGCGAACGGGCTCGCCGACCTGCCGTGCCCGCACTGCGGCCAGCGCGGCCAGTTCACCGAGCCGCGCAGCTTCAACGGCCTGCTCAAGACCTACCTCGGGGCCGTCGAGGACGACTCGGGCCTCGCCTACCTGCGACCGGAGACGGCCCAGGGCATCTTCATCAACTTCGCGAACGTGATGGCATCGTCGCGCCGCAAGCCGCCCTTCGGCATCGGGCAGATCGGCAAGTCCTTCCGCAACGAGATCACGCCCGGCAACTTCATCTTCCGCACGCGCGAGTTCGAGCAGATGGAGATGGAGTTCTTCGTCAAGCCCGGAAGCGACGAGGAGTGGCACCAGTACTGGATCGACGAGCGGATGCGCTGGTACGCCGATCTCGGCATCGACGAGCAGAACCTGCGCGTCTACGAGCATCCGGCCGAGAAGCTCAGCCACTACAGCAAGCGCACCGTCGACATCGAGTACCGCTTCGGCTTCAGCGGCAGCGAGTGGGGCGAGCTCGAGGGGATCGCGAACCGCACCGACTACGACCTCAAGGTGCACGCGGCCGCCTCGGGCGCCGAGCTGCGCTACTACGACCAGGAGGCCGAGGAGCACTGGGTCCCGTACGTGATCGAGCCCGCCGCCGGCGTCGATCGCTGCGCGCTCACGTTCCTGCTCGACTCGTACGTCGAGGACGAG
Source organism: Actinomycetes bacterium (assembly GCA_031361905.1). Taxonomy (GTDB): domain Bacteria; phylum Actinomycetota; class Thermoleophilia; order Gaiellales; family JALYLC01; genus JANLRV01. The sequence continues at coordinate 28,766 of JANLRV010000223.1, forward strand.
GCCCCGAACGCCAAGGGCGGCGTCGACAAGCGGACGGTGCTGCGCCTCGACCGCCGGCTCGCGCCGGTCAAGGCGGCCGTGCTCCCGCTCTCGCGTCACGCCGACCTCTCGCCGAAGGCTCGAGACCTCGCGGCGCAGCTGCGCCGCAGCTGGAACGTCGAGTTCGACGACGCCGGAGCGATCGGCCGGCGCTACCGCCGCCAGGACGAGATCGGCACGCCGTTCTGCATCACGATCGACTTCGAGTCGCTCGATGATCACGCCGTGACGGTGCGCGAGCGCGACGCGATGACGCAGGAGCGCGTTGCGCTCGACCAGGTCGAGAGCTACCTCGCGGCGCGCCTCATCGGCTGCTGACGAGGCCTCGGCCTAGCTCCAGCGCGACCTCGACGAGCGCCTCGACATCCTGCGAGGTGGTGCGGAAGTTGACGAAGCACGGCCGCAGGTAGACGTCTCCGTCGATCGTCGCGGGCGCGACCCAGACACGGGCGTCGACCTGCATCGCGGCGGCCAGCGCGGCGTTGTGGCGATTCAGATCGACGCCGCCGCTCCGCGGCACGTGGCGGAACGGGACGGTCGAGAGCTGCGGGCGGGAGAGCGCGGGCTCGAGCTCGGGATGCCCCTCGACGGACGCCTGCAGGAGCTGCGCCTGCCGGAGATTCCGCTCGATCGCGACGCGGAACGCCTCCGCTCCATGTGCGCGGAAGGCGAGCCAGAGCTTGAGCGCGCGGAACGGTCGCGAGTACTCGAGCGTGATGTCGACCGCGTTCTCCGGACCGCGCTCGTGGGGCATGTACGCCTCGTGGTGCGAGAACGCGTGCGTCAGCGTCTCGCGGTGACGCACGAGCACGACGCCGCAGGCCTTCGGCAGATACAGCCACTTGTGCGCATCGAGCGCGAGCGAGTCGGCGCGCTCGAGGCCGGCGAAGAGCGGGCGGGCGAGCTCCGTCGCCGCCGCCGGAAGGCCGTAGGCGCCGTCGACGTGCAGCCAGACGCCGAGCCGCTCGCAGACGTCGGCGAGCGCCGCGATCGGGTCGACCGCTCCGGTCAGCGTCGTCCCCGCCGTCGCGACAACCGCGACCGGCACGACGCCGTCGGCGAGATCCCGCTCGATCGCAGCCGCGACGAGATCGGGGCGCACGCGCCGGTCCTGATCGCAGGCGAGAGACCGCACCGAGCGCGAGCCGATGCCGAGCAGCTCGGCCGCTCGCAGCACCGAGTAGTGGGCCTCCTGCGAGCAGTAGATCGCGAGCCGCCGGCCGGCGAGGCCGTCGGCGCGCGAGCCGGGCAGCGCGCGCTCGCGCGCCGCCGCGAGGGCCGTCAGGTTCGAGACGGTGCCGCCGCTCGTGAACGAGCCCGCCTCGGCCGGGTAGCCGAGAAACGAGCCGACCCAGCGCACGGCCTGCTCCTCGGCCTGCGTCGCGGCGGCCGCCCAGGCGGCCAGGTTGACATCGAAGCAGCTCGCGAGCGCGTCGCCGATCACGCCGATCTCGAGCCCCGAGCTGCCGACGAACGCGAAGTAGCGGGGCCTCGGCTGGGCGATGCTCTCGTCGAGCAGGGCGGCTGCGTCGGCCAGCACGCGCTTGACCGGCGAGGGGTGCTCGGGCAGCGCCAGCGCGAGCAGATCCTGCACGCGACCGCCGATCGGCGGCTGATCCGGGCGCGGGTGATCGAAGCTGCGCCAGGCACGCTCGATCAGCTCGGCCGCGAAGGCCAGCACCTCGGCACGCGGGGCGTCGAGCGCGAGCGCGGGCGCGGGCGACGACGTGCTCACCCGGCGGAGATCAGAGACCGTACTTCCGCTCGTGCTGCTCGCGCGCGCTCTCGACCCAGCCCTCCTCCCGGATGCGATCCGGGAAGTCGGGCAGGTGCTCGCTGAACGCATCGATCTCGGCATCACCCCACGCCGCGATCTGGCGGAACGTGCGCACGCCGTTCGCGCGCAGCAGGTTCGCGAGCTTCGGACCCACGCCGTGGATCGCCTCGAGGTCGTCGTCCTCGTCGAAGACCGCCTCGGAGCTCGCGTGCGAGCGCACCTCGGGCACGTCGAAGAACGCCGGCTGCGACGGCACGGCAGGGAGATCATCGTCGTCGGCGATCTCGTCGAACGCGAGCTGGGGGTTCTCGGAGGTGGCGCTCGCGAGCCCCGCCGTGGCGGTGCCCTCCGACCAGGCGTCCGGCTCGTCCTCGTGCGGCGGCTCCATCACGTCGCGGCCGATCGCGAACTCCCGGTTTCGCTCGTCGGCGCGCGCGCGCACGGCGCGGCGCCGGCGGTTCCCGATGGCGGTCGCGAGCGCCCAGCCGACGAGCACGCCGAGCAACGCCGCGAGCACCATCCAGATGACGATCTCACTGATCTCTTCCCACATGCCCGGCTCCCTACTGCGCCGTGAAGGTGATCCGCCGGTTTCGCGCGCGACCGGAGGGTGTGTTGTTGTTCGCGATGGGCTTCAAGGCGCCGAAGCCGCGAGTTGTCAGGCGCTTGGCCGCGATCGCCTTCGAGACGAGATAGGCCTTGACCGCCACGGCACGTTGCAGGCTCAGCTTCTGGTTGTCCGCGGCGGAGCCCGTGTTGTCGGTGTGCCCCGCGATCTGCACGACCACCTTGGGATACCGCTTGAGCGGCGGGACGATGCGATCGAGGATGCGCTTTCCGGCCGGCGTGATGACCGCGCTGCCGACCTGGAACGAGATCGTTCCGCCCTTGATGGCCGCATCGATCTGCGCCTGCGAGGCGGCCGTGTCGGGCGAGACCGCGACCGTCAGCGAGTTCGTGGCGCGCACGCCCGGGGCCGACCCGAGCGCAGTCGCGATGCGGCCCTCGAGCGCGCGCTTGGCGGCCTTCGAGGGGGCGACGCCCGAGATCGTCACCGACCTCGCCGTGGCGTCGAGGCGGACGTTCTTGAACCCCTCCTTGGGCTGCGGCAGCGCCTGCACTGCCGCGGCGATCCACGGCACGCCGAGCCCGCCCGGTGCGACCTCGAGCTCGTCCGTGACGGCGCCGTCGGGAGTCGTGACCTTGGCCGCGGCGAGCACGGCGGTCTTGATCGCGTCGGTCGTCACCGTGCCGCGCACGTTCGCGGTCTTGCCGCTGACCGTGACGCTGACGCCGCCCGCCGGGACGACCACGTTGCCGCCGACGGTCTTCGAGCCATCGCCGTCGCGATCGCCGTGGAACGCGATCGCGAGCAGGATCAGCAGGACGAGGCCGGCGAGGCCGGCAGCCAGGATGCGTCGCTCGGCCTGCTCCATCGGTCAGACGTCTCCCGTGAACGTGTCGCACGTGTCGGGATTGCCGGTGGTGTAGCCCTGCTTGAACCACTTCTGGCGCTGGGCCGACGAGCCGTGCGTCCACGTCTCGGGATCGACGCGGCCCGAGCCCAGATTCTTCTGGATGTAGTCGTCGCCGACCGAGGCAGCAGCGCGCAGCCCCTCGTCGATGTCGCCGGCTTCCAGCACCGCGACCTGCTTGCCGTTGTCGTCGAGCACCGTCTCCTGGCTCGCGGCGTGGGCCCACACGCCCGCGAAGCAGTCGGCCTGCAGCTCGAGCCGGACCGAGTACGCGTTGCGGTCGCTCGGATGCTGCTGCTCGAGCCGGCGCACCTTCTCGCTGATGCCGAGCAGGTTCTGCACGTGGTGCCCGATCTCATGGGCGATCACATAGGCCTGCGCGAAGTCGCCCGGCGCGCCGAACTTGCTCGCGAGCTCGTCAAAGAAGCCGCGATCGAGGTACACCCTGCTGTCGGCCGGGCAGTAGAACGGCCCGGTTCCGCTCTGTGCCGAGCCGCAGCCCCCGGTGTTGACGAAGTTGCTGAAGAGCCGAAGCTTCGCGTGGGTGTACGTCTGGCCCGAGGCGGCGAACTGCTTGTCCCAGCTCACCTGGATGTCGTCGAGGGCAGCCGTCACGAACTCGACGGTTCCCGGCTTGACGTCGCCGGGGAGGTTGGACGAGCCGACCGTGTTCGCGTTGATGTCATCGACCTTCGACTGGCTCGGCGCGACCGGGATGCCGAGCCCGCCGCCGCCTCCGCCGAGCAGGCTCGAGCCGCCGCTGATGAAGAACAGCACGACGAGGATGACGATGCCGGGAAAGCCCATCTTGAGCAGCCCGAGGTTGCCGAGCACGGAGCCCAGTCCTCCGCCGCCCAGACCGCCGCCCGAGCCACCGCCGAGCCCGCCGAAGCCGCCTGTGCTGCCCCCCTCGGACTCACGGTTCTCGATATCGCCGCTTCCCCCGCCGCGCCGTAACCTCATGAACGACCCTTCACTGTGGAGAATCTGCTCCGCGGAGAGATCCCAGAACGGGAGGACCGTAGCAGCCGCTCCCGTGCGCGCGAGTGTAGTGTGCGCGCCATGCCACGTCCACGCGCCCGAGACCTCGGAATCCCATTTCGAGGGGATCCGGGCCCGCTCAATGCCATCACCGACGTCCCGGGGCTGGAGGTCGGCGCGACCACGCTGATCGAGGGCACTGACGTCCGCACCGGCGTGACCGTGATCTGCCCGCGCGGGCGCGCGAACCCCGACGATCCGTGCGTCGCCGGCTGGTACTCGCTGAACGGAAACGGCGAGATGACGGGCACGACCTGGGTCGAGGAGTTCGGTGCGGTCAGCCTGCCGATCGCGATCACGAACACGCACTCCGTCGGCACCGCGCACGAGGCGATCATCGACTGGGTCAACACCTGCCACCCGGAGCTAGCGTCGATGTGGGCGCTCCCGGTCGCGGCCGAGACGTGGGACGGCTATCTCAACGACATCAACGGTCACCACCTGAAGGCCCATCACGTCGCCGCCGCGATCGACTCGGCGAGCGGCGCCCGCCCGCTGGAGGGCGGCGTCGGAGGCGGTACCGGGATGAACTGCTACGCCTTCAAGGGCGGCTCGGGGACGTCGTCGCGCGTCGTCGAGCACGGCCAGGACCGCTACACGGTCGGCGTCTTCGTGCAGGCGAACTTCGGCTCGCGCGACGAGCTCACGATCGCGGGCGTCCCGGTCGGGCTCGATCTCCTCGACGACAATCCCTACGGGGACTCCTCCTGGCTCGCACCCCCGGGCGCGGGGTCGGTGATCGTGATCGTCGCCACCGACGCGCCGCTCCTGCCGGGCCAGTGCAAGGCGCTCGCGCGCCGCGTGCCGCTCGGCCTCGCGCGCACGGGCACGACGGGCTCGCACTTCTCGGGCGACATCTTCCTGGCGCTCTCGACCGCGAACCCGCGAACGCTGAAGAGCGAGCTGGACGAGGCCGAGGCGACGGATCCGGGCTACTCGGAGCTGCGCTTCGTGCCGTGGCCGCAGATCGACCCGTTCTTCCGAGCGGTCGTCGAGGCGACGGAGGAGGCGGTCGTCAACGTGCTCTGCGCCGGCGAGACGATGATCGGCTTCCAGGGCCACCGCTCACCGGGGATGCCGGTCGAGCGCGTCTGCGAGCTGCTCGCGGCGCGCGGCCGCCTGCAAGCGTAGGAAGCTCGGGGGTGGATCAGGGCGCCCGCAGCTTCTCCACCCCCCGAGGCGTGTTACCCGCTCGTCTCGTAGAACTCGCGCTGCCGCGACTCGAGGCGCGGGATCGCGTCGCCGAAGCCGTGCTGCTTGAAGTGCTCGGACTCCACGTGCAGCTGGTACGCAGCGGCATCCTGGTACTGCTCGTAGAAGAAGAACACGCTCGGGTTCTCAGGATCCCGGTGCGGCTGGTAGAGGAGCACGCCGGGCTCGGCGCGCGACGGGCCCAGCATGGCCGCGACGCAGCGCGCGACCTCGTCGGCCTCGCCATCCTTCGCGGTCCACTTCGCACACACGACGTACGCCATCCCAACTCCCTCGGTAGATCATTGGTCAGACCAGATCATGCCCGCTTGCGCGGTCATCCGGCGCCAAGGCGTCGCGCGATCACCGCGCGGGCCGCGAGCAGCTCGCGCCGCGTGAAGTCGCGCCGCTCGCAGTTCGCGATCGAGCGCACCGGCCCGGCGATCGGATCGGCGCCGAGCACGGCGTTCGCGAGAAACCGGATCGTCTGGTCGTGCACGCAGGCGAACACGCGCTCGGCGTCGGAGGCGAGCAGGATGTCGACCGCGAGCGCGTAGCGCCGCAGCGCGTCGAGACGTGCCTCGCCGCCGCCCGGCGCCGGCATCGCGGGGCCGTTGATGCGACGCCAGGCCCGGTACTCGTCGACCGGCGCGCCCTCGAAGGCGCCGACGCGCACGTCGTCGAACGCCGGAAGCACGCGCAGGCGCGGCGCGTGGCGGCCGAACAGCAGCTCGAGCGTCTGGCGTGTGCGCACGAAGCGCGTGTGGATGGCGAGATCGAAGCGCGCTCCGGCGATCTCGCGCCGGCGGGCGAGCGCCTGCTGCCGACCGAGCTCGGTGAGCGGCACGAACGTCGTCGGGTCGCCGTTCAGCCGCGATGCCGCGTTCCAGGCCGTCTGGCCGTGCCGCACGAAGGTGAACGTCCGGGCGGGCACAGCGAGATCGTACGGCCCGGGGGCCGAGCGGGCGATTCCGTACACTCCCGGACGATGCTGACCGACGATCAGATCGACGATTTCCGCCGCGACGGCGCCTGCTGCATCCGCGGCCTGCTCGACGCCGGCGAGGTCGAGCTGCTGCGCCGGGGCATCGAGCACGACCTCGCCGACCCGGGGCCGCTCGCGATCGACAAGGAGGGCTTCTTCGAGGACTTCTGCCGCTGGCAGGAGCTCGAGGAATACCGCTCGATCATCGAGGGGTCGCAGGCCGGCGCGGCCGCCGGCGCGCTGCTGGGCTGCGAGGAGGTGCGCGTCTTCCACGACCACACGCTCGTCAAGCGGCCGGGCACGACCCAGAGAACGCCGTGGCACCAGGACCAGCCGTACTACTGCATCGACGGGCTGCAGACCGTCTCGTTCTGGATCCCGCTCGATCCCGTGCCGCGCGAGAGCACGCCCGAGTTCGTGGCGGGCTCGCACGCCGGGCCGTGGTACATGCCGCGCAGCTTCGTCGCCGGGACCCCGATGGTGTTCGACGACGGAGCGCTCGAGGAGGTCCCTGACATCGAGCAGGACCGCGCGAGCTTCCCGATCATCGCCTGGGACCTCGCACCTGGCGATGCGGTCGCCTTCTCGATGCTGACGCTGCACTGCGCGGCGGGATCGGCGACGCTCCGCCGGGCGTTCTCGCTGCGGCTCTGCGGCGACGACGTCACCTACGCGCCGCGCCCGCACCGCACCTCTCCGCCGTTCCCGGGACTCGAGGACGAGCTGACGCCGGGCGCGCCGCTCGCGTCGCCGCGCTTCCCCGTGATCTGGCGCCGCTCAGAGTTCGTGTCAGAATGAATCGTGAGTGACCGGCGGCGCGAGGCATTCTGTGAGCGCTTCTTACGAAGCTCTCACAGAGTGATTCGTGAATGGCTGGCGAGTGGCTTCTTTTGTTCGTCTGCTACCAGCAGACGAACCAAACCCCGCGTCAAGCCGCACAGCGGCTTGACGCTCACTGGGCGGGGATCGCCTTGCAGCGGCTCCTGTTTCGAACGGAACCGCAAGAGGCGATCGCCGTCCAGGCGCAGTGAGACGCCGCCAGGCAGCGCGAGGCATTCCGTGAGCGCTTCTAAACCGTCGCGCCAGAGGCGCCGATAGCAGAGAGATGCTCTCGGCCTCCCGGATCGCCACGTGCTGCGCGCTCGCCGCCGCGCTGCTCGCCGGTTGCGGCTCGAGCGGTCCGCAGCAGCCCGCGAGCGGGGCGCGGCCCGAGGCGACCGGCCCGGACATCCCCCAGAACCCTCAGATCGATCCGAAGCCGCTCGCGCTCCGCCTGGCCGATCTCGCC
>JANLRV010000058.1:0-4542 GCA_031361905.1 Actinomycetes bacterium
GCGCGCGTGGGGGCGGCACGCGAGGCGCTCGGGCCGGACGGCCGTCTCGCGCTCGATGCGAACAACGCCTACCGCAGCGTGGCCGAGGCGATCAAGGCTGCCGAGGCGTTCGCGCCGCACGACATCTGGTGGCTCGAGGAGCCGCTCCTGCCCGACGACATCGATGGCCACGCCCAGCTCGCGGCGCGGGTCGCGATGCCGATCGCGACGGGCGAGATCGAGGCCACGGCGTGGGGCTTCGGCCACCTGCTGCGCGCCAGGGCGGCGCAGATCCACCAGACCGACGCGTGCGTGTGCGGCGGCGTCAGCGAGTGGATGAAGGCGGCGCATGCAGCCGCGGCGTTCGGCGTGCAGGTCGCTCCCCACTGGCACCACAACCTGCACGCGCAGCTCACCGCGGCCGTCGACAACGGCCTCGTCGTCGAGCACTTCTCACTCGACGAGGGCGTCTACAACTTCGAGGAGATCGTCGAGCCCGAGACGCGCATGGTGGTGCGCGACGGCGAGATCGTGCTCTCGGACCTGCCGGGCATCGGCTTCCGCTTCGATCGCGAGGCCGTCGACCGCTACACGCTGGCGATCTCGTGATGCGCGGGGTCGCGAAGATGGCCGCCGGTCCGGGCCACGTGGAGTACGCCGAGCGCCCAGAGGCGATCGCCGGCCCGGGGCAGGTCGTCGTCGAGCTGCGCGCGGCCGGCGTCTGCGGCACCGACCTGCACATCGAGGCCGGCGAGTACCCGGCCGTGCCGCCGGTCACGATGGGCCACGAGCTGTGCGGCGTCGTCGCCGAGCTCGGCGAGGGCGTCGACGAGTCGTGGCTCGGCGAGCGCGTGACGGCCGAGACGTTCTACTCGACCTGCGGCGTCTGCCGCTTCTGCCGTGCGGGGCGACCCAGCATCTGTCCGCTGCGGCAGTCGATCGGCACCCACGTCGACGGCGCGTTCGCGCCGCGCGTGCGCCTCCCCGTCCGCAACCTCCACCGCGTGCCGGACGCCGTCGGCGACCACGCCGCCGCGATCTGCGAGCCGGTCGCCTGCTGCTGCAACTCGCTCTGCGACCCGGGCGCGATCGAGGTCGGCGACGAGGTGCTCGTGATCGGCCCGGGTGCGATCGGCCTGATCGCCGCTCAGGTCGCCCGAGCGGCCGGGGGACGCGTGCACGTGCGCGGTGCCCCGCACGATGGGGCACGCCTCGCGCTCGCTCGCTCGCTGGGATTCGAGATCTCGACGGCCGACGAGCCCTGGGCCGGCGATGCCCCCGACGTGGTCGTCGAGTGCTCGGGGGCCGAGTCGGGCATCGCGGCGGCGCTCGAGACGGTCGGCCGCGGCGGCACGATCGTGCAGATGGGCCTGCGCGGCGAGCGCGTCACCGTCCCCTATGACGAGATCTGCTTCAAGGAGCTGCGCGTGCGTGCCGGATTCGCCTCCAACCCGACCTCCTGGCGCCGTGCGATGCGCCTGATCGACGAGGGGGCGGTCGAGCTCGCGCCGCTGATCACCGGCGTCGTCGAGCTCGGCGACTTCCAGCAGGCGCTCTCGCGCTCGCGCGCGGCTGACGGCGTCAAATTCCTGCTGGTGCCATGACCGACGGACTCGATCTGTACCGCGGGATGCGGCTGATCCGGCGCTTCGAGGATGCCGTGCAGGCGCTCTTCCAGAAGGGAGAGGTGCACGGCACGACGCACCTCTACTCGGGCCAGGAGGCGAGCGCGGTCGGCGTTTGCAGCTCGCTCGCAGCGGGGGATCGCGTCGCGGCGACCTACCGCGGCCACGGGCACGCCCTCGCGCTCGGGGTCAGCCCGCAGGGGTTCATGGACGAGCTGCTCGGTCGTGCGACCGGCGTCTGCGGCGGCCGCGCCGGATCGATGAACGTGATCGATCTGGAGCACGGGCTGATGGGGTGCTACGGCATCGTCGGCGGCACGATGGCGGCTGCCACGGGGGCTGCGCTCGCGTTCTCGCTGCGCCGCCAGCCGAACGTCGCGGTCGCGTTCTTCGGCGATGGCACCTCGAACCAGGCCTACTTCGCCGAGTGCCTCAACTTCGCGGCGATCCGCTCGCTGCCGGTCGTCTTCTGCTGCGAGAACAACCTCTACATGGAGTACACGCCGACCGAGACGGTGACCGCGGGGGCGATCGCCGATCGGCCGCGCGCCCTCGGCATCGCGACCGAGATCGTCGACGGCAACGACGTCTTCGCGGTCCGCCAGGCCGCGGCCTCGGCGCTCGAGCTGGCGCGCAGCGGGAGCGGCCCCGTCTTCCTCGAGATCCTCACCTACCGCATCGTCGGCCACAGCCGCAGCGACCCCGGCGCCTACCGCAAGCCCGGAGAGCTCGACGAGTGGAAGAAGCGCGATCCGCTGCTGCTCGCGCGCCGGGCGCTCGTCGACGAGCACGGCTTCGACGAGGCCGAGGTCGATCGCATCGACGCCGAGGTCGAGCGGCAGATGGAGACGATCGTCGAGAACGCCCTGGCGGCGCCGTGGCCCGACCCGTCGCTGCCAGTGGAGCAGTTCGCCGGAGGTGCGCGATGAGCGAGATCGAGTTTCGGCGCGCGATCTTCGAGGCGCTCGACGAGGAGCTCGCACGCGATCCGGCGGTCGTGCACTTCGGTGAGGACATCGCGGCCGCCGGCGGCGTCTTCGCCGTCACCAAGGGCCTCGCGGAGCGCCACGGCGAGCGGGTCTTCGACACCCCGATCTCGGAGCTCGCGCTGATCGGAGCCGCCTACGGCAGCGCGATCAACGGCCTGCGGCCCGTGCTCGAGATCATGTTCGGCGACTTCCTGCCGCTCGTGATGGACGGCGTGATCAACCAGGCCGCGAAGTTCTGGTACGTCTCGAACGGCCAGGGCACCTGCCCGCTCGTGATCCGCTCGGCGGTCGGCGGGGGCGTGCGCTTCGGCGCGATCCACTCGCAGATGCCCGCCCCCTGGTTCCAGAATGTGCCGGGCCTGAAGATCGTCGCGCCCGCGCTGCCGGGCGACGCCAAGGGCCTGCTGCTCTCGGCGATCCGCGACGACAACCCGGTGCTGTTTCTCGAGCACAAGCACCTCTACGGCGTGAAGGGCCCGGCGGGGACCGGCGAGGCGATCCCGCTCGGCGTCGCGGCCGTGGTGCGCGCGGGCAGCGATCTGACGATCGCGACGGCGATGAAGAGCGTGCACGAGGCGCTCGCCGCCGCCGACGAGCTGGCCGGCGACGGGATCGACTGCGAGGTGATCGATCTGCGCACGCTGCGGCCGTTCGACGTCCCCGCCGTGGTCCAGTCGGTCGAGCGCACGGGGCGCCTGCTCGTCGTCGAGGAGGCGCCGCGCACGGGCGGGTGGGCGGGCGAGCTCGTGGCCGAGGTCGCCGAGCGGGCGATCGGCTCGCTCGACGACATCTGGCGCCTCGCGACGCCCGATCACCCGATCCCGTTCAGCCCTCCGCTCGAGGACGCGTTCTTCGTCAACGCGCAGGCGATCGCGGCCTCGGTGCGCTCGCGTCTCGGGCGCTAGCGGGCGGGGGCCCTCGGTCCTCGCGCGAAGGCCTTCAAGCGCACGCGCTCCATCACGTCGAACGCGAGGCTCGGCTGCGCGCGGCCGTCCTCGTGCACCAGCACGGCGTCGGCGGGGCAGACCGCGAAGCAGATCGTGCAGCCCGTGCAGGGGTCTTGCTCGATGCGGTGCTCGAGGCCGACGTAGGGGATGCAGTCGACCGGGCAGTAGCGGCGGCAGGCGCCGCACTCGATGCACGCCTCGCGGTCGATCTCGAACTTCACGAGCCGCGCATCCCGACGGTCTGGTCGACGCGCCGCGAGAGGATCTCCTCGAGCCTCGCCTCGCAGGCCGACTGCAGGCGCTCGAGCAGCGCGATCCGCTCGGGGTCGTCGCCGACGATCAGCGGTATCCACCGGGCGTTCGCGACGTGCTGGCGCTCGTCGGCCACGATGTACTCGTAGATGCGCGCGGTGATCGGGTCACCGAGGTCGCGCGCGACCGTCGAGACGCGCAGGCGGTGCCGCTCGACGACGCGCCCCTCGATCACGCGCTGCAGCACGAGCAGCCGGTCGACGGGATCGGCGATCCCCTCGAGCACGCCGTGGATCACCGGCGGCGCCTGCGGCAGCGGGTCGGGCGGCCCACCGAGATCGTGCATGCGGCGCCAGCTCGTCTCGGCGTGGCGGCCCTCGTCCCAGAGCTGCCGGAAGAGCTGGCGGCGCATCGCCCAGGGCAGCTCGCGCGCGTCGGCGAGCGCGCGGCCGAGCACCTCCGTCGCCTCCATCTCGCCGTAGGCGTTCGTGTACAGCAGGTGCCGCAGGATCTCGTTCGGCGAGGCGCCCATCTCGTGCACGCGATAGCCGGCGAAGGTCGCGACGTCGAAGCTCGCGTCGCGTGCGGGCGGGGCCTCGAGGTAGCGCGCCGGCGAGCTCGGGTCGGCGTCGCGTGGCAGCTGGGGCGTCGCGGCGCAGCTCGCGAGGCGGTCGGCGGTCTGCCCGATCAGCGTCCGCAGCATGCGCGAGGTCGGGCCGTCCATCAGATCGTCGGTCGCCGCGAGGTGCT
>JANLRV010000016.1:0-18233 GCA_031361905.1 Actinomycetes bacterium
CCCACGCTCTGAGCGAACGTTTCGAGCGACCGTGTGTAGCTTTCGCCGGCGCCGGGTAGATGGTGAGTGCACGTCGATACCCCACTCAAGGAGTCGCACCATGCCTGCCGCTACCGTGATCGCCGCCTTTGGCACGGGCTACGGAATCATTGGATTGCTTTTCATCATCCTCCTGGTCGTCTTGATCGTTCGTCTCGTGTGAACGCAGGACGGGTGGATGACTGGCGCCAGCCAGGCGAGGTGCGCTCGATCGGTGGCGACGCCCGAGCGCCCTCGCGCCAAGGCGCCAGGGCGACTGTGGTTTACTCCGGGCCATGCACTCCTCCTACGCCCTCAACTCCGAAGACTTCATCGTCGAGCGGGGCGGTGCCGACGCGCCGCTCTCGGAGCTGTGGGCGGGCGGCTACCAGCCCGGGGTCGACCGCCTCGGCGTGATCCTGGCTGCGCCGATGGACGGCTGCGGCTGCTCGAACCTGATCTGCGGCACGAACACGCTGTTCTACGACGCGCTGCGCGAGAAGCACGGCGGGCAGGGCAGCTTCTTCCGCTACGCGGACACGTACGTGATCGGCGTGGGCTGCGAGCCGGGCGACTACAACCAGCTCGACGTCTGGCCGATGCACAAGTTCGTCACGCTGCTGCAGCCGACCGCCGAGGCGCTGCTCGAGACGATCAACGATCGGCGCATCACGCTGCTCGCGATCCCCGAGACCGGCTGCCGGACACGCGGTGAGGTCGTGCTCTCGACGTGGAACGCCTACCTGCAGCTCGTGCGCTCGGTCGTCACCTACTCGCCGCGCACCGGCCGTGCGCGCGAGGCGGACGTCGGCCTCGTCGGCAACAAGGTCGTCGAGAGCTACGTCGAGCAGGCGATCTTCACGACGCCCGGTCTCGGCGCCGGCGAGCAGGCCCGGCTGCGCCGCCTGCGACGGGCGATCGATCGCGATCCGATGCGCAGCCTCGAGCGCTACCGCACCCTGCCGAACGCGGCTGCGGCGCGCGCGCTGCTCGGCGTCACCGAGGTGCTGCCGCCCGGTCATCAGGAGATCTCCCGCCGCTCGCAGCCCGTCGTGATCATGCCGGTGGAGGCGCCGCTGTCGCCGATCGACGCCTCACCGGGCCTGCTCGCGCCGCCGCCCGCCGTGCAGCCGGCTCCGCTCGATCTGCTGACGGTCAACGAGCCGGCCGAGCCCGAGGACACGACCTCCGTCTTCCAGCTGCCGGTCGACGTGCTGCGCAAGACGGCGTTCGACGCGGTGCAGCGCCGCATGAACGGCAGCTTCGCGGAGTGGGAGGGCTGGGACTGGATCAGCGACTTCGGCGATCCGGTGGCCGAGCACCACGCGGTGCGCGAGACCGTCGGCGTGTGGGACGAGTCGCCGCTGCAGAAGTGGGCGTTCCGCGGGCCGGACGCGCTGCAGGCCGCCGACTACTGCTTCACCAGCGACATGGCGTCGCTCGCGGTCGGGCAGGTGCGCTACGGCGCGTTCTGCGACGAGCGGGGCAAGATGCTCGGCGACGGCACGGTTTACAACACGGGCAACACCGAGGCGGGCATTCTCGTCGTCACGGCGCTGTCGACGGACGCCGACCACTTCCGGCAGATCTGCCAGGGCCGCTTCGACGTCGAGATCGCCGACGAGACCGAGAGCCTGCCGCACCTGCAGGTGCAGGGCCCGCGCTCGCGCGAGCTGATCCAGCAGCTGACCGATGCGGACATCGCCGGACTGAAGTACTTCCGCTTCGTGCCGCAGCGCGTCACGATCGGCGGCGTCGAGGGCTGCTGGATCTCGCGCACCGGCTACTCCGGCGAGATCGGCTTCGAGATCTTCTGCCGCCCCGAGGGGGCCGAGCAGCTGTGGCGCGCCGTGCTCGACCAGGGCGCGGCGATGGGCATCCGCCCCTACGGCCTCGCGGCCGTCGAGTCACTGCGCATCGAGAGCGGCCTGATCTTCATCGGCTATGACTACTTTCCGAGCCTCACCTCGCCGTTCCACGCGAACCTGGAGCGCTCGATCAAGCTCGACAAGCCGGCGTTCCACGGCCAGGCCGCGCTCGTCGCCGAGGAGGCCGCGGGCATCACGCATCGCATGGTCACGCTCGTGATCGCGGGCGAGGAATCGCCCGACTACGGCACGCCGGTGATGCGCGACGGCCGCGAGATCGGCAAGCTGCTGTCGCCGAGCGCAGGACGCTCGCCGAGCGTCGACCGGCTGATCGGGCTCGCCTGCGTCGAGGCCGAGTACGCCAAGCTGAGCCAGGCGATGAACGTGACGCTGGCCGACGGACGGCTCGTGCCGGCACTCGTCGAGCGCTATCCGATCTACGACCCGCAGAAGACGCGACCGCGGGCGTGAGCACGGAGCTCGCCCCGATCGGCGTGCTCGCCGAGGGGCCGGGCGGGCGCTCGGTGGTCGAGGCGATCGCTCGAGCGCTGCCGCGCGAGGATGTCATGCTGCTCGCGGACGGCGCCTACGCGCCCTACGCGGCCAAGCACCCGCGTGTCGTCAGCGATCGCACCCAGCGCCTCGTCGACGACCTCGTGGGACGCGGCGTCAAGCTGATCGTGCTGGCCTCGCTGCAGGCGCACGCAGACGCCTCGGCCGCCCTCCGCGCGGGCGTTCCGGTGATCGACCTGCGCGCGCCGGTCCGTGAGGCGGTCCCGCTCTGCGGCGGCAAGCCGATCGCCGTCGTGGTTGCAGGCGGCACGATTCGCGGCCGCCAGCTGCAGCTCGCGCTGTGCCCGGCTCGCTCGCCCGCCGGCCTCCAGATCCAGGAGTGGCGCGGGCTGCGCGAGCTCGTGGATGCGGGAGCCGACGCGCGCTCGCTCGTCGAGCTGGGCGTCGCCTCGCTGCGGGAGGCCGGGGCCGGCGCGATCGCGCTCGCCGACGTCTGGGGCGCCGCGGTGGCATCGCTCGTCGATCTCCCGTCCGCCGACTGCGCGACCGTCGCCGCGGCGCGCGTGCGGGCGACGCTGCTCGCCGCCGGGCTGCTCGCACGCAGGCGCCGCGCGGGACATCAGCTTTCGATCAGCACCGATCCGACCGGGGCGGCGGTCAGTCGAGCCACGTCGTGACGGGATCGGCGCTGCGGAACGGCGCGTCGGGCGCCTCCTGCGACGGCTCGCCGAGGTGCACGAGCCCGACGAAGCGCGTCTCGGGCGGCGCGCCGATCGTGGCTGCGAACGCGGGCAGGCCGAACACTCCGGGCGTGCGCCAGTAGCTCGCGAGGCCGCGCGCGGTGGCGGCCAGCATCAGCGTCTGGATCGCGGCGGCGCAGGCCGCCTCGTCCTCGTGCGCGACATGCGGATCGTCGCTGACCGACATGCCGACGACGATCGCGGTGTGCGAGCGGCGCAGCTTGCGGTCTCCCGTCGCCTCGACGAGCCGCTCGATCGTCGCGGGACCGAGCACCCAGAAGCGCCACGGCTCGGTCAGGTGGTGGTTGGGAGCCTGCACGGCGAGCTCGAGCAGCTCGCGCACGGTCGCGGCCGCGACGGGCTCGTCGCGGAGCTCCTTGATCGTGCGGCGGGTGCGGATCGCGTCGTCGACGTGCATGACCCGCAGTCTGGCATCGATCGGGTCAGGCATCGACCGGCGTTCTTCTACGATCGTCGCAGATGTGCTACGATGTTCCCATGGCTCAGGTCGCCTCCCGCGAGCTGCGGAACAACACGCGCGCGCTGCTTGATCGGGTGGACTCGGGCGAGGAGATCACGATCACCGTCGACGGGCGTGCGGTGGCGCTGCTCACCGCGATTCGATACCGCCGGCGCTGGGTTGCACGCGATGAGTTCGCTCGCAGCATCGCGGGCCGCCAGGCTGACGCAGGGCTGCGCGGCGAGCTGCGGGAGCTTGCGCCGGATCTGACCGATGACCTCCCGTTGCCGTGAGCGCGGGCATCGCCGATACGAGCGTTTTCATCGCGCGCGAGACCGGACGGCCGCTTGCCGTCGAGCTGCTTCCGGAGAGGATCGGCGTCTCAGTGATCACGATCGGAGAGCTGCGGGCGGGCGTGCTCGCCGCGGCGACCCTCGAGGCGCGCGACCGACGGCTCGCGACGCTCAGCGATGCGAGCAAGCTCGAGGCGCTTCCGCTTGACGAGCGCGTTGCCGAGGCCTGGGCGCGGCTCCGGGTCACCCTGCGCGATGCGGCCCTGCCGATGGGGGTCAACGATTCCTGGATTGCTGCGACGGCGCTCGCGCACGGTGTCGCCGTGATCACGCAGGATCACGACTACGCCGCGGTCGCGGGTCTCGAGCTCATCCGCGTCTGACCGGTCCCGGCTCGTAGGGCAGCGACTCGCGCGTCAGCACCGGCCAGAGCGCTCGCAGCGAGACGCGGCGCTCGATCAGGCCGCGCCGGCGCAGCGCCCAGCCTGCTTCGCCGACGTACGGGCGCAGGCGCGCGCCGTAGTCGCGCACTCCCTGGCCGGCCGCACGCGTCTCGCGGGCCTCGCGCAGCGGCAGCAGCGCGAGGTAGAGGCCAAGCAGCGGCAGCGGCAGATCGCGCAGCGCCAGGCGCGCCTTGTTGCGGCGCTCGAGCGCCAGGCGGTCGGGCTTCGACGACGCGCCCTGGTCGTGGTGGACGATCGCGCCGGGCACGTAGAGGCAGCGATGGCCGGCCAGCGTCGCGCGCAGATCGAAGTCGATGTCCTCCCACGAGAGGAAGAACTCCTCGTCGAAGAGGCCGACGTCGTCGAGCAGCTCGCGGCGGTAGAGCGCGGCTCCGGCACAGGCGCCGAAGACGAGGCGCGGCTCGTCGAAGCGCGGCCCGTCCGGCTCGAAGATCCCGCGGTTGTAGCCACCGCGACCGCGCACGTCGAACGAGTCGCCCGCCGCGTTGATGCCGCGCTCGCGGGTGAAGATCATGCGCGATGCCGCGAACGAGATCGCGGGGTCGCGCTCGAGCGCGCCTGCGAGCTCGGCGAGCCACTCGGGCTCGGCGATCGCGTCGTTGTTGAGGAGCGCGATGTAGGGCGACGAGCAGGCGCGGATTCCCGCGTTGACGGCAGCCGGGAAGCCCGCGTTTCGCCCGAGCGGCAGCCACTCGGCGCCCGCCCGCTCGACGAGGGCCCTCGAGCCGTCGCTCGAGCCGTTGTCGACCACGATCACGCGTGCCGGCGAGAGCGTCTGCCGCGCGAGCGCCGCGAGACACGACTCGAGCAGGAGCGCGCCGTTGTGGCTCGGGATGATCACGTCGACCGCAGGCACTCCATCCATCATGATCCATGCGTGCCCGCCCACCCGACCGAAGGTGAGGCGCTGCGCTTCTGGCTGCGCCTCGGCTGCATCAGCTTCGGCGGACCGGCCGGGCAGATCGCGCTGATGCACGAGGAGATCGTCGAGCGGCGGCGCTGGATCGACGAGGGGGCGTTCCTGCGCGGTCTCAACGCCTGCATGGCGCTGCCCGGGCCCGAGGCGCAGCAGCTCGCGTCGTACATCGGCTATCGGCTGCACGGCGTCCGCGGCGGGCTCGCCGCCGGCGGGCTCTTCGTGCTGCCGTCGTTCGTGCTGCTGTGCGTGCTCTCCGGCGTCTACGGGCGCTATGGAACCGTCGTCGAGATCGCAGGCGTCGTGCGCGGGCTCGGGGGAGCCGTGGTCGCGCTCGTCGCCGCGGCCGTGCTGCGCATCGGCGGGCGAGTGGTGCGCACCCCGCTCGCCGTCGGGCTGGCCCTCGCGTCGTTCGCCGCGAGCGTCGTGCACATCCCATTTCTCGCGATCATCGCGGCGGCGGCCGCGCTCGGCGCGCTCCTGCCGGGCCGGCTCGGCGAGCCCGAGTCGCACGGCGACGCGCCCGCCGAGCCCGCTCCCAGAACGCCCTGGCGGCCGCGGCTCGTGGCCACGCTCGTCGCGTGGCTCGTCCCGCTCGCAGCGCTGCTGCTCGCCGGAGGGGTGATCGCCGACCTCGCCGGGTTCTTCTCGCTGGCCGCGCTCGTCACGTTCGGGGGTGCCTATGCGGTGCTGCCGTTCGTCGCCGATCAGGCGGTGCGCGGTTTCGGCTGGCTCTCGCCCGCCGACATGGTCGCCGGCCTCGCGCTCGGCGAGACGACCCCGGGACCGCTGATCATGGTCAACACGTTCGTCGGCTTCCTCGCCGGCGAGCACCACGGCGGGTCGCTCGCCTGGGGCCTCGCGGGAGCGTCGGTCGCGACCGCGTGCACGTTCGCGCCGAGCTTCGTCTTCATCCTCAACCTCGCACCCGTGATCGAGCGAGCTCGCCCGACGGGGCGCCTGGCCGATGCGCTCGCCGGCGTGACGGTCGCGGTCGTGGGCGTGATCGCCGGGCTCGCCGTCTACCTCGGCCGGCACGTGCTGGTGCGAGACGGCGCGCTCGACTGGGTGCCGATCGCGCTCGCGGTCGGCGCGTTCGTCGCCCTGCGCCTGCGCGTCTCGCCGGTCCGCGTGATCGCCGTCAGCGCCGCGGTGGGCCTCGTCACGGCTGTCGTTTGACGCGTGGCAGGAAGCGGTTCGTGAAGTACGACCGGGGCGGCTGCGCCCGGCGCAGCTGCTGCGATTTGATCATCGCCGCGGTGAGCTCCGACCACTGCTCGTCGTCCTGGCGAAGCGGGCCGAGCAGCGGGATCGTCGCGCTCCAGGCAAGCAGGTTGAGGCGATGGAGGTGCCGTGTCCCCGGATACGCGGCCTCGAGGATCGCGACCGCCTGCGCGGGATGGGCGACGGCCCAGCGCGTCGCCGCGCTCGTCGCCGCCAGCCACGCCTTCGCCGAAGCGGGGTCACGTGTCAGCCAGGTCCCGTTCGCGAGATAGGTCCAGACCGGGATGTCGGGGGCGCCCGCGGCGGTGCCGGGGAGGAACGACGGCGTGCGCCCGGTGCGATAGCGCGCCTCGGCGCCGCCGAAGTTCGTCACGTCGGCGGCCAGCTCGGACCGCTTGTCGATCAGCGCCGGGATCACGCCCGCGGGCGACGGCACCTGCTGCACGTCGGCGAGCTCGAGCCCGGCCGACTCGAGCACGTAGGGGAGCATGATCGTGCTCCAGATTCCTCCGTCGACGGCGATCCGCTTGCCCTGCAGGCCCGGGGCGTCGACCGTCTTGCCGCTGAGCGCGTAGATGCCCCAGTTGTTGTGGGCGGTCAGGTTCGCGATCGAGACGACCGGGCGGCCGGCACGCCGGGCGTAGACGAGCTCGGGCGTCGTGGCGAAGCCGACCTCGGCGCCGCCCCCGCCGACGAGCGCGGTCGTGGACGAGCTCGCCGACGGCAGCACGACCTGCACGTCGAGCCCGACAGCGCGGTAGAACCCGCGGTCGCGCGCCACGAGGACCGGGATCCAGAGCGCGTCCGGAACGCGCCATTCCGGCGCGATCCGCAGGGTCGCGCGGGTCGCGCCAGGACGTGGTGCGGCCGAGCCGGCGAGCGCGGCGATCGCGAGCAGCAGGGCGAGGCAGATGGCGAGAGCGGAACGCACTGACCGGAACTATGCCGCGGCCCGGTCTCCATCAGATCCCCACACGCGGGCCGCCACGTCTCCGCGGCAGGGGCTTACGATGGGGGAATGACCGGCAAGCGCACGATCGCCGTGATCGAGGACGACGCGGCGATTGCACACGCCATCTCGGCGCGCCTCGCGAGCGAGGGGTTCACGGTCGAGCTGGCCGGCGACGGCCCGTCCGCCGTCGCCCTCTGCGAGCGGGTCGAGCCCGACCTCGTGATCCTCGACGTGATGCTGCCCGGCTTCGACGGGCTCGAGGCCTGTCGCCGGATCCAGCGGCTGCGGCCGGTCCCCGTCTTGATGCTGACGGCCCGCGACACCGAGACCGACATCGTCGTCGGGCTCGCGGTGGGAGCCGATGACTATCTGACCAAGCCGTTCTCGCCGCGCGAGCTCGTCGCGCGCGTGCGGGCGATGCTGCGGCGCGGCGATCGGCTCGCCTCGGCCGAGCAGGCGATCGCGGGAGAGGGGTCGCTCTCGCTCGGCGAGGTGGAGCTCGACGTCGCGGCCCGGCTGACCCGCCGCGGCGGCGACGCGGTGCACCTGACGACGACCGAGTTCGACCTCGCGCGCTGGTTCCTCGCGCACCCGAACGTCGTCTACACGCGAGAGCAGCTCTTGATGCAGGTCTGGGGCTACGCCGACGGATCGGGCGAGCGCACGGTGGACTCGCACGTCCAGGCGCTGCGCCAGAAGCTCGGGCGCGGGTTCGTGCGCACGGCCCACGGGTTCGGCTACGCGCTCGGAGGCGGAACCGTCTGAGACCCCTCGACCAGGTCCGCTCGATCAAGGTCAAGCTCGGCATCGTGATCGTCGTGGCCGTGGTGATTGGCATGCTGGTGTTCGAGCTGACGCGAGGAGCGGGGGCGATCAGCTGGCTCGCGGCGATCCTCTCGGCGCTCGTGATGGTGCAGTTCCTCGCACGCGGCATGACTTCGCCGTTGCGGGAGATGGCGGGCGCGGCAGAGGCGATCTCGGCCGGCGACTACCGAAGCCGCGTGACGGCGACGTCGCAGGACGAGGTCGGCAGCCTCGCGCGGGCGTTCAACGCGATGGCCGAGCAGGTCGAGCAGACCGACACGGTGCGTCGCGATCTCGTCGCCAACGTCTCGCACGAGCTGCGCACGCCGCTCGCAGCCCTGCAGGCGGGACTCGAGAATCTCGTCGATGGCGTCGAGTCGGCCGATCCCGCGAAGCTGCAGCTGCTGCTCGACCAGGCGGAGCGGCTCAGCCGCCTGTGCAAGCAGCTGCTCGATCTGTCGCGGCTCGAGGCCGGCACGCTCCCGCTCGCGCGCCGCGTCTTCCCGCTCGCCAGCGTGCTCGATGCCGTGGCGAGCACGGCGGCGCTGCGCGCACCCGACTCGCCCGTCGTCACGAGCTGCGCTTCCGACCTGACGGTCGAGGGCGACGCCGAGCGCGTCCACCAGGTCGTCTCGAACCTCGTCGACAACGCGCTCCGCCACGGCCCGCCGGGCCGGCCGGTCGAGGTCACGGCCTCCCGTGACGGCAGCTCGGTGCGCATCGAGGTCCGCGACCACGGCCCTGGCATCCCGCCGGAGGAGGCGGCGCGCGTGTTCGATCGCTTCTACCGGCTCGACGCCGCCCGCGCCGAGCATGACGGGGGCGCGGGGCTCGGCCTCTCGATCGTGAAGTGGATCGTCGACCTGCACGGCGGGACGATCGTCGCGGAGCGCGGTGACGACGGCAGCGGCTGCCGGATGGTCGTCTCGCTGCCGGCGGGTGGCTGACCGCAAAGATCGGTGCCTGGCACTTTTATTGGCGGATCGGGGGTTGGCGGTCGCCCGGTTCGTTTGAGGAGCGTGTTCGCCAAGAACGGTGCCTGGCACTTTTATTGGCCGACCGCGCCCGAGTCGCGGGGAACAGTGCACTAGGCCGGGCGCTCGTCCGGCGCTGGCGCTCCACCTTCGGGCCGTCGCACGGCGGCGTGCAGCTCCATCATCTCCTCGAGCCAGAGGAGCTTCTCGCGCGCAGGCAGCCCAGCGAGCAGCTGCAGGCGCTCGCGCTCGAGCACACTGTGGTCCCAGTCGGGCGCTGGCGGCGTCATGCGTCACCACCCAGCTCGAGCAGCGCCTCGATGTCGGCGAGGTCCTGTGGGCGCCCTGCCTGGTGCTTCATCGCGATCAGATGCGAGCGCGAGGCGATGCGGAAGGTCGTCTCACCGAGCGAGACGACCACCGCGGCTCCGAACAGCTCGTCGAACGGAAGCGGATCCCGCAGAAAAAGGTCGACGGTCGAGCGGAAGTCGTCCGGGTCGCGCAGCGAGAAGACGATCATGTTGCGCTCGCGCATCCACGCCTCGCGCATCGTGGGATCTGCGAACAGCGTGGCGTCGACGGGAACCAGCGGCTTCAGGCCGGACTGCTCGAGGGCCCTGAGCGCAGCGAGCACGTTCGCCGGCTCCAGGTCGAGCACCAGATCGAGGTCGACGGTCGCCCGCAGATGCCCGTGCAGCACGATCGCCACACCGCCGACGACCACGAAGCGGATGCCCGCAGCACTCAGGGTCGTGATCGTCTGCTCGATCCTCGACGGGCGGCGCTCCATGCTCTGAGGGTAGTCGGATCAGCCGAGCGCGCGCTCGATCGCGTCGACGTCGTAGACGCAGCCGCCCCACGTGCCGCCGCTCGCCGCCTGCAGGATCGCCCACAGCCGGGTGTCGTCTGAGAGATCGGGGTCCGGCGCGAGATCGGGGTGCGGAGAGCGAGCGGCGAGCACCTCGGCTCCGCGCTCGGCGCCGTAGCGCTCGCCGCCCTCGCCGACCAGGTTGATCGTGCCCGCGAGCTCGTTGCCATCGACGACGATCTCGAGCACGTCTCCCTCGCGCACTCGGCCGATCGGGCCGCCCGCCAGCGCCTCGGGGCCGATGTGGCCGATGCAGGCGCCGGTCGAGACGCCTGAGAACCGCGCGTCCGTGAGCAGAGCGACGGTGCCGCCGAACGGCAGGTGCTTAAGCGCCGAGGTCAGCTGGTAGGTCTCCTCCATGCCGCTGCCGAGCGGGCCGCGTCCCATCACAACCACGACGTCGCCTCCGTTCAGCTCGCCCTGCTTGATCGCGGCGATCGCCGCTCGCTCGCTTGTGTAAACACGTGCGGGCCCGGTCAGCCGGAAGACGCCGTCGGGATCGAGCGCCGAGCGAGCGATCGCCGTGCTCTTGACGACCGAGCCCTCGGGCGCCAGGTTCCCGGTCGGAAAGCACACGGTGCTGGTCACGCCGAGCTCGCGCGATCGCTCGGGCGAGAGGATCACCTCGTCGGGATCGACGCCGTCGAGCTCGCGCAGAAGGGCGCGGATGCGGCTGCGCCGCTCGCTGCGCTCCCACTCGTCGAGGACGTCTCCGAGGGGCCGCAGCTGCACGGTCATCGCGTCGAGCCGGAGCAGGCCGAGCCGCCGCAGGTGCAGCATCACCTCGGGCACCCCGCCGGCCAGGAAGACGCGGACGGTGACGTGATTGACGGGTCCGTTGGGGAGCACGCTGACGAGGCGCGGGACCGAGCGGTTGATACGCGTCCAGTCGTCGACCGTCGGCCGCCGCAGACCGGCTGCGTGCGCGATCGCGGGGATGTGCAGGAGCAGGTTCGTCGAGCCGCCGAACGCGGCGTGCACGACCATCGCGTTGTGCAGCGCGTCGTCGGTGACGATGTCCTGGACCCCGATCCGGGCCTCGTCCATCGCCGCGAGAGCACGAGCCGAGCGGCGCGCGAGCTCGAGCCAGATCGGCTGGCCGGAGGGGGCGAGCGCGGAGTGCGCGAGCGCGAGTCCGAACGCCTCGGCGACGACCTGGCTGGTGGCGGCCGTGCCGAGGAACTGGCAGCCGCCGCCGGGCGAGGCGCACGCGGCACAGCCGAGGTCGGCGGCCTGCTCGAGCGTCAGCAGGCCGTGCGAGAAGCGCGCCCCGATGGTCTGCACGGCGCCCGCGTCCTCGCCCACGGTCGGCGGGAGGGTCACGCCTCCGGGCACCACGATCGCCGGCAGCTCGCGCATCGCCGCCAGCGCGACCATCATCGCGGGCAGCCCCTTGTCGCAGGTCGCGATGCCCATCACGCCGCGTCTGCGCGGCAGCGAGCGGATCAGTCGCCGCAGCACGATCGCGGCGTCGTTGCGGTAGGCGAGGCTCTCCATCATCCCGCGCGTCCCCTGCGTGCGACCGTCGCACGGATCCGTCACGAAGCCGGCGAACGGCGTCAGGTCGTTGCGGTCGAGCTCCTCGGCCGCGGCGCGCATCAGCAGGCCGACCTCCCAGTGGCCGGTGTGGTATCCGAGCGCGATCGGCGAGCCGTCGGGCGCGCGGATGCCGCCCTGCGTGCCCAGGATCAGAAACTCGCGGTTGCGCAGCCGGCCGGGCGCCCAGCCCATGCCGGCGTTCTGGCTGAGCCCGAAGATGTCGCCGCTCGGCGCCTCGCGCAGCATCTCCTCGTCGAGCGGGAGCGAGCCGGCAGGGCCGGCCGCGTGCGTGTGGATGCGGTAGAGGTCGTCGTCGGCGGGATCGACGGAGATGGGATCGGAGCTCACGGGTCCAATCTACCTTCGCCGGTAGATGGGTGATTCCGTATGGTCGGGCGTTCCGGTGCCGAGCCGCATCGACAAGCCCGGAAACCCGCAGCCAGCAGAACGCCAGAACCGATCGGGACACACCGCAGAACGCCCGAGGACACGGCATCACTCATCTAGACTCGCCGGCATGATCGAGGCGTTCCACCCGTCTTTCAGCGAGCTGGTGGCGCCGGACGCAGCGGTCGAGGTGCTCGCGCGCGGGCCCGAGTTCCTCGAGGGGCCGATCTGGCTGGCGAACGAGCAGGCGCTGCTCGTGAACGACATCAACGGCGACACCTGCTATCGCTGGACCGACGACGGCGGGCTCGTTCCGCACCGCTCGCCGACCGGCATGGCGAACGGGATGACGCTCGACCACGAGGGGCGCGTGATCGTCTGCGAGCACGCCACGAGCCGCGTGCGGCGGATCGAGGCCGATCGCGTGGTCGTGCTGTGCGATCGCTTCGGCGGCAAGGGGCTAAACAGCCCGAACGACGTCGTCGTGCACTCGAGCGGATGGATCTACTTCACCGATCCGCCCTACGGCCGCCAGGCCGAGCACGGCATCGAGCGCGAGCAGGAGCTCGGCTTCCAGGGCGTGTTCCGTCACGACGGAGTGCCGGGCAGCGAGCCCGAGTTGCTCGACGTGAGCCTGCACCGGCCGAACGGTCTCGCCTTCTCGCTCGACGAGTCGGTGCTCTACGTGGCCGACACGCGCGTGATGAAGATCTGGTGCTTCGCCGTCGGCAGCGACGGGCGCCTCGGGCCGCCCCGGCACTTCGCCACGCTCGGCGACGGCGTCTACGTGCAGTCCGCCGGCTTTCCGGACGGGCTCAAGCTGGACGAGCGCGGAAACGTCTGGGTGACGGGCCCCCTCGGGCTCTGGGCGTTCTCGCCGCAGGGCGAGCCGCTCGGGCGCATCGTCGTCACCCCGCGCGCGCCGTGCAACTTCACCTGGGGCGGGCCGGACGGGCTTGACGTGTTCTGCGCGGCCTACGACCACCTCAGCCGCGTGCGCGTGCGTGTCAGGCGCGCTCCGTGAGCGTCGCGGTCGTGACCGGCGCGTCGCAGGGGATCGGCCAGGCGAGCGCGCTGGCGCTCGCGCGCGCGGGCTGCGACATCGTCGGCACCTTATCGCCCGCAGGCGAGCGATCACGAGCGAGCTTCTGCGGCCGAGACGGTTCGCGCAGTGCAGGCGCTCGGGCGGCGTTGCATCCTCGTCGCGGCCGACGCGGGCCGGCGCGCGTCGCACGACGAGGTGGCCGAGCTCGCGCTCGCCGAGCTCGGTGGCCTCGACATCTGGATCAACAACGCCGCCCGCCTGCTCGTGCGTCCGTTCCTCGAGACGACGGAGGCGGACTGGGCGGAGCTTCTCGCGGTCAACCTGCTCGGCTACGTGCACGGCTGCCGCGCTGCGATCGCGCGCATGCTCGAGCACGGCGGAGGACGGATCGTCAACGTCACCTCGGTGGCGGCGATCCAGCCGATCGCCGAGCTCTCGGCTTAGACGTTCTAACAGAATGATTCGCGGTGCCTGGCGGCGTCTCGCTGGCGCCTGGACGGTGATCGCCTTTTGCGGTTCCGTTCGGTACAGGAGCCGCTGCAAGGCGATCACCACCCAGCCTTGCGAGCCACTCGCCAGTCACTCACGAATCATTCTGTGAGAACGTCCTATTGCACTGCGAAGGGCGCCGTCAAGGCGCTCACGCAGGTGCTCGCGGTGGAGTTCGGCGCGCGCGGGATCGCGGTCAACGCGCTCGCGCCCGGTGCGACGGACACGCCGATCAACGCGCACGCCTACACCGACTCGGTGCGAGCGATCTACGAGGCGCGCATCCCCCTCGGGCGCATCGCGAACGCCGATGAGGTCGGCGATGCGGTGGCCTTCCTAGCGAGCGATGCCGCGCGCTACGTCAACGGCGCCGAGCTGATCTGCAACGGCGGCATCATCCTCAACGGCAGCGTTGACCACGCGCGCGGCTAGCCCAGCTAGATCGCGACGGTGTACGGCTCGGTGCGCCAGCTCGTGATCAGCCCGGCAGCGTTGTAGGGGTCGTTGCGGGCGAACTCCTCGGCCTCGGCGAGCGCGTCGCCGCCGAAGACGAGCAGGCCGCCGGTCGGCGGGTCGCCGACCGCGCCGCCGAAGAGCAGCAGCCCTTTCGCCTTCGCGGCGGAGGCGTGCTCGAGGTGAAGCGGTCGCACGGGCACGCGTCGCTCGAGCATGTCGGGCACGTAGGCGTAGTGGAGCAGCACGTAACGACCAGGTTCGAGAGTCATCTGCGAATCATGCCCGTTCACGACGTCGGGTCGCAGGCGGGGTCGCCGGGCAGGAGCGCGCGCGTGGTGACCTCGTAGGTTGCGCCGCCGTCGCGGTAGCGCACCCCTCGGCGCAGCTGCGCGAGCTCGCGGATCACGCTCGGCGACGACGTCACGGTGCACTCGCCGATCGTGGAGAGCTTCAGCTCGTCGATCGTCCACGGCTTCACGGTGCCGCTGAAGCTGCCCTGCGATGCGGTGGCGTGGAGGCGCACGCGCGCGGGGAGCGCACGCGGCCTCACGACGACTCCCTGAGCGCGCACGAACGCCTTCGTCTGGGCGACGAACTGCAGAAGCCGCTTGCGGACGCCGTGCTCGGACTTGGCGGGGAAGCCGAGCGCGTAGGCGGCGTGCGTGTGGGTGTGCCCGTTCGCGACGATGGTGACGGTCGTCGTGGGCAGATCGGTGACCTGCGGCATCGGATACTGGATCGCCCCGCCGAGCAGCCCGGCGCGGCGAGCACGCGCGGTCAGGCCGGCGAGCTGCGAGGGTGCGAGGTGTGTGATCCGCAAGCGCGGCAGGGCGCCGCCGGCCAGCCCGCTCACGATCGGGGTGATCGCGGTGCCATCGGCATACACGACGAGCTCGGGGATCGTTCCGTAGGCGTACTCGTAGGGCACGAAGCCGCCTGCGACCGTGATCGAGAGGACGATGCGGGGCTTGGCGGGAGTCGCGGCCGAGGCGGCGCCTGCGGTCACGAGCAGGAGCGAGGCGAGGAGGACGGCGGGTCGCAGCATGTCTCTCTGACGGTGGTTGGGCCGACGTGGTTCCGGGCTTGCGTGGATGGTGCCAGGCATCGTCCACGCAAGCCCGGAACAGCTGCTCACTGATCGAGCGGCTCCCACGCCAGGTTCGCGATGTCGAGCACGACGTCGAAGCCGGGCCCTTCGGCGTGGGGCTGCACCTCGCCGGCGACCGCGCACACGCCGGTGTTCAGGAAGGCGTAGCGGGGATCGTCGGTGAGGTGGGTCATGCTGCCGACGAGCCGCAGGCCCGTCGACTCTCCGCGACGGCCGAATCCCTGCCACGCGAACATGATCGTGGCGCCGTCATCAGTCTCGAGCACGCCGCGGAAATCCGGTGTGAGCGTGCCATCCGTGCGGCGCCGCGGGAAGTTCGCACCGCGGTAGCGACCGTCGATCCGACCGCTCGCGCGTCCCTCGGCGACGAGGAAGCTCTGACCCTCGGTGCCTCCTTCGGCGGCGAGGTCGATGCTCCAGGCCTCGGGCGTCGTGAAGCGGATCCGGTAGAGCGGCTCGAGCTGCATCGCTACACCACCGCCAGTCCGGCAACCGTCTCGGGCAGGCCGGCACCGAAGGAGCCGACCGGCTCGAGCGCGCCGTCCTGTCCGATCATCCAGCCGAACACCTTCTGGACGTCGGCGTGCAGGGCGTAGAGGAAACGGCCGTCGCCGGTCAGCGCCTCGTCGCGGATGCCCTTCTGGCCGTCGACCGTGCGCGCCGCGATCGGGTCGAGCAGCGCGAGCGCGCCGTCGCCGGCGATCGTGTAGCTCGAGATCGTGCCGTCGCCGAAGTTCGTGACGTAGGCGAAGCGGTCATCGATCGAGACGACGGCCCAGCAGACCTCGCTGCGCGTGTTGCCGACCGGGCCGCTGACGGCCGCGAGCTGCGACGGCGCGTCGAGGCGGTACGACGAGGCCGAGGCCGCGCCGATCATGCCGCCGGCCGCCTCGGTGACCACGAGCGAGCCGTTTCGCGTGAACTCGAACCCGTACGGCGTCTTGCCGGACGAGGCGATCACCGTCGGGCCGGTTGCGATCCCGTCGGCGTCCACGGCGAACGTGCTGATCGCGTCGGTCGCTCGCTCGGTCACGACGAGCGTCGAGCCGTCGGGGCTGAAGGAGATCTGCGCGGGGTCGGCATCAGGTGCGCTGAGACCGCGAGCCGATCCCGCGATCGCCGCGAGGCTGCCGTCGGCATCGATCCGGAAGCCGGTGATCTGGGCGGGCTGACCGGTGCAGAGCGCGTACAGCAGGTCGCCGTGGATCGCGATGCTGGTCGGCGTGCTGCCGACGTGGGCGCGCTCGACGAGCGCGACGCCGTCCTCGCCGATCGCGAACACGGACACGTCGTCGGAGCCGGCGTTTGCCACGAACAGGCGGGCACCCATCGCGTCGGCGACGATCGAGCTCTGCGAGGCGAGGTGCGGCTGGCCGCTGCCTCGTCCGCCGGTCGCGTAGAAGCCGGCGTCCGCGAGGTTGCCGTCGGCGTCGCGGCGATACGCGACGACGTGGTTGGCCTCGGCGTCGTTCGTCTGGACGAACACGACGGGCTTGGAGGTGCCGAGCATGATAGTTCCCCTTCTCGATCGGTTGACCCCCTTTCGTCGCCCGCACAGGGACGCCGTTACAGCGAGGTCGCCCGATCCAAGGCGCTCGCCGGGCGATCTGCCAATAAAAGTGCCAGGCACCGATCTTGGAAAACCGTGACGTTTGGGACCTGGCGGGCGTTTCGCGGCAGCGGCAGCCGGCGCGTCGCCAATAAAAGTGCCAGGCACCGGGGGGTAGGCACTATCTGGTAGCGGCACCCCGCGCGTAGACTGATTCGTGTGAATGCCACTCCGGCACTCGGCCCCGCCACGGCCGACATCTCGTTTCGCGCGCTCGCCGCCTGGCGTGCCGAGCGCGATCTGGTCGAGCTGTTCGAGAGCGCCTGGCCGGCCTACCGCCGCTATTTCCTGCGCGACGGCGAGGCCGCTCGGCCGACCTATGCGGAGTGCCGCCGGGCGCTGCGGCAGCACATGCCAGAGCTTGCCCCGGCGATCGAGACCATCTCCGAGTCGGTCGGCGGCGGCGATCTCCAGGCGCGCTTCCTCAGCCATTGGTGCCCGCCGCCGCTCTTCGCGGCCTGCTCGATGATGACCTGGACGCGCGGTCGCAACGCGATCCTGCGCAACTACGACTACCCGCCGCTCGCGATCGACGGGGCCGTGATCGCGTCGGCCTTCACCGGGACGCGCGTGCTCGCGATGAGCGACTGCCTCGTCGGGGCGCTCGACGGCGTCAACGAGCATGGGCTCGCGGTCGCGCTGGCGTTCGGGGGACGTCCGGTCGTCGGCCGGGGCTTCGGGATCGCGCTCGTGCTCCGCTACCTGCTCGAGTGCTGCACGACCGTGGCCGAGGCGATCGCGGTGCTGCAGCGCGTGCCGGTCCACCTCGCCTACAACGTCGCGCTCGTCGACCGCTCGGGCGGCGAGGCGATCGTCTACGTCTCGCCCGACCGCGGCGCGATCGTGAGCGGCACGACGACCTGCGCGAACCGCCAGGGCGCGACCGAGTGGCCCGAGCACGCGGCCTTCTGCGCCACCGTTGCGCGCGAGCACACGCTCGAGGCGCTCACGCACGACCCGACGCTGACGCTCGAGCAGGCGACGCGGCGCTTCCTGCTGCAGCCGCTCTTGCGGCCGACCGAGCAGTCGTCCTGGGGGACCGTCTACACGAGCGTCTGCGATGCCGACGCGTGCGAGCTGACGCTGCACTGGCCCGACGGCTCGTGGAAGCTCTCGCTCGCAGACTTCGAGCCGGGCGTGCTCTCGCGCCGATTCGGGCTCGTGCCGCCGCCTCCGCGACCGCGCGAGTTCCGCGCGGCCACGCCCGGTGGCGTCTCCGTGATCGGGTAGAGGTAGACCGCTCCGGAATCGACCGGCGAGGCCTCTCCAGACCCCGCGACAGCTGGCGAGATAGGCCGTAAACTCGTGAGGTGCCTGGGGCGACCGATCAGATCTGCTGGCAGAGCGCCGAGTCGCTCGCAGCGTCGCTGCGCCGGCGCGAGCTGTGCTCGCTCGAGGGACAACACGCCGACTTCATCCGAGGTCTGGCCTTCGCGCCGAGCGGCCGCACCGTGGCTACCGCCGACGAGCGTGCCGTGGCGATCTGGTTCGTCGATGAAGCGAAAG
>JANLRV010000092.1:0-10538 GCA_031361905.1 Actinomycetes bacterium
TTCCTGCTCACCGACGAGTCGGGCTCGAAGGCCGCCTCGCCGTCGGCGCCCGCGCTGACCGGGGCCAACGCGACCCTCGCCTCGCTGATTCCGAATCAGATCCGCGCGCACTGCGACTTCTCGAAGCTCGAGGACCACGCAGGCAACCTCGCCACCGCGAGCTGCCCCTACACCGACCTCAAGCACGGCAAGCTGACGGCCGTCCACGTCGACTACCTGCGCGACCTGCCGTCGGTGAACCTGGTCTACCAGCACCACGCCTTCCCGGGCGTCAAGCTCGCCGGCAAGCATCCGGACTTCAAGACCGCGATCGGCCGCTGCGACGGGACGCACCTCCCCGGCGAGAAGACCTGGTCGCACGAGATGGGCGGCGGCGCGCCACCCGTCGGGCGCATGGCCTGCTACCTCGACCCCAAGACCGGCGAGCCGACGATCGCCTGGACCTTCGAGCCCCAGCACATGTTCGCGCTCGTCAGCGGCAACAACCACGGCGAGCTGTACGCATGGTGGCTGTTCTGGGCTCACCGGTTCGGCTGACCTGGAATGGCCGTGGACGACGCGGGCCCGCCCGACGACGAGCTGCGGCCCGTCACGCTCCTGTTCGCGGACGTCGTCGGCTCGACGGCGCTCGGCGAGCGCCTGGCGCCCGAGGAGGTCAAGTCGCTGATCGGCGAGTGCGTGACGCGCATGAGCCGCGCCGTCGAGGAGTTCGGCGGACGGGTGCAGGCCTACCAGGGCGACGGCATCTGCGCCTACTTCGGCGTGCCCCGCGCGCACGAGGACGATCCCGAGCGCGCGGCGCGCGCGGCGCTGCGCATCCTGCAGCTCGTCGGCGAGGACGCGCGCGACATCGAGGCCGCCTGGGGCATCCCGCGGTTCGGCGTGCGCATCGGCATCAACAGCGGCCAGACGGCCGTCGGGCGCGTCGGCGACTCCGCTCCGCAGACCGTCGCGCTGGGAGACGCCGGCAACGTCGCCGCCCGGCTGCAGACCGAGGCCGCACCGGGGACGATCGTCGTCGGCGAGGCGACGGCGCGTCAGCTGATGCGCCGCTTCGTGCTCGAGTGGCTCGGCGACCTGGCCGTCCGCAACCGCGCGCAGCGCGTCTCGGCCTACCGGCTCGTGCGCCCGACGACGAAGGAGCAGTCGACGCCCGCGGGGCCGCTGGTGGCACGGGAGCACGAGCTCGGCCGCCTGACGGCGAAGCTCGGCGAGCTGCGCGCGGGACGCGGCGCGATCGTCTTCGTGCTCGGCGACGCCGGCGTGGGCAAGACTCGCGTGCTCGCCGAGCTGCGCGAGCGCGCGGGCCACGGGGCGCTCTGGCTCGAGGGCCGCTGCCCGTCCTACGGCGGCGTGCCGCCCTACGACCCGTTCATTCAGATCCTGCGCAGCTGGCTCGGACTGTCGGAGAGCGACCTCGAGATCACCGTGCGAACGCGGCTGCGGGCGCGCGTCACGGCCCTGCTCGACGCGCGTGCCGGGGAGGTGCTGCCCGCGCTCGCGACGCTGCTCGCCGTGCGCGCCGACTCGGTGGAGCGCCCGCCGGCCGGGGGGATCGCCCACGGGCTGCGAGGGGCCTACGTGACCTGGCTCGAGGCGCTCGCTCGCGTCCAGCCGGTCGTCGTCGCGATCGAGGACCTCCAGGCGGCCGACGCGGCGACCTGCGAGCTCGCGACCGATGTCCTCGCGCTCACCGACCGCGCGCCCGTGATGGTCGTCGCGAGCTCGCGGCTCGAGCCCGAATCGGCAGGCTGGAGCGTGCGGCTCGCGGCGCTCGGAAGCTACGTGCACCGCACGACCGAGCTCGCCCTCGAGCCGCTCTGCGACGAGGCCGCGGGCGCGCTCGCCGACGCGCTGGCGCCCGACGGGCTCGACGAGAGCACGCGGCGCGACCTGGTCGAACGCGCCGAAGGCAATCCCCTCTACCTCGAGGAGCTCGTGCACGCGCTGCACGAGGGACACGCGCCCGAGCGGCAACGCACCTGGACGATCAACCTGCGGCCCGCCGAGCTGCCGACCGCACTCGAGTCGCTGCTCGTGGCCCGCATCGACAGGCTCCCCGCCGAGGCGCGCCGGCTCGCGCAGACCGCGGCAGCGATCGGGCGCGTCTTCGCCGTCGACCTGCTGGCGCTGGCCGCCGGCGGGCAGGACGTCCAGCAGGGTCTCGTGCAGCTCTTGCGCGCCGGGGTCGTGAGCGAGCTGCACCGCTACCCCGACTTCGAGTGCGCGTTCCGCCACGGCCTGCTGCAGGAGGTGGCGCTGACGACGCTGACGCCCGAACGCAAGGCGCAGCTCTACGACGGCGTGGCGGCTGCCGCCGAGCAGTTTTACGCCCGGCGCCTCGACGACCACCTCGAGCAGATCGCCTACTACTACGCCCGCAGCAACCGCCGCTCGAAGGCGGGCTCGTACCTGGGGCGAGCCGCCGACCGCGCACGGGTGCTCGGCGACGCGGCCGAGGCGGACCGGCTCTCCCGCCGCCGCGAGGCGCTCGCCGCGTCCGCGCCGCCGCCCTGAACGCGTCAGGGCGAGCGCACGTTGAGCTCGTGGTCGAGGTGGGTCGCCGACGAGATCAGCGCAAGGTGGGTGAAGGCCTGCGGGAAGTTGCCCAGGGCCTCGCCCGACGGACCGATCTCCTCGGCGTAGAGACCCAGGTGGTTCGCATAGGTGAACATCTTCTCGAGCGTCAGCCGGGCCTCGTCGAGACGGCCGGCGCGAGCGAGGCACTCCACGTACCAGAACGAGCACATCGAGAACGTGCCCTCGCGCCCGGTCAGCCCGTCGGCGGCTGCGAGCGCGGGGTCGTAGCGATAGACGAGCGAGTCGGAGACGAGCTCGCGCTGGGTCTCGTCGAGGGTCGAGAGCATGCGCGGGTCGCGCGACGAGATGAAGCCGACGAGCGGCATCAGCAGGTTGGACGCATCGAGCGAGTTCGACCCGTAGTGCTGGACGAACGCGCGTCGCGACTGCGAGTAGCCGTGCCGCATGACGTCCTCGTAGATCTCGTCGCGCGTCGCCTCCCAGCGGGCGGTGTCGGCGGGGAGCGCGCTGGCGCGGGCGATGCGCAGCGCCCGGTCGAAGGCGACCCAGCTCATCAGCTTCGAGTGCACGAACTGCTGGCGGCCGCCGCGCACCTCCCAGATGCCCTCGTCGGGCTCCCGCCAGTTCGACGCGAGCCAGTCGACCAGTCGCCGAAGCTCGGTCCAGAGGTCGTACGAGATCCGCAACCCGCCGTCGTTGAAGAGGTGCACCGAATCCAGCAGCTCGCCGTAGATGTCGAGCTGCAGCTGATCGGCGGCCTGATTGCCGATCCGCACGGGCTTGGATGAGAGGTATCCCTCGAGGTGATTCAGCCTCAGCTCGGGGATCTCGTGCCGGCCGTCGATGCCGTACATGATCTGCAGCGGGCCGTTCGAGCCACCGTGCACCTCACGGGCGCGAGCCTCGAGCCAGTCCATGAAGGCGGCGGCCTCCTCGGTGAACCCCAGCCGCAGCAGGGCGTGCACCGAGAAGGCGGCATCGCGCACCCAGGTGTAGCGGTAGTCCCAGTTGCGCTCACCGCCGATGACCTCCGGGAGGCTCGTCGTCGGAGCCGCCACGATCGCGCCGGTCGGCGCGTACGTGAGCAGCTTGAGCATCAGCGCCGAGCGATGCACCATCTCGCGCCAGCGCCCGCGATACCGGGACTTGGCGAGCCAGCTCCGCCAGTACGCGACGGTCTGCTCGAATGCGGCCGTGGCTTCCTCGGCTGGAAACGGCCGGTCCCAGCTGTGCCCTCGCGTGACGCGCTCGAGCGCGAAGGTCACCGTCTCGCCGGCCGAGAGCGTGAAGTCGGCGAAGACTCCCCGCTCGCCACGGTGCAGCTCGACCGGCGCAGTCAGCGAGAGCGAGAGCGAGCGACCGTGGAACGTCACGCCATGCTCGCCGATCATCGTCTCGTGCGCCTCGCGCCCGTAGTCGAACGCCGGCTCGCATTCCATGCGCACGCGCAGGCTCCCGCGCACGCCGAGGACGCGCCGGATCAGCCGGTGACGTTGCCGCTCCGAGGACCCCTCCTGGATCGGCATGAAGTCCTGCACCTCGCAGACGCCGTCGGCGTCGAGGAAGCGGGTGATCAGGACGTTGGTATCGGGGAAGTAGAGCTGCTTGTGCGCGCTCGCGCGCTCGCGTGCCGCCCCCGAGACCACCCGGCGCAGCACGGTCGCCTGCGAGCTGACGATCTCGATCGGCGCGATCCGGAAGAAGCCGCCGCGATCGGCATCGAGCAGCGCCCCGAAGACGCTCGGCGAGTCGAAGCTGGGGCAGCAGTACCAGTCGATCGTGCCGTCGGTCGCGACGAGCGCGACCGTGTGCAAGTCTCCGATCACGCCATGCTCGGCGATCGGCGGGTAGCGCATGCGCGGATTGCGGGCGTGTCCCGTCGTGTCGCTCACGGTTGATCCGCGCCAAGATATCAACCCGCGGCGCCTTGTGCTCGCTGCGACAAGTGCCTACCATCGAGTGCGATGTTCGTTGGACGGGTCGCCGAGCGCAGCCGCGTCGACGCGTTGCTCGCCGAGGCTCGCGACGGACGCAGCCGGGCGCTCGTGATCCGCGGTGAGCCCGGGATCGGCAAGAGCGCGCTGCTCGCCGTCGTCGCAGCCGATGCCGAGGGCTGGGCGGTCCTCGCCGCCCGCGGCGTCGCGGCGGAGTCCGGCCTCCCCTACGCGGGCCTGCATCAGCTGCTCAGCCCGATGCTCGATCGGCTCGATGCGGTTCCCGCGGTGCAGGCCGACGCCCTGCGGGGCGCCCTCGGGCTGGCGGCGCCACAGCCCGAGCAGAAGCTCGGCGTCCTCGCGGGCACGCTCGGCCTGCTCGCAGCGGCGGCGCGCGAGCAGCCCGTCCTGATCGTGCTCGACGACGCGCACGCGCTCGACACCGATTCGGCCGAGCTACTCGCATCCGTCGCGCGCAGACTGCACATCGGCGGCACCGCGCTGATCGCCGGAGTGCGCAGCGATCGCGCGAGCTCCTTCGCCGACGAAGGCTTCGAGCAGATCCAGCTGGCTGGGCTGACGCTCGACGAGACGCGCACCCTGCTGGCGGATCGCGTCGACGCGGACGACGTGATCGAGCAGCTCTGGCGCGAGACCGGCGGCAACCCCTTGGCGCTCACGTCGCTGGCGGAGCGTCTCGGGGCCGGCGAGCGCTCGGGCCGCGAGCCGATCGTGGGACCGTTGCCGGCGGCGACGCGCATCCGGCGGATCTACGAGAGCCGCATCGTCGCTCTTCCGGAGGAGACCCGGCGCGCCCTGCTCGTCGCAGCCGCCAGCGACGGATCGTCGATGGCGACGATCGGCGACGCGCTCGCCGCGATCGGTGCCGACCCGGCGCGCCTGGCCGCTGCCGAGCAGGCGGGGATCGTGACGATCCGCGACGGCGCGATCGAGTTCCCCGATCCGCTGCTGCGATCGGCGGTCTATCACGACGCGCCGCCGGATGACCGGCGCGCCGCGCACGACGCACTCGCCGGCGCCCTCGCCGAGGAGCGCGACTCCGACCGGCGCGCCTGGCACCAGGCTTCCGCGGCCTCGGCCCCCGATGAAGCCGTCGCCTCCGCGCTGGAGGCGGCGGCGCTTCGCGCCCGCCGCCGGGGCGGCGTCGCGGTCGAGGCGATGGCGCTCGCACGCGCGGCCAGGCTCACCCCCGACGCAGAGCGCCGCGCACGGCGCTTGCTCGACGCCGGCCGCTCGACCGCGCGAGCGGGGCGGCTCGGCCAGGCGGCCGGCCAGCTGGAGGAGGCGCT
Source organism: Actinomycetes bacterium (assembly GCA_031361905.1). Lineage (GTDB taxonomy): Bacteria > Actinomycetota > Thermoleophilia > Gaiellales > JALYLC01 > JANLRV01. Next base: position 5,786 of record JANLRV010000092.1, read on the forward strand.
CATGCTGACCGGTTCCTCGGGTCTGACAGCGGATCTGGAGCTTGAGCGTTCACGCCTGCTCGTCGAGGCGGGGCACGAGCGCGCCGCAGCCGAGCTGCTCGAGCGTGCGGCCGACCGAGTCGAGCAGAGGCATCCAGAGCGGGGCATCACGCTGTTGGTCGAGCGGGCGCAGCTGCTGCTGGAGCACGATGACGTCGCCGCCGCGGGAGCCGCCGCGGCGCGCGCCGCGGCCTTGGCTGCGCACGCGTCCGTCGAATCGGCGGGACTGCGCCGGGCTCTCGCCGCGGTGGCGCTCGCGCGCGGAGAGCTCGGCCCTGCCGAGCTGACAGCCGCGGGGCATGACGGTGCGGAGGAGGGAGATCCTGCTTTCGGCGCGCGACTCGCGCGGGTGCTCACGATCGCCGGAGACCGCACCGGCGCCCGGGGGCTCCTCTCCGACCTGCTCGAGAGGCACCGCGTGACAGGCAACCTGTGGTCCCTCCAGCTCGAGCTCTGCGCGCAGGCCGACCTCGAGCTCCGCAGCGGGCAGCTCCTGTCTGCGATCGAGGCGTCTCGCGAGTCGCTGCAGCTCGGCGACGAGCTCGGCGGCGCGCGCGCCCGCCGCCAGGCGCTCCTCGTGCTGGCGAAGAGCGAGGCGCTGCTGGGACGCGAGGTGGACTGCCGCAATCACGCGGCCGAGGCTCTGGAGCTCGCGCAGGAGCACGTCGCGCCGGGGGCGGCGGCTCGCTCCCACCTTGCGATCGGCCTGCTCGAGCTGAGCCTGTCGCACCCCGCTGAGGCGGTCGCGTCGCTCGAGGCCGTGGGACGACACGCCCGCCACGCAGGCATCGGGCACCCCGAGTGGCTGGCCTGGGAGGCCCCGCTGGTCGAGGGCTATGCTGGCGCCGGTGAGCTCGACGACGCTCGTCAGGCGCTCGCTGGATTCGAGCGCGACGGCGCGAGAGTCGGTGGCGACCGTATCGAGGCCGCGATCGCCCGCTGCGCCGGCCTGGTCGCGGCGGACGACGCCTACCCGCCCGCGTTCGATCGAGCGCTGGCGCTTGCCGAGCGCGACGGCGACCCGTTCGCGATCGCGCGCACCCGCCTCTGCTACGGCGAGCGCCTCGTGCGCAGCGAAGACCCCGCACGGGCCCGCGAGCTGCTGCGCCCGGCGCTCGACTCGTTTGAGCTCGCCGGCGCGTCGCCGTGGCTGGAACGCACGCGCACAGCGCTCGCCGCATGCGGCGAGATCACTCGCCGCCGCGCGCCCCGTGCGGTCGATCTGCTGACGCCTCAGGAGCTGCAGGTAGTGCGTCTCGTCGCCGCCGGCGGGACCAACCGCGACGTGGCGGGCCGGCTCTTCCTCAGCCCGAAGACGGTCGAATACCACCTGCGCAACACGTTCCGCAAGCTCGGAGTCCGTTCGCGAACCGAGCTCGTCGCGCGAATCGCCGAAGAGGGCGGCCTGCGCGAGCACCGTTGAGGGGCGGCTCGTGCGAGCCGCCCCTCAGGAAGTGCTTTGTGCGTTCTCGCTGCTCAGTCGCTCGGGTCTTCTCCGTCGATCTGAGGCGTCGCGAGCACGCTGATCCGAATCGCGCGGATCGTCGGGACGGGGCGACCGTCCGCGTCGCGGATCCAGCGCGCGGCGGGCGGCATCCATCCGATCACCCGAACGGTCGCGCCATCGGCGGGGAGCGCGACTGCGCCGCCGAGACGGCCGACGATGCGGGCGCGGCCGGCGAGGACACGAACGTCCTGGTCGTCGAGCTCTCCGTTGCGGCGCACCTGGACCTCCAGCTCGAGCGTGCCGTCGTCCTCGCGCTTCAGCTCGCCGACGAGCGAGCGCGTGCCCTGCGCCCGGGCGAGCGGCCGCTGCTGCCCCTTGAGCGCCAGCGGCGCCTGCGGCATGAGGGCTCCCTGCTGGACGGCGACCGCCGACTCGGATGCACCGGAGGTGGCGACCCCGGCGATGCCGGCGACGCTGATGACGATACCGCTGATGATGCCGATCAGGAACTTCATGATCTCTCCCTCGTCGTAGGCTTCGTGCTGATGATCTGCACGCTACGAGCCGCGGCGAGGCCGCGACACGAGGGATTCCCTAGTCCGCACCCTAGTGTCCGCGGAGCCACGCGAGCCGCGCGTCCGCAGCGCGAGCCGGGCTGAATCCCCAACCGCGCGGATACCCTGCGGCCATGGCGATGTTCATCTGCCCCAACTGCCAAAACCGGGTGATCGACTCGGACGGCGTCGACGGGCTCTCCCACCAGCCGGCCGGCTGCACGCGCTGCGGCTTCGGCTTTCTCTTCCAGCTGATGGATGACTACTATCCCGGCCCGGGCGCCGGCATGCTCGCCTGCGACGGCGACGGGCGAATCCTCGCCTCCGGACGCGGCGTCTTCGAGCTGACGGGGTACCGAGAGGCACAGCTCGTCGGTCGACCGCTGCAGGAGGCGCTCGATCTGCGCCCGGCCGAGGGGGCCGAGGATCCGGTCGCGACCGTGCTCGAGTGGGGCGTGCGCAAGCGCGATCTGCACCTCACGCTGCAGCACGGGATCGGCCTGCGAAAGTCGGTGCGCGTCGATCTGTTCCCCGGGTATGACGCCGACGGCGGGCTCCTCTGCTGCCTCGCGCCCCTCACCTGAGGGATGTGCAAGCCCGCTCCTCGTAGGAAGCTGGCGCGGCTACCGCCAGATTCAGGGAGGTTCGGTCAAATCCCTCATGTGAGGTTAGAAATTCCTCACGGGTGTCCATCAAGGTTCGAATGTGGACACACATCTGTTTCGTTCTGCGCTAGCGCGCCGCTTGCTCACGCTCGCCGCCTCGCTCGCCGCCGTCGGCGCACTCGCTCCGATCGCCAATGCCGCTGACCTGATCCAGCTCTCCGGCGAAGACCCGGTGCGCTTCGACGGAGCCGTCAGCTACGACCGGCTGTTCCTCGACGGAGTCGTGCGCCTCGGCAGCGACGCCGCGATCAGCGCGACCGAGGTGACGATCGGCCCGAACGCACAGCTGCAGCTGTGCTGGGTCGACAACGGCACCGCGAACGGGCTCAACGACGCCTGCGTCAACGGCCGCAACCTGAGCATCACGTCGAGCGGCGGGATCGCGATCGCGCCCGGGATCGATCTGACCGGCGGCAACGCCGCCGTCGCTCGCCCCGGCGGCTCGCTCGTGCTGCGAGGCACGCACATCACCGTCGGCGGTGACATCGTCACGACCGGCCAGACCGGCGCGCCGTCCGGCGCCGTCACGATCGAGTCGGCCGGCTCGATCTTCACGCAGTCGATCACGGCACCCGGCGCGCCCGTCGCGGTACGCGGCGCGGGCGGCGTGGCCGTCGTCGGCGTCACCACGAGCGGCGACCCGATCACGTACGTGAGCGAGGCCAACCGCGCTCCGAGCGCCGGCTCCGTCGAGCTCACCTCGAGCGCCGGCGATGTCAGCGTGCTCGGCGGGATCACCTCGAACGGCCGCGACGGCACCGCCGCGCTCGGCGAGAACGGCGGCAACGCCGGCCCGATCTCGGTGAGCGGCGGCGACGTCCACCTGTTCGGCGACATCGCCTCGGATGGCGGCACCTCTCAGAACGGCGCTGCCGGCGCGACGGGCGCGATCACGCTCGCCGCACGCGGCGCGCTGACTGCGGCGCGCATCTTCGCGGCCGGCAGCGGCGGCCCGCTGGGCGCCGGCGCGGGCGGCACGATCACCCTCAGCGCCGTCGGATCGCTCGCGACGGGCACGATCACCGACACCGGCGGGTCTTCCCGCCCGGGCGGGGCACCGGGCGGCGCAACCACCGTCTCGGGTGGCTCGGTCGCGCTCGGCCCGATCGACCTGCGCGGCGGCTCAGGCAGCGACGGTGCCGTCGCAGCCGACGGCCAGCCGGGCGGCTCCCTCAAGGTGACCGGAGCCGCCACCGTGGCGCTCGCCTCGATCACCGCACGCGGCGGCGACGCCCGCCTGACCGGGATCGGTGGCCGCGGTGGCTCCGTCGACGTCCGCGGTGATCGCGTCTCGACCAACAGCATCGACGTCTCGGCGAACAGCTTCGCCGCGAGCGGCGGCTCCGTTCGGGTGCAGGGCTCAGCGGCCCTCTCCGTCGGCGGCGCCGTGCTCGCGACCTCTCAGGGTGGCACCGACACGCACCGCGAGGGCGGAAACGGCGGCTCCGTCACGCTGATCGCGGCGCACGGCCCGCTCACGCTCGGTGGAGTGATTCGCGCAACGGGCTCGACGGGCGACGCCGGCACCGCGATCGGCGGCAACGGCGGTAACGGCGGACCGGTCGACCTCGTCGCCCACTCCGTCGGCAGCGCGCTCGGCGTCGACACCTCGGCAGGTGACGGCGGCACGGCCAACTCCGGCGGCACGCGCGGGAACGGCGGCAACGGCGGGCTCGTGCGCATCTGGTCGCAGCTCGCTGCGATCGCCACGCTCGGCATCGTCGAGACGGCCGGCGGCGACGCCGGCGCGGCGCAGACCGGGGGCGGCATCAACGGCCTCTCCGGCGCCACCGTCGAGGAGTTCGCACCGACCGAGCCCGCCTTCACGGGCGCGACTCGCACGCTCAGCTTCACGTCCCACTCGCCCGACGCCGAGGCCTACCGGATCGTCGCGACGCCCGCGGGCGCCGCGCCGGCCGTGATCGGCCAGACGACCGCGGCAAGCGCCGTGATGCCGATCGCGACGCCATGCGTCGCGATCACCTACATCGTGATCGCGCTCAAGACCGATCTCGCGTGGGAGACCGACGCGGTCTCGGCCGCGCCGT
>JANLRV010000107.1:0-1949 GCA_031361905.1 Actinomycetes bacterium
GGCTGCCGAAGATGTGCAGCCCGTCGGTGTGGCGGTCCTCGATGTACTTGAAGTACATGCTTACGAGCAGCCCGGTCCAGGTGATGGCCTCGACGATCGCCGCGATGCGGAACGCTTGGATCATCCCTGCACCGTAGTCCAGAGTCGAAACCGAGAGGAGCACGCCGATCGTGTTCTACGAGCCCCGCCGAGCGAATCACGGCCTCCCGCACGACCCGTTCAAGGCGATCGTGGCACCGCGACCGATCGGCTGGATCAGCGCGGTCGGCGGGAGCGGGCAGATCAACCTCGCGCCCTACTCGTTCTTCAACGCGGTCTGCGGTCGCCCGCCGCTCGTGATGTTCTCGAGCGAGGGCCGCAAGGACGCGGTCACGTTCATCGACGAGACCGGAGCCTTCGTCTGCAACCTCGCGACGATGCCGTTCGCCGAGCAGATGAACCTGACCTCGGCGCCGCTCGCCCGCGGCGACAGCGAGTTCGCGCACGCCGGGCTCGAGATGGAGCCGTCGCGCCTCGTCGCCGTGCCACGCGTGAAGGGCGCCGCGGCCGCGCTCGAGTGCCGCCACATCAGCACGCAGCAGCTCGTCGACGCCAACGGCAGCCCGGTCTCGTGCTGGCTCGTGCTCGGCGAGGTGATCGGCGTGCACATCGAGGACCGCTTCATCGTCGACGGCCTCGTGCAGACCGCCGCGATGCAGCCGATCGCGCGCTGCGGCTACCACGACTACGCCGTCGTCGAGAGCGTCTTCCCGCTGATCCGCCCGAGCTGACGCTCAGCGGGTGGCGGGGCGACGGCGCATCTCGCGGATGAACGCCTCGACGGAGTCGGAGTCGATCGCGCTGAAGAGCGCGGAGGGCTCGCTGCCGGGCGTGGGCGAGGAGAGCGCGTGGCTGTGCTGCGCGGCGATCGCCGAGAACGAGCCCGCGGAGACCGGCGTGCCCGCGCGCGCGGCGGGGCCCGTCGCGTCGACGTGGGTCGCGCGCCCCGAGCCGCGGAACCGGCGGGCGTGCGACTTCGTGGTGCCGAGCGAGATCGCGTGCGGCGAGCGTCCGCCCTCCGTCTCGATGTAGGTCGAGCAGAAGAAGTCGCCGACGGCCAGGCGTGTGTGCTGCTGGAAGAGCGGCTCGGCGGACTCCCAGGCGCGTCGCGCGCTCCAGCCGCGCGGCACGCGCTGGCCCTCGATGCCGCCGTCCTCGTCGCTCGGCAGCGGCAGCCCGTCGTTCTCGTAGGCCTTGCGGATCATCCCGTCCGGCTCGGTCCGCAGGAAGTGCACGGGCATGTCGAGGTGGCGCGTCGCGAGGTTCGTGAAGCGGTGGGCCGCGACCTCGTAGGAGAGGTAGAACGTCTCCTTGAGGTCCTCGCACGAGAGATCCTGCTCGGCGTCGAGCTCCTTCAGCAACTCGACGGCCGGTGCCTCCGGGCAGAGGATCGCGGCTGCCAGGTAGTTCGCGTCGACGCGCTGGCGCAGGTACGCGCGCACGCCCTCCGGCTCGCTGTGGTCGAGCGCGAGGTGGGCGAGCGCCTGCACGACGGCGCTGCGTGCAGCCCGCATCGGCAGGTCGTCGCGCTGCGGGATGTAGAGCACGCGCCGCTCGCGGTCGATCACCGAGCGCGTGCTGCGCGGCAGCCCGGGGACGCGCTCGACGGTGTACGAGAGGTGCGACGCGATGCCGGCGATCACGCGATCCGAGACGGGCCCGTGTCCCGCGTAGCCGGCGCGCTTGAGCAGCCGCTCGGCGATCCGCTCGAGGCGCTCGAGGTAGTTGCCGGTCGCGCGCATCTCACGCCGCAGCTCGGCGTTGACGCGCCGTGCGACGATCGCGACCGGCTCGAGGTCGCCGCGCTCGTCGGCCCGGGCCTGCAGCTCGGTCGCGCCGTGCAGCTCGACGAGGTGCTCGAGCACGGAATCGGGGATCTTCGCGGTGACGCGCAGCGGCGGCAGCCCGAG
>JANLRV010000129.1:0-4366 GCA_031361905.1 Actinomycetes bacterium
CGAGCGCGGCGCGATAGACGGCGCGGCTACCGCGAAAGCTCGCCGCGACGATGCCGCGCTCGAGACGGAGTCTCGCCGTCAGGCCGATCGTCACGAGACCCGTCTCGAGCCGGCGGGCGAGCAGGATGCGCGCCGCGGCTCCATGCGAGCCTGCAGCCGGCGCAAGCGCGTCGACACCCGCGGCCGGGAGCGTCCCGTCGTCCCACTGACAGGCCGTTCCCGCCGGCAGCGTGAGGCTGCCGCTCGAGACGTCGGCGTCGAAGTCCGTCCCCGCGCGATCGGGCGCGTCGATGCACAGTGCGGGATCGCGTGCCCACAGATAGACGCAGGCGGCAGCGGCCTTGTCGGCGTCGGCGCTTCCCGGCGTCGCAAACGTCCCCCACCCCCACGACCAGACGCTGCCGATGCCGCTGTCGAGGGCGACATCGCGCGCTGCCAGCGCTTGCAGCTTGACGACCTCGAACCACCGCCGCGCGGGTGCGAGCCCCTCGCGGCCACCTTGGTTGCTGCCCGACTGGAACCCCAGCATCAGACCGAGCCGGGCCGGCGGGATGCCGGCGGCGGTGAACACGGCGAGCGCTCGGCGGAAACGCTCGCGCACGAGACGCGACGCGAGCAGGTCGGACCCGGCCCGGCTGATCGCGCGCGCATCGAAGTACACCTCGGGAACGATCACGGCGGCCTGCGAGACGCGCGTCCACCAGTCCTCGCTGCCGTGGATCGCGAAGGCCCCCGAGTCGGCCGGGCTGCCGGGAACGAGCAGGAACGTGCTCGCTCGGCCGGCGAGGGCGGTGACGAGCGTCGCGACGTTCTCGCGATACCGCCGCGTCGAGGCCGACCACGGCTGCGGCGCGTCGGCGTCCAGCAGCTCGTTGAGCGCGATCACCGGCTGGCTGCAGGCCGACGACGCCTGTGCCTCGGCGAGCAGGCTCTCGGCCGCGGCCGGAACGCTCGCCGGGCTGGCCGGCGCGGAGGGTGTGCCGACGAGGTCTTGCAGCCGCATCTTCCAGAAGCCGGTGGCGGCCTGCCCGGCGCGCAACGCCTGCCCGACCGCGAGGCCCGTCGTCGCGAGGTTGACGCCCGGCCGCGCGAACAGCTCCTGCCGGAACTGCACCGAGCCGTCGGAGAACTCGAACCACGTCGGGCCAGCGACGGGCACCAGCGGACACGGGTCAGCTGCGGCCGTGTGCGGAAACACGCCACACGCCAGCGCGATCGAGCCGGCTACGAGAGCTCTCCGTCGCGTCATGCCCATCAACGAGCAACGGCCGCGCATCGCGGCCGTCGATCGAGCACCAAGAGCCGCGAGGGCTAGTCGCCCCAGTCGAAGTCCTGGCACTTCTGTCGTTCGAGCCATGCCTCGTCGGTGGCCGGGGCGGCGCTCACGCCTGCGGGAGCCCACTCGGCGACGATCGCGGGGTAGTCCCCGGTCTCCTCTTCCTCGCGGCGAGCCACGGCCTCGCTCTTGAACAGCGCGTGATTCTCGAATGGATCCGCCACGCCGTACTCGTCGAGCGGCTGCTGACCATTCATGTGGGCATTGCGACGCTTCAGCGCGAGATGCTCCTCGATCACGGCGGCAAAAAGCGATTTCGATTCGGACATGCAGTCTCCTCGGTCCTGTACGGCCGGTCCCCTCAAGCAAGGCCAGTGTACCGCATCACGACGGCGAATCGCAATAGAATCCGCCCCGAGCAGGCATTTCTACCGAATTCTCTAGAAATCCCTCACGCCGTCGTGAGCGTCGACGGCGCCGTGTCGGATCCGTCGTCGGCAGCCAGGCAGACGCGGTTCTTGCCGGCTCGCTTGGCCCGATAGACGGCCGCGTCGGCGGCCGCGGTGAGCTCGACCTGCGTGACCGCGTCGGCCGGCAGCGCAGACACTCCGAGCGAGGCGGTGACCCGGATCGAACGGCCGTCCGGCGTCGTCACCGGACGCTCGGCGATCGCCTGTCGAAGGCGCTCGGCGAGCCGGGCGGCACCATCGACGTCGGTGTGGGGAAGGATCACGGCGAACTCCTCGCCGCCCCAGCGCGCCGCCTGATCGATGTCGCGCGTGCAGCCCTGGATGGCGAGCGCCGCCGCCTTCAGCACCGCGTCGCCGGCGAGATGCCCGAAGCGGTCGTTGACGAGCTTGAAGTCGTCGAGATCGAGCACGACGAGCCCGACGGGCGTCGAGAAACGCTGCCCTCGCTCGACCTCGCGACCGAGCTGCTCCTCGAACTCGCGCCGGTTCAGGAGTCCGGTCAGCGAGTCGGTCTTCGCCTGCTTCTGGATCAGGCGGTGGAGGCGCGCGTTCTCGATCGCCACGGCGCCCTGCCCGACCAGCGAGCCGACGCGCTCGGCGTCGCTCGAGCCGAACGGCGGGCCGTCGGGGCGGACGAGCGTGAGCAGGCCGAGCACGCGCTCCTCGGCGACGAGCGGCGCGGCGAGCACGGCTGCGGGATCGTCGACGATCGTCGCGGTGCTCGTCTGCAGCGCGCGCCCTTCAACGCCCTCGCCGTGGTGAACGGGCGCGTCGAGCATCGGCCCGGCCGCACCGACCTCGCCCCGGCGGAGCTGCTCGACGAGCACGTCCGAGCCCTCGTCGGCGACGAGCAGCCGCCCGCCCTGCGCGCCCGCGAGCTGCATCGCAGAATCGAGCACGATCCCGAGCAGGCCGGCGACATCGTGCGTCGATGCAAGCGCCTCACCGAATCGCATGCCGAACTCCTGCACGCGCCGACGCTCGCCCTCGAGCTCCTCGACCCGCGCCTCGAGCTGCGTCGTCATGTCGTTGAAGGCGGCGCCGAACTGCGCGAACTCGTCGTTCCCGCGCACGGGCAGGCGCTCGTCGAAGCGTCCCTGGGCGACGGCTCGCGCTCCCGCCGCAAACGTTCGCAGCGTGGCGGTCAGCGAGCGCACGAGCAGGCCCGAGAGCAGCGCCGCGAGCAGGGCGACGGTGCCGATCACGGCGAGCGTGCGCAGGCGGATCGAGCGGATCGCGGCATCGAGCGGCGCGCGGGGCGCGAGCGCCACGAGCTGCTGCGAGATCCCGCTGACCGGGCGTGCCGCGGTGCGGTAGTTCACGTCGCCGAAGGTCCGGTCGGTCGCCTTCCCGGCCGTGACCGATGCGAACGATGCGCGGCGGTCGCCCGTCGTCAGCATCCCGTTCGACGCCCAGCCGACGATCAGGTCGTTCGACGCGAGCGGTGCGAGCAGCTCGGCCGGGTCGATCGAGACCGAGACGCTGCCCTTGCCCTTCCCGACCTTGACCTGGATCGGCTGGGCATCGATCGGCGGCGCCTCACCCGCGATCCGGCGTCCCTTGAAGTCGGTGATCGAGACCGACAGCCCGCTCAGCGGCTCGTCGCCTTTGGCCTTCTCGACGATGCCCGACGCTCGGACGCGCGAGGCCGGCGCGACGGCCTTCAGCAGGTCCGGATCGCGCGTGATCCGCTGTAGCAACCGCGTGCCGTCGGTCGAGACGGTCTGGTAGCGATCGCCGGCGCGCTCGAGCGCGGTCGAGAGCCGGCGGTCTGCGCTCGCGAAACGCCCGTCGATCGCGATTCCCTGAATCACCCATCCCGCGACAAGAAGGGGAAGAATCGTTAGGATTACGAAGAATAGGTGGAGCCGGTACTTGAAGGCCATGAGAACACCAAAGGTTTTCGGGCGAAACCCCTCAAGTTCTGGGGCCTTTCGTCCGAGATTAGGTTGCAGGGGCACTTCGCGCAAGGAGAGGGGAACGTGGGCAGGGTCTGGGTACCGGCAGCTGCAGTGGTAGCCGTCACGGTCGGTGGCTTCGTGCTGCTCGAGCCGCTGACGAGCTCGCTGCAGTCCAACGAGCAGCTACCGGTCGCCCCGGTGACCGTTGCCGCGCCCGTCATCCCAGCCGTCACGGCCGGTCAGGCGAAGAGCGTGCCCGTCTCGCTTCCCGCCCGCGGCGCCCGCTCCACCGCGATCAAGGTGCGCACGAAGACGCGGGCGAAGCGCGAGACGCTGACCTACACGAGCTCGAGCTCGACGACCGTTGTCGTCGCCACCAAGAAGAACACCGCGAGCGCTCCATCCACGGCGAAGGCGACGAGGAAGAAGCAGTCGCAGCCGCGCAAGCCCGTGAGCGGCGACGGCGAGCGGAACGGCAGCTCGGGCCTCGCCGACGCGACCTCGAACAAGAAGCTCCCCACCGTCGGTGCGCAGAGCCTCGCGCCGCCGCGCTGAGCTACACTGCCGTCCCGAAGGGGCTATAGCTCAGCTGGGAGAGCGCCTGGATCGCACCCAGGAGGTCAGCGGTTCGAGCCCGCTTAGCTCCATATAATCCCCCTCAAGATGTCAAGGAATCCCTACAAACAAGCGGGTTCCTAACTCGGCGAGACGCATGGATG
>JANLRV010000143.1:0-19365 GCA_031361905.1 Actinomycetes bacterium
TTCTTCGCGCTGCTCCAGAAGAACGTCCTCGACCGCCACGCCTGGACCACCCGACAAGACCTCCGGATCGCGATCGTGACCTGGATCGAACGCGACTACCACCGCCGACGCCGCCAACACCGCCTCGGCCGCTTGACCCCAGTCGAATACGAAACCATCATCACCCCACCAGCCCGACAAGCTGCGTGACTACCCACTGTCACCGAATCGTGCAGCAGTCCCTTCCGCAAGAATGGTGCCTGGCACTTTTATTGGCGCAACGGACCACTCCGGAGCGCACGAGGCCGCAGCGCAAGCCAATCCCCAGAATGGAGCCTGGCACTCTTATTGGCTGCGGCGAGCTCTCAGTACGCGCGCAGCACGAGCGCGGCGTTGTGGCCGCCGAAGCCGAAGCTGTTCGAGAGCGCGACCTCCACGTTCGCCTCTCGCGCCACGTTTGCGACGTGATCGAGGCCCGCGCCGTCGTTCGGCTCGTCGAGGTTGATCGTCGGCGGGATCACGCCGCGCACGATCGCCGAGAGGGCGGCGACCGCCTCGACGCCGCCGGCTCCGCCGAGCGTGTGGCCGTGCATCGACTTCGTCGCCGAGACCGCTGCGCCGCGCAGCCCCGCGACGGCGATCGCATTCGCCTCGGCGGCGTCACCGGACGGCGTAGAGGTGGCGTGCGCGTTGACATAGCCGACCTCGTCCGCCCGCACGCCCGCATCGGCGAGCGCCGTCTGCATCGCGAGCGCCGGGCCTCCGCCTGTCTGGTCCGGATCGGTCAGGTGGGAGGCATCGCAGCTCGAGCCGTAGCCGACAAGCTCCGCGTAGATGCGCGCTCCGCGAGCTAGCGCGTGCTCGAGCTCCTCGAGCACGAGCACGCCTGATCCCTCCGCCATCACGAAGCCGTCGCGCGACGCATCGAACGGCCGCGAGGCGGCCTCGGCGCCGCGCGCCGTCCCGGCGAGCGCACCGAGCATCCGGTAGCCGGCTGCGATCACGGGCGAGAGCGGCGCGTCGGCGCCCCCCGCGAGCATGGCGTCGGCGCGCCCATCACGGAGCAGGAAGAGCGCCGCACCGATCGCGTCGGCCCCCGCCGCGCAGGCCGTGCACGCCGAGAACGAGGGACCGCGCAGCACGTGCGTGCGCGCGACGGTGGCGCAGGCTGTATTCGTCAGGAGCAGGGGGATCGAGAACGGGCTGACGCGATCGGGCCCGCGCTCGTGATACGCGCGGTAGGCGTCATCGAGCGTCTCAACGCCGCCGTGCGCAGAGCCGATGCTGGCACCGATCCGCTCGGGCGGGAGGCCCAGATCGCCGGCATCCTCGAGCGCGAGCGCGGCCGCGACCGCGGCGATCTGCGAGCACCGGTCCATGCGCCGCACCTCGCGCCGCCCGAACCGCTCCTCGGCGTCGATCGGCTGCGCGCGGCAGACCACGGTCGGCCCCGCGGAATCGAACTCGTGCAGCGTCGCGCCCGAGCGCCCGGCGGCAAGCGCGTCCCAGAACGGTTCGACGCCGTTTCCAATCGAGCTGACGACCCCGGCCCCGGTGACAACGACGCGTCGACGCATAGCCGGAGTGTGCCCGATGCGCGTGCCCGCAGGGTCAGCGCAACGATCTCGAGAGAGCTGAGCTACCCTGACTCGTAGCACCCCGAAGCGTCCCCGACCCGAGATCCTCCTTTCATGTCGACCGCACCGCCCGCCCTGGGCGAAACAGATGACGGCCTCGCCTCTCCCGAAGAGATCGGCGCGGCACGGTCGCTCGTGCACGCGTACCGGACGCACGGGCACATGGCCGCGCACCTCGACCCGCTCGGCACCGAGCCGGTCGGCGATCCCGTGCTCGACCCGACCTACCACGGCCTGACGCTCGACGCGCTCGCGCGCATCCCGGCCTCGGCGCTCGGGCTGTTCGTGCCGGGCGACACGCTCGGGGACGCGCTCCCGCGGCTGCGCGAGATCTACAGCGGCCCGATCGCGTACCAGATCGAGCACCTCTCGGGCCACCGTCAGCGTCTCTGGCTGCGCGAGGCGATCGAGTCCGGCGCCTACGTCGAGCCGCTGCCGCCGGAGGATCGGCGCCACGCGCTCGACCGGCTGCTGCGCGTCGAGGCGTTCGAGCAGTACCTGCACCGCGCGTTCCTCGGCGAGAAGCAGTTCTCGATCGAGGGCCTCGACCTGATGGTGCTGATGCTCGACGAGGCGATCATGCTCGCCGCCCAGCAAGGCGTCACCGAGGCCGTCATGGGCATGGCCCACCGCGGCCGGCTGAACGTGCTCGCGCACGTGCTGCGCCGCCCGTACAGCGCGATCCTCAGCGAGTTCGAGGGCCGGCCGAGCGACGAGGTCGTCGAGGAGCTGCCGGCGAACGGAGCCGGCGACGTCAAGTACCACCACGGCGCCCGCACCTCGCGCCTGATCGAGGTGTCGGGCCGCGACGGCACGAGCGAGCACCGCATCGACATCACGCTGCTGCCGAACCCGTCGCACCTCGAGTTCGTCAACCCCGTCGTCGCCGGCCGGGTGCGGGCTCTGCAGACCGACCAGGAGCACTCCGACACGCACCCGGATACGAGCCGCGCGATCGCCGTGATGATCCACGGCGACGCGGCCTTCCCGGGCCAGGGCGTGGTCGCCGAGACCCTCAACCTGCAGTCGCTTCCGGGCTACCGCATCGCCGGCGCGCTCCACCTGATCGCGAACAACCAGGTCGGCTTCACGACCGACCCGAGCGACTCGCGCTCGACGCGCTACGCCTCGGATCTCGCGAAGGGATTCGACATCCCGATCATCCACGTCAACGCCGATGCCGTCGACGCCTGCCGTGGCGCGATCCGGCTCGCGATGGCGTTCCGCGAGCGCTTCGGCCGCGACGTCCTGATCGACCTCGTCGGCTACCGGCGCTGGGGCCACAACGAGGCGGACGAGCCGGCCTACACCCAGCCTCAGATGGTCGAGCAGATCAAGGCGCACCCGTCGGCCGGCGTGCTCTACGGCCGCCAGCTGACCGCCGAGGGGCTCGCGGACGAGGACCAGATCACGGCGCGCCGCGCCGCGCTCGCGCAGCAGTTCGCCGAGGCGCACAAGGCCGAGGATCCCTCGCAGGAGCGAGGCGCCGAGCAGCGGACCGGGCGCGACCTGGAGCAGAACCTCTCGGCGCAGCCGGAGAACGCCGAGCTGGTCGAGCTCTCGGACGCGCTGCTGGAGGTCCCTGAGGGGTTCAACGTCCACCCGAAGCTCGCCCAGCAGCTCGAGCGGCGGCGCGTCGCGATCCGCGAGGGCGGCATCGACTGGGGTCATGCCGAGGCGCTCGCCTTCAGCTCGCTGCTCGCCGACGGCGTCGCGATCCGGCTCACGGGGCAGGACACGGAGCGAGGCACGTTCTCGCACCGGCACCTCGTCTTGCACGACGTCGTCACCGGCGAGCGATGGACGCCAATGCAGCATCTCGAGAGCTCGCGCGCGCGCTTCGAGGTGTTCAACTCGCCGCTCTCCGAGGCCGCCTGCCTCGGCTTCGAGTACGGCTACAGCGTCTCGCGGCGCAACGCGCTCGTGATCTGGGAGGCGCAGTTCGGCGACTTCGCGAACGGCGCGCAGGTGATCATCGACCAGTTCATCGCCTCGGGGCGCTCGAAATGGGGCGTCACGAGCAGGCTCACCCTGTTCCTCCCCCACGGCTACGAGGGTAACGGCCCCGAGCACTCGTCGGCCCGGCTCGAGCGATTCCTGCAGCTCGCAGCCGACGACAACATCCGCATCGCCAACGTGACGACACCGGCGCAGCTCTACCACCTGCTGCGGCGCCAGGCGACCGGCCGCACGCGACGACCGCTCGTCGTGATGACGCCGAAGGGCCTGCTGCGTCTCAAAGAGTCAGCGAGCGCGCTCGTCGATCTCACGTCGGTCGACTTCCAGCCGATCATCGACGACGAGCACGTCGCAGAGTGGCGCGAGGACATCAGCCGGCTCGTGCTCTGCTCGGGCCGCCTCTACTACGACCTGACGAAGCAGCGCCTGGAGGCCGAGGACACGGCGATCGCGCGCGTCGAGCAGCTCTACCCGTTCCCGTCGAGCGAGCTCGCGGCCCTGGTCGGCCGCTTCCCGAACCTCGAGGAGATCGTCTGGGCGCAGGAGGAGCCGGCGAACATGGGCGCCTGGCGCTCGTTGCGCCACCGCGTCGAGGCTGCCGTGCCCGCGCGCTCCGAGCTCGTCTACGCCGGTCGCCCGTGGAGGGCCAGCCCGTCCGAGGGGTACACCTCGGCGCACTTCCGCGAGCAGGACCGCATCGTGCGCGCCGCGCTCGGCCTCGCCCCGCAATGAGCGGTGCTCCCGCGCTCGTCGCGGAGCACCTCGAGAAACGCTTCGGCGACGTGCACGCCGTGCGCGACGTCTCGTTCTCGGTGGCGGCCGGCGAGACGTTCGGGATCCTCGGACCGAACGGCGCGGGCAAGACGACGACGCTCGAGATGATCGAGGGACTGACGGTGCCCGACTCCGGCACCGCGACGATTCTGGGCCAGCCGGTCTGGCCCCACCCGACGCGGATCCAGAGCCGGATCGGGGTGCAGCTGCAGACCACGGCCCTCTTCGAGAACCTCACCGCGAGCGAGCTGCTCGACCTGTTCGCGACCTTCTACCGCGTGCCGACCGCTGGACGCGCCGAGCGGCTGCTCGAGCTGGTCGGCCTCTCCGAGAAAGGCAAGGCCCCGGCGCGCCAGCTCTCGGGCGGGCAGCAGCAGCGGCTCGCGATCGCGCTCGCGCTCGTGCACGACCCGGAGGTCGTGTTCCTCGACGAGCCGACGACCGGCCTCGACCCGCAGGCGCGGCGAAACCTCTGGGACGTGATCAGCGGCATCGCGGCCGCCGGCCGGACCGTGATCCTGACGACGCACTACCTTGACGAGGCCGAGTCGCTGTGCGATCGCGTCGCGATCATGGACGGCGGCACGATCATCGCCCTCGACTCGCCGCAGGGCCTGATCTCGACGCTCGCAGACCGTGCGCGCGTGCTCTTCGACGGGCACGGGCTGGACGAGGACGCGCTCTCCTCGCTCGCGGGCGTCAGCCACGTCGCGCAATCCGATGGGCACGTCGAGCTGACCTCCGCGACGCCGCAGCAGACGCTCGTGGAGCTGATCGCGCTCGCCGAGGCGCGCGGCGCCTCGCTGGGAGCGCTCGCGGTGCGGCAGCCGACGCTCGAGGACGTGTTCCTCGAGGCGACGGGGCGGGAGTTCCGCTCGTGAACGCCACGCGCACGCTCGCAGTCACGCGCGCCTCGCTGCGGATGTTCGTGCGAGACCGGGCGGCGCTGTTCTTCACGTTCGCGTTCCCGATCATGTTCATGCTGATCTTCGGCTCGCTGTTCGGAGACTCGTCCTCGCGCCCGTCGCTCGACGTCGTCGGCCACGGCCCGCTCGTAACGGCCCTCGAGCAGTCCGGCGCGGTCAAGCTGAAGCGCCAGCCATCGGCTGCCGAAGCCCTCCACCGCGTGACGAACGGCGACGTCGCAGCAGCGCTGATCGTCTCCGGGAACACCGTCAAGCTGCGCTACTCGGCGAGCGCCACGACCGAGTCGCCCGTGATCCGGAGCATCGTCAGTGGCGTCGCCGACGAGCTCAACCTGCGGGCCGCGGGCGCGACGAGGACGGTGCGCGTCGAGGCCACGCAGGTCGAGGCCGACTCGCTGCGCTACGTCGACCTGCTCACGCCCGGCCTGCTCGCGATGGCGATCGCGCAGAGCGCGACGTTCGGCGTCGCCTTCTCGCTCGTCGCCTGGAGGCAGAAGGGGATGCTCCGGCGCCTGCGCCTGACCCCGCTCCCGCTCGCGGAGTTCGCCGCCGGGCGCGTGCTCTTCCACCTCGGGATCGCGCTCGTGCAGGCGATCTTCCTGCTGGGCGTGGGCATGCTCGTCTACGGCGTCACGATCGTCGGCAGCGTCTTCGCGCTCGTGCCCATCGTGCTGCTCGGCGTGACGCCGTTCATCGCGCTCGGCGTCGCGATCGGCGGCCGCGCGAACAGCGAGGACGCGACGGCCGCGATCAGCAACATGATCGTCCTGCCGATGACGTTCCTCGGCGGCGTCTTCTTCCCCGTCGACCAGATGCCCGCGCTGCTGCGGAGCGTCGCAGCGTTCCTGCCGCTGACCTATCTCGCGCGCAGCCTGCAGGACGTCGCCGTGCGCGGCCACTCGTTCACCTCGACGCTGCCGAACCTGGGTGTCCTCGCGCTCGCCGCGGCCGCCCTCACGGTCGCGTCGCTGAAGCTCTTCCGCTGGCAGACAGCGAGCTGACGAGGCCCGGCGCTCCCTCGCGATCGCTCCTCGTTGTGGAGGGCACCGCAACGGCCGGTCGCTCAGCCCCTCGGCTGCTGCCAGGGTCCCGGCGCGCCGTTGACGTTCAGCAGGATCGAGTAGATCGAGGTCGAGGCGGCGACGAAGAGGCGGTTCCGCTTCGGGCCGCCGAAGACGAGGTTGGAGACGGTCTCGGGGATCAGCAGCTTGCCGATCAGCGTGCCGTCGGGCGCGTAGCAGTGCACGCCGTCACCGGCTGCGGCCCAGATCCGGCCCGTCGTGTCGAGGCGGATCCCGTCGAACACGCCGGCGGTGCACTCGGCGAAGACGCCGGCGTCGGTCAGCCGCCCGTCGGCGCCGACCGCGAACCGGCGGATGTGGTTGACCCGTGTGTCGGCGACGTACAGGGTCTGCTCGTCGGTCGAGAACGCGAGGCCGTTCGGCCGGTCGAAGTCGTCGGCGACGATCCGGCACTCGCCGGTCTGCCCGTCGACGCGATAGACGTGGCAGCCGCCGATCTCGCTCTCGGCTCGATGCCCCTCGTAGTCGCTGTCGATCCCGTAGGCCGGGTCGGTGAACCAGATCGAGCGGTCGGATCGCACGACGACGTCGTTCGGGCTGTTCAGCCGCTTGCCGTCGATGCGGTCGGCGATCGTCGTGACCGAGCCGTCGTGCTCGGTGCGCGAGACGCGCCGGCCTCCGTGCTCGCAGCTGAGCATGCGGCCCTCAGCGTCGAGCGTGTTGCCGTTCGTGTAGCCGGCCGGCTGACGGAAGACCCCGACGGCCTCCGTCGCCTCGTCCCAGCGCAGCATGCGGTCGTTCGGGATGTCGCTCCAGACGAGGTACCGGCCGGCCGGAACGTAGACCGGGCCCTCCGCCCAGCGGCACCCGCCGGCCAGCCGCTCGATGCGCCCGTCGCCCGAGCAGGCGCGAAAGCGCTCGTCGAGCACCTCGAACGTCGCCGGAATCGTCTCGGTCATGCCCCGGCCCGCCCGAGCGCGAGCAAGAGCGCCGCGGCGACATCGTCGGTCGTCGCCGAGCCGCCCAGGTCGCGGGTGCGGGGGCCGCTCGCGCAGACGCTCGCGATCGCGGCGAGCAGCCGGGCCGAGGCGGCGGGCTCGCCGAGCGACTCGAGCATCAGCGCGGCCGACCAGACGGCGCCGCACGGGTTGGCGACTCCGGTGCCGGCGATGTCGGGCGCGGAGCCGTGGACCGGCTCGAAGACGCCGGGCACCGAGCCGCCGGGGCAGAGGTTCGCGCTCGCGGCCATGCCCATGCCTCCCTGCAGCGCGGCGCCGAGGTCGGTGAGGATGTCGCCGAACAGGTTCGAGGCGACGATCACATCGAGGCTGCCGGGGTTGAGCACCATGCGCGCGCACAGCGCATCGACGAGGACGCGCTCGTAGCGCACGTCCGGGTAGCGCTCGGCGACCTCGCCGCAGACCTCGTCCCAGAGCACGTAGCCGAAGCGCGAGGCGTTCGACTTGGTCGCGCTGGTGAGGATCCCGCGTCGCTCGCGAGCACGTGCGAACGCGCGCTCGCAGACGCGCTCGATGCCGCGCCGGGTGAACACGCCCGCCTCGATCGCGACCTCGTCGGGCAGCCCCGCGTGTGCACGGCCACCGACGCCCGAGTACTCGCCCTCGCTGTTCTCGCGCACGAACAGCATGTCGACGTCGGCCGGCGAGCGTCGCGCGAGCGGGTTCGGCACACCCTCGAGCAGCCGCACCGGACGCTCGTTCGCCCACAGGTCGAGCCGCTGCCGGATCGGCAGCAGGAGCCCCCAGAGGCTGACGTCGTCCGGGACGTCCGGGCGCCCAACGGCCCCGAGCAGGATCGCGTCGAACGCGCGCAGCTGATCGATCGCGTCGGCGGGCATCATCACCCCGTGCGCGTGCCAGTAGTCGGAGCCCCACGCGAGGTCGTGCCACTGCACGTCGAGATCGAGAGCGTCGACGCACGCGCGCGCCACCGAGACGACCTCGGGACCGACGCCGTCGCCGGCGATCACGGCTACGCGGTGCATGCCGGGGCCCTCCAGACGCGCACGCCGTCGTGCGTCTCGCCGCTGCCGAGCGTCTCGTCGAAGAGGCCGACCAGCGCGCCTCCCAGGCCGATCGGAGCGATCACCGCGGCAACCTCCCGCCCGCACAGGAAGCGCCGCAGCTCGAGCTCGGGCCGGGCCGGCAGCGGCCCGCCGTAGAGGGCGGCCGTGAGAGGGTACGCGGCGATCATGCCGGGGATCGTCGCAGACACGTAGCCGCCTGTCTGCCGGAAGGCGAATCCTGCGCGCTCCTGCCACAGCATCGAGCTGCCGAGGTAGCTGAACGGGACGATCAGCACGTTCTCGTTTGGCCGGATCGCCGAGCGCCAGCGGCCATCCTCGAAGAACGCGGGCGTCGCGAGGCGCGTCGCCCAGACGGACTCGCGCGTCGACGGCAGCAGCGTCAGCACGAGCCCCGCTGCGAGGGCGATCAGGAGCGGTCGCGGCAGCACCGCCATGACCTGCGCGGCGAGCAGCGCGAGCGCGAGCCAGAGGTAGACGGGAAACCGAGCCGGAAAGGCGTGACGGATCAGCGGGAGGTCCGCGACGAGGCTCCACGGCAGCGCGACTCCCGGGCTTCCATACCAGGTCAGACGCGCGCCGAGCGCGCAGATCAGCACGGCCGCCGAGAACGCGAGCAGCAGCCTCGTGGTGCGCCGGCCCCAGAGCAGGCAGACGGCGAGCGCGACCACGAGCAGCAGGACGGGGCCGAGGAACGCCGTCTGCTCGGTCGCGTTCGTCGCGAGCCTGCTCGCGTCGAGGCCGAACGGATTGAAGGCCTGCGCGAACGTCGGCGTGAGCAGGTTCGCGGCGTCGACCGGATAGTCGCGTCCCCGCACGCCGGCCTCGATCGGGTTCCCGCGCACGAGCGCCGCGATCAGGTACGGCGAGGTGACGGCGAGCGCGACGAGCGCCGCGGCTACGAGGCGCGGAGCCGTGCGCCGCAGCCCGGCGCGCGTCCGCGCGTCGGCCACGAGCGCCGCGAGCCCCAGCGCGAGCGTGCCGAAGAGCGCGAGCGTGAGCGCCGTCTCGAGGAACGTCAGGAGCTGCGCGATCAGGCAGAGGGCGAGCAAGACGACGAAGCGCCGGTCGCCGATCGTGCCGCGCACATGCCGCACCACGAGCAGCACCGCGAGCGGGATCGGAAAGACGAGCGCGAGGTTGAGGTGGTTGATCGTCTGCGAGGTCAGGTAGCTGCCGAAGCCGAAGAGCATCCCCGCGCTGATCGCGCCGGCACGCGAGCCGACGAGCTCCCGCGCCAGCAGGTACGCCGCGAAGGCCGCGAGCGCCGGAGCGGCGAGGGCCAGCACGTTGAAGCTGACGGTCGGCCCGAGCGTCTCCGTGACGGGAGCGAGCACGAGCGCGGGCGCGCAGATCACGCTCGTCCAGGCGAGGTTCCAGCCGTCCGGAGCGAACACGCGATCCGTTGAGAGCGGATCGAGCCCGTTCGCGATCGCGTGGGGCCACCACGCGAGCGACCAGATGAAGACGCCCTGGTCGCCGCCGTACGAGCCGACCACCGTGTTCGTGGGATCGCGCAGCACGCCGCGGCCGAAGAGCGCGAGCGAGACGAGCTGGAAGCCGAGGTACGCGCCGACGTGCGAGCCCGCCGCCCGGCGCAGGCGAGCGGTGCCGGACGCTCTCACCGGCTCGGCGTGAGCGCTGCTCACTCACCCCCGCCGAACGCGCGGCGCACGCGCGAGCCGATCACGCCGCTGATCACGGCGCCGGCGTTGACCGCATCCGCATGCTCGACCTCGCCCGAGCCGTTCAGCACCTTCTCCATGTTCGCGGCCATCTGCGAGATCATCCGGGTGGCGACGTCCTTCATGATCCCGTGGCCCATCTGCGCGACGCGACCCGTCACGAGCATGTCGGTCGAGACCGTCACGTGCGAGCCGCCGCCCTCGCGTGACGCGACCGCCATGCTCAGCGTGGCCTGAGCCGTCCCCTGGCCGCGCGCCTCGGCGCCTTTCGCGAGCATCTTCGCCGAGCGGGTTGCATCGTCATGCTCGACGATCGCGACCGTGCCGCGATAGGTCATCTTGACCGGGCCTAGCTTGACCGTCATCTGCCCGTCGTAGCTGCCATCCTCGCGCCGGCCGAGCACCTCGGTGCCCGACAGGCAGGGGCCTACGCGCTCCACGTCGAGCATCAGCGAGTAGACCTCGGAGGGATCCGCCGCAACGTCGAACTCGTTCTCGATGATCATGATCGAGCTCCTTCGCTCAGTCGGTGGAACTGCTCATCTGGTTACCAGCCCGCGCCGTCGCCGAGCCCGATCACGCGGCCGGACGGCACCTTCGCATCCTCGTCGACCCCGCCGAAGCGCCCGCGGTGGAAGACGAGCGGATCGCCTCCGGATCCCTCGAAGGAGACGACCTCGCCGATCACGAGGTCGTGATCGCCGGCGGGCACGACCTGGAAGACCTCGCAGCGAAGCAGCGCCAGCGCGTGGCGCACCGCGACGTAGCCGTACTGATCGACCACGGTGTGCTCGCCCGGGAAGGAGGCGCCGCGGTTCGCGAAGGCGAGCGCGACCTCCTGCTGGCGGCGGTGCAGGATGTTGACCGCGAAGCGGCCGCTCGCGATCGTCGCCGGGTACGTGCGCGACTCGCGGATGAACGAGACGAGCACGAGCAGCGGATCGAGCGAGACCGACGTGAACGAGTTCATGGTCATCCCCGAGGGATGGCCGTGCAGCTCGGTGGTGATCACGCAGACGCCGGTCGGAAAGGCACCGACGACGTCGCGGAAGTCACGCCCCAGGCTGCTCATGCAGCTTGGACGGTATCGCACCGCCGCGCGCGGACTCTCAGCCTGGATCCACCGTGTGCTGGGTGTGTCGCATCCTGCCGGCTGGTGTCAGGCCGCTCCCCACGCGGGTGGGTGCCCGGTCGCTTCGCTCGCGGGCACCCACCCGCGTGGTGCGCTCCGGGCTGCGCTGTCTGGCCGAGGCGTCCGGCCGCGCCTGCGACAGCGCAGCCCGTCCTGACGACCACCAGCAGGCCCGCCACGAACCCAGCCCACGGTGGACCCAGGCTCAGTGCACGTGCTGGAACAGCAGGTACAGCGCGAGGGCCATCAGGAGCGCGCCCGCGGCGGCCTGGGCGACGGCGGCGAGCACGACGGCGAGCAGGGCCACGGCCCGCGTCGGAGGGCTCGCGGAGCGCGCGCGACGGCGGGCGCGAACCGCCGCAACGGTGGCGACGAGTGCCAGCGAGGCGAGCGCCGCGGCGCGCAGCCACGCGGACTCGATCGACGGCTGGCCGACGAGCGGAGCGATCGTGACGGCCACCGCGGCGACGGCGGCAAGCGAGGCAAGCGCGCTCACGGCGAGCGTCGAGCTGATCCGGCGAGGGGCGATCACGGCCACCGCGCGAGTATGCCGTGTGACCCGCAAATCTGTCCAGTCGCGCGCGCGGGTGACCGACAGCCTGCGCACGGATACGCTTCGGCCCATGATCATCGCCCCGTATTCGAGCCGCGGGGTCGCGCGCGAGTCGGCGCTCGGCCTGGCCGCGCTCGCCCACGCGCTCGCTCCCGGAGAACCCACCGCCGTCGCCGTGCCGGTCACCCCCGATCCCGTCGACGGGGTCGTCGCGGGTCTCCCTGCGCTGCGCGCGGCCGTCGCCGCCGAGCCGGGCGTTCCCGTCGCGCTGATCGGCGAGTGCACGCTCGTGCCGGCGATCCTCGCGGCGATGCTCCAGCGCGAGCCGGACACCTGCCTGATCTGGGTCGACGCACACGGCGACCTGAACACGCCTGAGACCTCGCCCAGCGGGTTCATCGGCGGGATGCCGCTGGCCGTGCTGACCGGCGTCTGCCACCCGCGCTGGCGCGAGGCCGCCGGTCTCACCCGGGGCTTCCCCGACGAGCGCGTCGCCCTCGTCGGTGCCAGAGACCTCGATCCGGGCGAGCGCGAGCTGCTTGACCGGACGACGATGCACGAGGTCGACACGTGCGCGGAGGCGATCGCGGCGCTGCCGGCCGGCACACCCCTCTACGTCCACCTCGACACCGACGTGCTGGACCCGAGCGAGGTGCCGGACGCGGGCTTCCCCGCGCCGGGCGGGTGGTCCGTCGAGCGCTTCGTGAGCGAGCTCGAGCCGCTCGCCCGGAGCGGTCGCGTCGTCGCAGTCTCGGTCTGTCCGAGCGCCCCGCCGGCGGTCGACGCGAGGATCGTCCGCACGCTGCTCACCCACGCGGACTAGAGCTTCGAAGGCGGCGCCGGGCGCGGGCGACCGGGATCACCCCCGCGGGGGATGCGGCCCGTACCCCGTCGTGACGATCACATAAGTGTCCTCCCTCGCACGATGACCGTCCCCCACCTTTATTTCCTGCTGCTCCCGATCACGGGGGCGACCCTCGCGGTGCTCTCGCTGCTGCTCGTGCTCCTGCGTGCGCACAACCGCACGCTGGCCGGCCGCTCCCGGGAGTTCGCGGGGTGCACGCACCGCGCGATCCGCTCCCCGCGCCCGCTGCGGCGCCTCGAGGGCGCGATCCAGCTCGGCCATCGGAACCGTCGCGCGGGCGCCTGGAAGCTCGAGAAGCTGCTCTTCGATCGCGACCGCGACGTCCGGGTCGCGGCGGCCCAGTCGCTCGGCGCCCAGCGATCCCCCGTCGCCGCTGCAGCGCTGATCGAGGGCCTGCGGCGCGAGGCGTTGCCAGAGGCCTGGATCATCGAGCAGCTCGGCAAGCCCTGGGCCGCCGAGACGATCGTGGCGGCGCTCGCAGACCCGTCGCTGCTCTCGATCCGCGCCCCGCTCGCCGAGGCGGCAGGCCTGGCAGATGCGAAGAACGCGACGCCCGCGCTGCGCGCGATGCTGCGAACGGGACTGGCACGCGAGCGCACCCACGCCGCCAGGGCCCTCCGCCGCCTTGGCGCGAGCGAGGCCGTGCCCGCGCTGATGATCGCGCTCTCGGACGACGAGTGGACCGTGCGCGCCGAGGCCGCGCTCGCGCTCGGCGAGCTCGGCGACCCGCGCGCCGTTGGCGTCCTCGAGCGTGCGCTCGACGACGAGTCGTGGTGGGTCCAGGCGAACGCCGCATCGTCGATCGCCCAGCTCGGCCGGCGGGGACGGCGCGCGCTCAACCGCCTGCTCACGAGCACCGACGCGATCACGCGCGAGCGGGCACGCGAGGTCATCGCGCTCGAGCCGGTCGAAGAGCCCGTCGCTCTGCCGGCAGAGGTGCACGAGGACGAGCTGATCGCCGCATGATCAACACCCTGATCCAGAACTTCGACCTCGGGATCGTCGCCTATTTCCTCTCGCTCAATGTCGTCTACACCGTGCTGCTCCTGGTCGCGACCGTGAGCATCCTCCGGCTCAAGCGACGGCGCGCGAACCATGGCCTCGTGGCGATGGAGGAGTCGCTGATGATGCCGGCCGTCTCGCTGATCGTGCCGGGCTACAACGAGGAGCCCGTGATCGTCGAGTCGATCCGCTCGATGCTCGATACGACGTACCCGAACCTCGAGGTGATCGTCGTCAACGACGGCTCGAAAGACCGCACGCTCGAGCGCATGAAGGAGGCCTTCGAGCTCGTGCCGATCGGGCGCGTGCCGCTCTCCGCGCTGCCGTCGAAGCCTGTCAGGGGCGTCTACGTCGCACGCAACGATCCGCGGATCGTCGTCGTCGACAAGGAGAACGGCGGCAAGGCCGACGCCCTCAACTGCGGCATCAACTACGCCCGCAACCCTCTGGTCTGCGCGACGGACGCGGACACGCTGCTCGACGACCAGGTGCTGATGCGCCTCGCGCGGCCGATCGCGCTCGACCCCGAGCGCACGATCGGGACGGGCGGAACGATTCGCGTCGCGAACGGCTCGATCGTCGAGAACGGCGAGGTCGTCGACGCGCGCATCGGCGACTCGTTCCTGGCGACGCTCCAGGCCGTCGAGTACCTGCGCGCGTTCCTCGTCAGCCGGACGGGCTGGGCGAGCATCAACGCGATGCTGATCGTCTCGGGCGCGCTCGGGATGTTCAAGCGCGACGTCGTCGTCGAGGTCGGCGGCTATGACCTCTCAACCGTCGGCGAGGACGCGGAGCTCGTCTTCCGCCTGCACCGCCGGATGCGCGAGCAGAAGCGCGACTACCGCATCGAGTTCGTCCCCGACGCGATCTGCTGGACCCAGGCTCCGGACTCCTTCAAGGTCCTGCGCCGGCAGCGCGATCGCTGGCACCGCGGGCTGCTCGAGGTGCTCTGGCGGCACCGCGACATGATCGCGAGCCCACGCTACGGCGCGATCGGCATGCTCGCCGCTCCCTACTTCCTGCTCTTCGAGGCGATCGGCCCGCTGATCGAGCTCGGTGGCGTGATCGCGGCCCTGGTGGCGGCCTGCGTCGGTGCGCTCGCGTGGAACTACGTGGTCGCCTTCGGCCTGCTCTCGCTGTTCTGGGGCATGATCCTGACGATCGGATCGCTCGCGCTCGAGGAGCACGCGTACCACCGCTACAAGCGCTGGCGCTGCCTCTGGCGCCTGCTCGTTGCCTCGGTCGTCGAGAACTTCGGGCACCGCCAGACGCTCGCTGCGATCCGCGCCTACGCGTTCGTCACGCTCCTCCGCAACAAGAATCAGTGGGGCGAGATGACGCGTGCGACGTTCCAGGGCGAGAAGGCCGCGGAGGCCGCACGGGTGCCGGTCGCGGTGCCTGTGCCCGGTCCGATCTCGCTGGGCGCCGGCACCCCGCTCTCCGCTGCCGACTGATCAGCCTTCGTCGACCGGGTCGCTCGCGCCGCAGGGAGGCAGGCCGTCCTGGCCCCCGCGCAACGCGTCCCAGATCTCGCCGAGCGCCCGCTGCTGGCTCTTCTTGAGCGGTGACAGGAAGCGCGCGCGAACGCCTTCTAGGTGGATCGGCTGCGCGCGCTCGAACAGCTCGGCGCCGCTCTCGGTCAGCGCGCAATGGAGACCGCGCCCGTCGTTCGGGCACGGCACGCGCTCGACGAGACCGTCGCGCTCGAGCCGGTCGACGAGCCGCGTCATGCCGCTGCGCGTGAGCAGCACCGACTCGGCGAGCTCGCTCATCCGCATCCGCCGGCCTGGCGCGCCGATCAGCTTGAGCAGCACCTCGTAGGACGACAACGAGAGCCCGAGCTCACGCTCGAGCTCGGCGTCGAGCACGGCGCAGGTGAGCTTGTAGGTGTGCAGGAAACCACCCCAGGCGGCGAGCTCCCGCTTGGAGAGCGACGTGCGCGACTTCGGAGTTTCGGCCATCCTCGCTCATTATCCTCGACGGGGCTCCGCCGAACAGGGAGAATGCTCACGATGGCCGAATCCACCTACCTCGAGGCGATTCGAGCAGGAATGGTGGACGCGATGCGCGACGACCAGCGCGTCTTCCTGATCGGCGAGGACGTCGGCCACTTCGGGGGTCCGTTCGGCGTCTCGAAGGGCCTGATCGACGAGTTCGGCGCTGAGCGTGTGATCGACACGCCGATCGCGGAGGAGGGCTTCATCGGAGCGGCGTTCGGTGCGGCCTGGGTCGGCGATCGGCCGATCGCCGAGCTGCAGTTCGCCGACTTCATCAGCTGCGCGTTCGACTCGATCGTGACGATCGGCGCGAAGACGCACTGGCGCAGCGGGATCGCGCTGCCGGTGGTGATCCGCGCTCCCTACGGCGGCGGCGTCCGCGGTGGACCCTTCCACTCCTCGTGCCCCGAGGGCTTCTTCGCGGGCACGGCCGGGCTCAAGGTCGTCTGCCCGGGAACGGTCGAGGACGCCTACGGGCTGCTGCGCTCGGCGATCGAGGACGACGATCCCGTGATCTATTTCGAGCACAAGGGCCTCTACCGCCGCCTGCGGGGCGAGCAGCCCTCGCCCGAGACGCGCACGCCGATCGGGCGCGCGCACATCGCGCGCTCCGGCTCCGACGTCACGCTGATCGCCTACGGCGCGATGGTCGAGCTCGCCCTGCGCGTCGCGGATCAGTCGACGGCGAGCTGCGAGGTGCTCGACCTCCGAACGGTCTGGCCGCTCGACCGCGAGGCGATCCTGAGCTCGCTCGCCCGCACCTCACGCGTGTGCGTCCTGCAGGAGGCCTCCGAGTCGCTCGGCGTGGCGGGACACGTGCTCTCGCTGATCGCGCGCGAGGGCTTCGAGCTGCTCGACGCGGCGCCCGTGCTGGTCGCGGCACCCGATACGCCCGTGCCGTTCGCGCCCGAGCTCGAGGACTTCTACATCCCGTCCGTCGAGCGCGTCGAGGCCGAGATCGCGGGGCTCCTTGGCTACTGAGCACGAGGCGATCCCCGCCGAGGACAGCGCGCTCTACGGGCACGAGCTCCGGCTCGAGCTGCTGCGGCTGATGCTCCTGCACCGCCTCACCGAGGAGCGTGTGATGGCGCTCTACCGGCAGGGTCGCATCTCGGGCAGCGTCTACACGGGGCGCGGGCAGGAGGCGGTCGGAGCGGCTGCCGGCCTCGCGCTCGGCCCCGATGACGTCGTGGCGCCCCTCAACCGCGAGCTCGGCTGCCACTACGCCCGCGGCGTGACGCCGGCGCAGGCCTTCGGCAACTTCCTCGCCAAGGCCAACGGACCGACGCGCGGTCGCGACGGGAACATGCACTTCGGCGTGCCGGCGCGCGGCGTCTTCCCGCTCGTCTCGATGCTGGGCGATCTCTGCCCGCTCGTGGTCGGCGCTGCGCTGGCGTTCAAGCGCCGGCGCGAGCCGCGCGTCTCGATGACGTTCTGGGGCGACGGCGCGATGAGCGTCGGCGACGTGCACGAGGGGCTCAACCTCGCCGCGGTGCTGCACGTGCCCGTCGTCTTCGTGCTGCAGTCCAACGGCTACGCCTACTCGACGCCGACGGCACGGCAGATGCTCAACCCGAGCATGGCCGAGCGAGTCACCGGCGGCTGGGGCATCCCCGCCGAGACGATCGACGGCACCGATGCGATCAGCTCGTACACCGCCATTCGAGCCGCAGTCGAGCGGGCGCGCGCGGGCGAGGGACCGCAGGCGGTGGAGTGCATCTCGATGCGGATCGACGGGCACGCGGCGCACGACGACGGCAAGTACATGGACCAGGATCGCCGGCGCGAGTACCTCGAGCGACGCGACCCGATCGAGCGGCTGCTCGCGCGCCTGCGGCTCGACGGAGCCGACGACGACGACCTCGCGGCGGCGCAGTCCTCCGCCCTCGCCGAGGTCAATGCCGGGCTGGCCGAGGCCGAGAGCTGGCCCGCGCCCGATCCGGCCACGCTCGCCGACGGCGTCTACGCGAGCCCGCTCGGGTGAGCGCGAGCCTGGAGGAGCTGCGAGAGCGGACGCGCGCGTTCGTGCTCGAGGTCTGCATCCCCGCCGAGCAGCGCGACGACGGCGTCCACGGCCCCTCGCCCGAGCTGCGAGCCGAGCTGCAGGACGAGGCCCGCGCGGCGGGGCTGTTCGCGCCGCAGGTCGCGGTCGAGCTGGGCGGGCACGGGCTCGATGTGCGCGGCCAGAGCGCGATCTTCGAGGAGGCCGGCTACAGCTTCCTCGGCCCGCTCGCGCTCAACTGCGCGGCGCCCGACGAGGGCAACATGCACCTGCTCTCGCTCGTCGCGAGCCCGCAGCAGCGGACCCGCTACCTCGAGCCCCTCGCAGCGGGGCGCACGCGATCGGCCTTCGCCATGACCGAGCCCCCGCCGGGC
Source organism: Actinomycetes bacterium (assembly GCA_031361905.1). GTDB lineage: Bacteria > Actinomycetota > Thermoleophilia > Gaiellales > JALYLC01 > JANLRV01. The sequence goes on from JANLRV010000143.1 coordinate 17,952, forward strand.
GCCGGGTCCGACCCGGCGATGCTCTCGACGCACGCCCGGCGAGACGGCTCCGAGTGGCTGATCGACGGCGTCAAGCAGTTCATCACGGGTGCCGAGGGCGCCGCCTTCTTCATCTGCATGGCTCGCACCGGCGAGCAGATCGCAGACGGCCAGGGCGCGACGATGCTGCTGCTCCCGAGCGACCTGCCGGGCATCACGATCGAGCGCTCGATCCCGACGCTCGACCGCGCGTTCCCCGGCGGCCATGCCGTCGTGCGCTTTGACGGCTGCCGGGTCGGCGACGACGCCGTGCTCGGCGAGGTCGGACTCGGCTACCGCTACGCCCAGGCGCGTCTCGCGCCTGCGCGCCTGACGCACTGCATGCGCTTCCTCGGCCTCGCGCGCCGGGCGCTCGATACGGCGCTCGACCACGCCGCCGCTCGCGAGGCCTTCGGGCTGCGGCTCGCCGACCACGGGATGGTGCAGCAGATGGTCGCCGACTCGGTGATCGAGATCGAAGCGAGCCGCGGGCTGATCCGCAGCTGCGCCGAGGCGCTCGACGCCGGCCGGAGCGCGCGCAAGGAGTCGAGCATCGCCAAGGTCTTCGTCAGCGAGGCGGTCGGGCGGATCATCGACCGCGCGGCGCAGATCGCCGGTGGCCTCGGCGTCTCGCACGACCGCGCGATCGCGCGCGCGATGCTCGAAGCGCGAGGGTTCCGGATCTACGACGGACCGAGCGAGGTGCATCGCATGTCGCTGGCAAAGCGCGCGTTCCGTGAGCGAGAGCGGGACTCGCACGGCTGAGATCGGTCCTCGCGAGCACGAAACAGCACAAAGTCTCCGGGAATCCATGGTCTAGACTGGGAATGGCAGTCACGAAGTCACCGTTGTGATGTGTGAATGCTCCGAGAGGCCCCGTCCCGATGAATGCAACCGCCCCCATCCGCTGCCCGCTCTGCGCGAGCCGACTCGTGCAGTTCTCGGGGTGGATCTTCGATCAGGGCGGGACCGCGCACGCGGTGCGCTGGTGCCCCGAGTGCGGGCACGAGGACGAGTACGCCGCCACGGAATCGTTCGCGATCCGACAGGTGCTCGAGCATGCGAGCTTCCGTGCGGGCATCCTCGTCGCGGCCGACTCGATCGCCGATGCCGACAGCATCACCGCGAACTGACTCGACCGGCGCTGTGAGCCCCAAACGGGCTCTAGATGAGTGATTCCGTTTCGTCGGGGGTTCTGGGCGCTGGATCGTTGCGTTCTGCCGAGGTTTCCGGGCGCAGGCGCTGCAGAGACGCAACGACAAGCCCGGAAACCCCGGAGTGACGCTCGCCGCGAGACGGCCCACACTCGCCGCAACGCCCCTCGAACAGCGAACCGGGGGCCGACTCGCGGCGAGCAGAACGCCAGAACCAGCCGAGACACACCCCAGAACCCCCG
>JANLRV010000165.1:0-7233 GCA_031361905.1 Actinomycetes bacterium
CGCTTGCGCCATCAGAAAGCCGATGCCCTCGGTCTGCGCGAAGTTGGTCTGCGTCGCGGCGAGCCCGATGGTCAGCGTGTACATCTCGGGTTTCGTCGCCGAGACCAGCGGCCAGAAGTATTCGTTCCAGGCGTGCAGGAACGTATAGATCCCGAGCGTCGCCTGCGCGGGGATCGTCAGCGGCAGCACGACACGAAAGAAAATCTTCAGTCGCGAGGCATTGTCAAGCATCGCGGCCTCCTCGATCTCGCGCGGCAGGCGGGTGAAGAACTGGCGCATCAGGAAGACGCCGATCGCCGAGGCGAGCCACGGGATCATCAGCGACGGCAGCGTGTCGACGAGCCCGGCCTTCGCGTACAGCTTGAAGATCGGGATCATCAGGAGCTGCGGCGGCAGGAAGACGGTCAGGAGCAGCAGGAACTGCACCACGAGCGCGCCGCGGAAGCGGATCCGCGCGAAGCCGTATCCCGCGAGCGTGCAGAGCACGATCTGCGAGAGCACGGCCACGGTCGAGATCAGCGCCGTGTTGCCGAGCCAGGTGAAGAAGTCTGAATCGAAGATCACCGTCGAGTAGCCCTTGGTGTTCAGCGCGTGCGGCAAGAGGGCCGGCGGGAACTGGCTGATCTCCTTGTTCGACATGAACGAGGCGGTGACCATCTGCACGAACGGGAAGACGAAGATCAGCGAGAGCGGCAGCAGCACGAGGTGCAGCGCGCTCGGACGCCGGAGCTTCCTGAAGCTAGGCGAGCTCAAGCTTCCTCCAGCGCGCGTAGACGATCTGGGCGATCGTGAGCAGCAGGATCGACGCGAACAGGATCGCGCCGACGGCCGCGCCGCGCCCGAAGTGCTGCGTGGCGAAGGCCTGCGACCACGCGTAGTAGACGAGCGTCGTCGTCGAGTCGAGCGGGCCGCCCCGCGTCGTCGTGTAGATCACGTCGAACACCTGCAGGCCGTTGATGACCTCCCAGACGACCACGAGCACCGTGATCGGGCGGAGGGCCGGCAGGGTCACGTGGCGGAACACGCCGAGGCGTCCCGCGCCGTCGATGCGCGCCGCCTCGGCGAGGTCGGGCGGGACGTCCTGCAAGGCGGCCAGGAACGCGAGGATGTCGAAGCCGACGGCGCTCCACATCGCGATCGGCACGAGCACCCAGAGGGCGCGGTCGGGGTCCTCGAGCAAGGGCTGGCGCGCGAGGCCGACCCAGGCGAGCGTGTTGTTGATGAGGCCGTACTGCGGGTCGAGCACGTAGCGAAAGACGATCCCGGTGGCGGCGGCGGAGGCGACGAAGGGCACGAACATGCACGTCCGGTAGATGCCCATCCCGCGCAGCGGCTGGTTCAAGAGCAGCGCGAGCCCGAGCCCGAGCAGCACCGTCAGCGGCACGTACAGCACGAGGAACTGCAGCGAGCGGATCGCGGCCCCGTGCAGGTCGGGATCGCCGACCAGGTCGCGGTAGTTGGCGAGGCCCGCGGAGCGCTCGGGCGAGAACCCCTCCTTGACCTTGGTCGAGAGGACGAGCTCGTAGATCACCGGGAAGAGCGCGAGCCCGAGCACGATCGCCGACGCCGGCAGCGTGAACGCCCAGCCGGTCAGCTGGTCGGGCAGGGCGCGCCGCCACGATGGGCGGCGCGCCCGCAGCTGCGCCTCGGTCGCCATCAGCCCGCCCCTGCTACTTGAGCAGCGAGTCGACCTTCTTGGCCGCGTCGTCGAGCGCGGCCTTCGGCTCGCTCTTGCCGATCATCACCGCGGCCATCGCCTTGCCGAGGTCGAGCGAGAGCTCGGTGTACTGCGGCACCGGCGGGCGGATGTGCTTCGCGTTCGCGAGGTTCTTGACGAACAGGCCGACGCCGGGCAGGAGCTTCGTGAACGCTTTGAACCCCGGCAGCTTGCCGGTCGCAGGCGAGAGCGGCAGGTTGCCCGAGCCGAGCGCCCACTCGAGATCCTGCTTCGGCTCGTGCAGCCACGCCAGGAAGTCGACGGTGGCCTGCAGGCGGGCGGGATCGTTGTGGCTCAGCGCGACGTACACATCCGGGCCGGAGATCGTCTCGTGGCTGCCGTTGAAGCTCGGCAGGAGCTGCACGCCATAGTCGAGGTTGACGGACTTGTCGACGAGCTCGGGCAGCTCCCACGGGCCGGTCATGACCATCGCGAGCTTTCCGGACTTGAGCAGGCCGTACATCTTCGAGGAGTCGGTCGAGGGGTCGACGTAGAGCGACTTGTCCGTCCGCGCCATCTGCTGGATCAGCCTCAGCGCCTTGACGCCCGCGGGACTGTTGAATGTGGCCTTCTTGTTGCTCGGGTCGAGCGCGTCTCCGCCCTGCTGCCAGAGCAGCGGCCAGAACCGCCAGACCGTGTCCTCCAGGCCCGCCCCCGGCCATCCCGTCCCGTAGATGCCCTTGGTCGAGTCGGTCAGCTTCCTCGCCGTCGCGCGGAACTGCTCCCAGGTCCAGTTGGCCTTCGGGAACGGGATGCCTTTGGCGCGGAAAAGCTTGCGGTTGTAGACGACCCCGAGGTTGTCGATCACCGCGGGGAAGCCGACGATCTTGCCGTCGATCGTCGCCGTGATGCGCCCGGCGGGGTAGAGGCCCTTCCAGTCGAACCCCGTCTTCTTGATCTGCTTGGAGAGATCGACGACCTGCTCGGCCTGCGCGACGTTCGGCAGGTCGGAGCCGTAGATGTAGACGATGTCGGGGTAGACGCCGCCCTCGAGCGCGGTCTGCAGCTTGGTCACCATCTCGTCGGTCGAGCCGCCCTGCTGCGAGACGACCTCGATCCCGGGGTGCGTCTTGTTGAAGCGCGCGACGAGCTTGTCCATCGCCTTGCCGGCAGTGTCGACCTGCCCGTGCCACATGGTCACCTTGATCGTCTTCTGCTGGCTTGCGTTCGACGAGCCGGCGAAGCCGACGACGGCGAGTGCCGTCGCGGCGAGCGCGGCGGCGAGGAAGAGCCTCTTCATCGGGAACCTCTCAGGGAAGGACGACGGAACGGGTCAGGTTGCGGGGATGGTCGACGTCGAGGCCGCGCGCGTGTGCGAGCGCGACGGCGATGCGCTGCGCCTGCACGAGCTGCGCGAGCGGGTCGAGGTCGCTCGCGAGCACGGTCGCGCCGGTCGCTGCGATCTCATCGGCGAGGCCGTCCGGTGGCGTGCCGAAGAGCATCACGAGCGTGTCGGCATCGGCCACGGCGATCGGCCCGTGGCGATACTCCATCGAGGGGTACGACTCGCACCACGACTGCGACGCCTCTCGCACCTTCAGCGCCGCCTCGTTCGCGAGCCCGAGGCAGGGCCCGGCACCGAGGAAGACGAACCGCTCGAATGCCGCCGGATCGACGGGGAGCTCCTCGGCGAGCACCTGCTCGGCCTGGCTCGCAGACCGGTCGACGTCGAGGCCGAGGCAGGCACGCGCGAGCGCGAGCGCCGTGGTCGCGAAGCGCGTCTGCACGACGGACCGCTCGTCGGCGAAGTCGAGCACGATCGTCTCGTCCGCGGCGTCTGCGATCGGCATGCCCGCGACCGCCGTGACGGCGACGGTGCGCGAGCCGGGATGCGCCTCGGCGAGCGAGCGCAGCACCTCGGTGGTCGTGCCCGAGCGCGAGATCGCGACCACGCGGTCGTAGGCCCGCCCGTGCAGGCGCGCCTCGGAGGCGCAGAGCGCGTCGCTCTCGCCGACCCCGAGCAGCTCGCGCTCGGCGGCGATCGACTGCGCGACGAACCACGACGTGCCGCAGCCGAGGTAGGCGATCCGCTCGCCGGGCGCCGTGAGCGTCTCGATCAGGCCGGGCGCGAGCCCCGCCGCGCGACGCCAGGTTGCGGGCTGGCTCGCCATCTCATGCTCGGTTTCGCTCACTTGGGGCAACAATAGAAAGAAATCAAGCATGAGTCAAACATTCGAGCTACGCTCTCCGCGGTGCCAGTGGACCCCGCCACGCTCGCTCTCGCCGACTTCGCGCCCCGCTCGCAGCTGCGCGTCCCCGCGACGGCGGTGGACTCCCCCGCGAGCCCGGTGATCGACGCGCACAACCACCTCGGACGATGGCTGTCCTCGTGGGCTGGCCGCGGCGACCGGTGGATGGTCGACGACGTCGGCCGGCTGCTCGCGCAGATGGACGAGCTCGGGCTGCGGGCGATCGTCAACCTCGACGGGCGCTTCGGCGACGAGCTCGCGGCGAACCTCGAGCGCTATGACGAGGCCCATCCGGGACGCTTCGCGACCTTCTGCCACGTCGACTGGGCGGAGATCGACGAGCCCGCGCGGCTCGTCCAGAGCCTGCGCGAATCGCACGCGCGCGGCGCGAGGGGACTGAAGGTGTGGAAGGACCTCGGCCTGACGGTCGTCGACGACGGTGGCCAGCTGGTGCTGCCCGACGATCCGCGGCTCGGCGAGCTCTGGCACGAGGCCGGCGTGCTCGGGCTGCCCGTGCTCATCCACACCGCCGACCCGATCGCGTTCTTCGACCCGATCGACGCGCGCAACGAGCGCCTCGAGGAGCTCGCGGCCCACCCCGACTGGTCGTTCCATGGCGCCGGCTTCCCGTCGTTCTGGCGGCTGCTGGAGGCGCTCGAGTCGGTCGTCTCGCAGCACCCGCAGACGACGTTCATCGCCGCGCACGCCGGGTGCTGCGCCGAGGATCTCGCCTGGGTCTCGGGGATGCTCGATCGCCATCCGAACCTCGCGATCGACATCTCGGCTCGGCTCGCCGAGCTCGGGCGTCAGCCGCGCGCGACGCGCCGGCTGATCGAGCGCCATCCCGCGCGCGTGCTCTTCGGCACCGACGCGTTCCCGCCGGATCCCGCCGTCTACCGGCTGCACTACCGCTTCCTCGAGAGCGAGGACGAGGCCTTCGACTACGCCCCGTGGGACGCCGTACCGCCGACCGGCCGCTGGCAGATCTCGGCGCTCGGGCTCGCCGGGCCGGTGCTCGATCAGCTCTACCATCTCAATGCCGAGCGGCTGCTCGGCCTGAACTGAAGGGCCTGCATGTCCCCCAAGATCGCGTTCGTCGGCGCCGGCAGCGTCGTCTTCACGCAGAACCTGCTCGGCGACATCCTCGCCTTCCCCGAGCTCGCCGAGAGCGAGATCGCGCTGCACGACATCGACCCGGAGCGGCTCGAGACGGCGCGCGTGCTCGCCGAGCGCGTCGGCGAGACGCTCGGCGCCCGGCCGCGCGTGACCGCCTCGCTTGACCGCCGCGAGACGCTCGACGGCGCCGACTACGTGATCAACAGCGTGCAGGTCGGCGGGCACGCGGCGACCGTGCGCGACTATGAGATCCCGGCACGGCACGGCGTGCGCCAGACGATCGGCGACACGCTCGGAATCGGCGGCATCGTGCGCACGCTGCGCACAGCGCCGGTGATGCTCGGGATCGGCAACGACATGGCCGAGGTCTGCCCCGACGCCTGGCTCCTCAACTACACGAACCCGATGGCGATGATCTGCCAGCTCGTCTACCAGGGGACGCCGCAGCAGAAGGTCGTCGGCCTCTGCCACTCGGTGCAGGGCACCACGGAGATGCTCGCCGAGCTGTGCGGCGTGCCGGTCTCCGAGGTCACGTTCTCGGGCGCCGGGATCAACCACCAGACGTTCCTCTATCGGCTCGAGCACGCCGGCGAGAGCCTCTACCCGAAGCTCGACGCGGCGATCGCGGCCGATCCCGAGCTCGCGCGGCGGGTGCGCGTCGACATCTACAAGCGCTTCGGATACTTCCCGACCGAGTCGAGCGAGCACTCGGCCGAGTACGTGCCGTGGTACATGCGCCACGACTCCGAGATCGAGCGCCTGCGCATCCCGCTCGCCGAGTACGTGCGACGCAGCGAGGAGAACCTCGACGAGTTCGCGCAGGTCAAGCAGGGGCTCGCCGCAGGCACGCCGCTCGAGATCGAGCGCAGCTGGGAGTACGCCTCGCTGATCATCCACTCGATGGAGACCGGCGAGGAGCGCGTGATCTACGGCAACGTCCGCAACACCGGCCTGATCACGAACCTGCCGGCGGACATCTGCGTCGAGGTGCCGTGCCTCGTGGACCGCACGGGCGTGAATCCCGTGCACGTGGGCGACGTCGCCCCGCAGTGCGCGGCGCTCAACCGGACGTTCGCGAACGTCTGCGACCTGACGGTGCGTGCCGTGCTCGACGGGCGCCGCGACCACGTGCGCCACGCGGCGATGCTCGATCCGAACACCGCGGCGAGCCTCACGCTCGACCAGATCGACGCGATGGTCGACGAGCTGCTCGAGGCCTACGCCGACCTGTTGCCGGAGTCGCTGCGGTAGGCCGGTTGGCCCAACGCCCTCACTCCGGCCGCAGCGCCTCGGGCGGAATCCGCCCGCCCGAGCAGAGCGCGGCGGCGCTCGCGGCGAGCAGCCCGACCGCAGCGGCAGAGGCGATCACGACGGCGACGGCGAGCCACGGGATCTGGAGATCGACGCTCGCGCCTCGCCGGTCCACGAGCCACAGCCCGACGATCGGCAGTCCGGCTCCCGCGATCGCCCCGATTGCCACGGCGGTCACGAGGGGCGTGGCCTGCTCCAGCGCGAGCGCACGGCGGAGCGTCCCGTTGGGAACGCCGGTCGCATGGTGCCCCTGGACCACCCGGGGTGAAGCCCATCTTTCCAATGACCTGATCGTATTGCTCAACGGTGGCGCCGGGAAAGTCCATGGTGACGGCGACGGGCACGGAGTGCTCCTAGGAATCTGTTGGCCAACCTGCAACGGTCCGGAATTGAACCCTTCAAGACAGTCCTACTCCGCGCCGTGTCGAGCGTCAACGGGTTGCCGCCAGCCCCCGGGGTCGGCACCCGCGTTGACAGGGGAAAGGTGAGTGTTCGAAGGCTCGGCCGGAGTTTTGCCGTGATGCAGAAGCCAGCCCGGTCGGGGCCTCGATCGATAGGCTGGGGATCCGCTCTGGCGGGTTCCCGTGAGTGGCCTCCGAGGCGATTTGCCCCGGCAGGGCGTGTCTCCCTATTCGGGGGCCCTCCGTCCGCGAGTGGACGGGTGTGGGCGAAGGGCGACACGAACATCGTCTCGATCGCGCACAACGAGGTCCCGACCGCGGTCAGGCGCGACTGCCACCGTACGTGGGCACGAAGAACCTCTACGAGCTCGAAGAGCTCAGGACCTGCCTCGGCGCGACCGGCTGACTAGACGAACACGTTGACGTAGGAGTAGACGTTCGCGATCACACCGAGTATGCCGATCACGAGCGCTGCCTGTGACAACCTGCGGCCCCTCGC
>JANLRV010000218.1:0-5187 GCA_031361905.1 Actinomycetes bacterium
GGTGCCCGGTCGCTTCGCTCGCGGGCTCCCAGCCGCGTGGTGCGCTCCGGGCTGCGCTGTCTGGCCGAGGCGTCCGGCCGCGCCTGCGACAGCGCAGCCCGTCCTGACGGCCACCAGCAGGCCCGCCACGAACCCAGCACACGGTGGATCCAGGCTAAGCTGCATCGATGCGCGAGCGGCTGAGGTCCCTGCCCGAGCAGGGCGTCTACGTCGTCGTCGGCGTGATCGCGATCATCGTCCTGTACCTGATCGGGTTCATCGTGAAGAACTCACGCGACGCCCGGATCGACTTCGTGCTGTTCTCGGCGACGGTGCCGCTGATCGTGCTGATGCTGCTGATGTTCGCGCTCGGGATCGTCTCCGGAATGCTCGTCGTGATGATCGTCGTGCGTCGCCGCCCGCTGGCCGCGGCGGCCGCCGACGACGTCATCCCGTAAGAGATTGTGTAAGCGCGCCGAGCCGCTCGATGCCGGCGCGGATCTGGGCCGGAGCGACGGCCGAGAACGCCAGCCGCAGCTCCGTCGTGCCCGCTCCGTCGACATAGAAATCGCTGCCGCGGACGAACGGCACGCCCGCCTCCTGCGCACGGACTGCGAGCGCCGACGTGTCGGATCCCTCGCCCAGATCGATCCAGAGGAAGTAGCCGCCCTCGGGCACGACGAAGCTCGCAGTCGCCGGGAAGTGCTCTCTCACCGCCTCCACCATCGCGTCGCAGCGCTCGTGCAAGGCAGCGGTGGCTCGCGCGACGCCGGGCTCGAAGTGGCCGGCCGCGCAGTACGCGGCAAGCGTGGACTGCGCCAGCATCGAGGGAGCGATGTAGGTGTTCGTGGCGTAGGCCCCGATCGCCTTCGCGAGCGCCGGTGCCGCGACGGCGTAGCCCACACGCAGGCCCGGCGCGACGGTCTTCGTGAACGACGACATCGTGACGACGTGCCCGGGCGCGAGCGAGAACAGCGAGGCTCGTGACGCTCCGGCCCAGCGGAGCAGGCCGTACGGGTCGTCCTCGATGATCGTGAAGCCGTGATCGACGGCGAGCGCGCAGAGCGCCCGGCGCCGGGCGTCCGAGAGCGTCGAGCCGCTCGGGTTCTGAAAGTTCGGGATCGTGTAGACGAGGGCGGGCACGCCGTCGGCGAGCGCCTCCTCGAGGGCGTCGACGACCATGCCGTCTCCGTCGACCGGCACGCCGACGATCTCCGCGCCGAGGCGGCGAAGCAGGAGGAGGCTGCGATCGTAGGTCGGCGCCTCGACGATCACGCGGCGGGTCGAGGCCTGCTCGAGCAGGACAGCGCAGACGAACGAGAAGAGCTCGAGCGAGCCGTTCGCACAGATCACCTGCTCGAGCGGCACGCCGTGCGGCTCGCCGATCCACGCTCGCAGTCCGGGATGGCCGTTCGGCGTGTACGAGAGCGCCGTCACGGCATCCGTCTCGAACGCGGTCGCGGCGCTCGCGCGCAGCTCGGCGATCGGCAGGAGATCGGAGCTCGGCACGCCGCGCGTGAAGGGAATCTGCTCGGCCATGGGCTTCACCTTAGCGGTCCAGGTTCTGAAGATATTGCAGGGTGAGCGGTTCGCCTGGGGTGGTTCGACCGAGTCGGGCTCGGGCCCGGGTCGTAGGGCAGGCTGGTGGCCTGTTCAAGACCCGGGCGCGACCTCGCAGAACGATCCAACCGCTCCAGGCGAACGCTCATCCTGCAAGCCCTTCTCAGCCGCCGCTCTGGCTCGCCAGCTCGCCGCGCGCCAGCTCCGCGAGCGCCTTCGGCGCGCGCGAGAGCACCTTGATGCGGCCGTCGACTTGCACTGCGAACCCGACCGTGACGACGGTCACGTGCCGCGGGCTCTGCCTCACGCCGAGCACGTCTCGTGACTGCGCGAAGTCGCCGACCTGCAGGGCGAGCGCGTAGGTCGCGCCGCGTGTCAGCCGCGACACCTTGACGATCGCACGGCCGGCGACGAACGCGACGTCGCCGCACGAGCCGCTGTCACCGACGCGCGAGAGGCCGCACTCGAACCAGCGCGCGTCGACGCCCGAGCCGCTGTCAGTGAGCGGCAGCTCGAGCCGCGCGCCCTCGCGTGCTCGCCGCACGTGCAGGCGACCGGCCTTCGGCGGGCGCTGGTCGTCGAGCCAGAGCCGGAGCCGGTAGGCCCCGGCTTTCCCCGCGGTCGCCGAGTCGACGACGACGAAGTACGACCCCGGCTGGGCGTCCACGAGGCCGGTGGCCGGGATCGGATCTCCGGTCAGCACCGGCCCGACGTCGAGCGGAAGCCCCGACTCGCCTGCGAGGCGATTCTCGTCGAGCGCCGTCAAGAGCAGCGGGCGCACTCCCGCCTTCGACTCGATCGTCGCGCCCAGGTTCGCGGCGCGCCGTGCGAGATCGAAGCGGTAGACGGTCTCGCCGCCCGACCAGTGCTGCGGCAGCGGCGTCAGCCTCGTGTAGGCCGGATAGCGATAGCGATCGACGAGGCTCGGCTTGCCGCGGGTCGTGCCGCGCACCGTCCCCGGGCGCGTCAGCACGATCGGCGCGACCGTCGCGAGCGCCGGACGCTCGACGCCGATCCAGTACGGCAGCCGCAGGGTCTGGCCGAGCCGCGTCAGGGTGATGAAACCCGTTGCATCGCCGGCAGGGGTTCCGGCGTCGATCGTGGCGGTCACGTCGAGCTGCGCCGAGCCTCCCGTGACGATGGGGATCGCGGGAGTGGCGGTCACGACGACGCCGGGCGGGCTCCCCGGCTGCGCGGCGACGGCGGCCGTCCAGATCCCCTCACCGGCCTGCAGGTCAGAGATCACGACCGACCGCGTGACCGCCGCCGAGGGAGCAGCGAGGCCAAAATCGAGCGATGAGGGAGCGGCGGCGATCGGCGCGGACGCCGCCGCGGCGATCGAGATGAAGCCGGCACCCTCGCGCAGCGTCGAGGCCTCCAAGGTGCCCGCCGAGTCCGAGAACGCCGGCACGGCCGTCAGCATCAGCGCGGCCTTCAGCTGCGCGGGCGTCCAGGCCGGATGCAGCTGTCGCAGCAGCGCGACCGCGCCGGCGACGGCGGGAGACGCCATCGACGTCCCGTCCCACGCGGCGAACTTCCCGCGCGGCAGCGACGACACGACCATCACGCCCGGTGCCGAGACGTCCGGCTTGAGCAGGTCGTCGAACGGCGTCGGGCCCGACGATGAGAAGGAGGCGAGCACCTTCGGCGCGATCGCGACCGCGCGCGTCGTGCTGCCGAAGGCGATGCGCACGGGAGAGCCGGCGGCGATCGCGGCGCGCAGGCTCGCGCCCACACCATCGGCGATCATCACCCCCGGAACGGCGAGCGGGTCGGCGATCTCGAAGGGCGTGCCCGGCAGGTTGTTGACGACGACGAGCCCGATCGCACCGGCCGTCGCCGCGCGCTTCGACTTGAGCACGAACGAGCAGGCGCCGCGCTCGACGAGCAGCAGCGACCCCGCGGGCACGCGCCCTCTCGGCCGGCGACAGGCCTGCGCGTCGAGGCCCGCCGCGCGCGCGGCGACGATCCGGCGCGGGCTCGAGAGCGCGCGCGGAAGGCGCGGATCGATCGCCGCGACCGCGGCGAAGGAGGCGAGCTCGGGGGCGAGCGCACCGCTGCCGGTGACCTTCGCAAGACGGGCGAAGATCCGCGTCGTCGTGGTCGCAGCCACGGTGATCGCGGCTTCCGTCGACCCGGGCGAGCCGATCGAGCCGTAGCCGCGCTCCTCGAACTCGTTGCCGCCGGCGACGACGGCGGGAACGCCGGCGCGGGCGGCTCCCTCGAGCGCGACGCCGAGCGCATCCGACCGCGCGTCGATCTGGGTGCCTCCGAGCGACAGGTTGAGGACGTCCATCCCGTCCGCGACGGCCGCCTCGACCGCGGCGGCGATGTCGTCGGTCGAGCCGCTCACGCCCGAATCATCGCTGTGGTCGAGGCCCCGGTAGTTGCCGATGTAGGCCTCGGGCGCGACCCCCGAGAGACCGCTGACGCTGAGGCCGTAGAGCCGGCCCGTGGTGCCGAAGCGGCCGGCGGCGATGCCCGCCACGTGCGTGCCGTGCTCGCTCACGTCGGGGTCGAAGGCCAGGCGATCGCCGCGCGAGGCACGCGGGCCGGCGAAGCTGCGCGCGACGATCACCTTGGCGCTCGTCAGCTTGCGCTGTCCGCGCGGGAAGCCGGGCGGGGTGCTGAGACCCTCCGGGGAGAGAAAGGGGCTCGAGACGTCGACGCCGTCATCGATGATGCCGATCTTGATCCCCTGCCCGGAAACGGCCCGCTGCGAGCCCCAGACGACGGGGGCGCCGATCAGCGCAGGGACGGTGTCGTCGAGCGGCCGGTAGCGGATCTGCGGGTAGACACGGAGGACGCCGGGCAGCCGGGCAAGCCGGCTCGAGCTGTCGTCCGGCACCGCCACCGAGACGGCGTTCATCACGATCGCATAGCGCCGCAGGATGCGGGCCCCTGGCAACGCGGCGACGAGACGGCGCGCGAACGTGCGCTGCTGCCGCGCGAGCTCTGCCCGGTAGAGCCTCGCGCCGAACCCGCGCGTCTCGAGCCTCGAGCGGTCGCCGACGCCCAGCGCAGCGCGTGCGCCGGGCGCGATCTCCGAGAGGCTCGGCCCGTCGAGCCGCACGATCACGACCTCCTGTGACGCCCGCGAGGCGCCCGCAGCCGCGGGCGCGACGGCGCCGAGCGCCGCTGCGATCACGAGCGCCGCGAGCGGTCGTCTACGCACCCGCGCGCAGACGCTCGACCGCGAACCTGGCGGCCTCGCTGGGGTTCGTGCCGACGCGCACGCCCTGTGCCTCGAGCGCGTCCTTCTTGGCCTGCGCCGTGCCGGACGAGCCCGAGATGATCGCGCCCGCGTGGCCCATCGTCTTTCCCGGCGGAGCCGTGAAGCCGGCGATGTAGGCGATCACCGGCTTGGTCACGTGCTCGGCGATGTAGGCGGCCGCCTTCTCCTCCTCGCTGCCGCCGATCTCGCCGACCATCACGATCAGCTCGGTCTCCGGATCGGCCTCGAACTTCTCCAACACGTCGATGAAGCCAGAGCCGACGACAGGGTCGCCGCCGATGCCGACGATCGTCGAGTTGCCGAGCCCCATCTGGGTCAGCTCGTGGCCGATCTGGTAGGTCAGCGTGCCCGAGCGGGAGACGAGGCCGATGTTCCCCTCCGTGAAGATCTCGGCCGGGATGATCCCGACGTTC
>JANLRV010000224.1:0-24492 GCA_031361905.1 Actinomycetes bacterium
CTAAGGTAAGAGCTGTCGAGCCAGCTCTTGGGGGGATCCGGTGTCTACGAGCCATCTGCGCGCGGCGCGCGCCGTCGTCGTCTTCGTCTCGGTGCTCGCGCTGGCGGTGCCGGCGAGCGCGGCCGGCTGGAAGCGGGTCAACCCGACCTCGCAGTTCCTGACGAACTTCTACAACGTCTCGGTCGTGCCGAACGGTCCGGGCGTGACGCTCGCGTGGGGGTGGCACGCGAGCGCGACCGCCGCGAGCGCTGACTCCGCCTCGACGGCCACGTTCACTCCCACGCTCGCCGATCCGGCACCGTTGCCCGTGATCGGGGCGATCGCGACGAGCTGGACGAGTCTCGACAACGACATCCCGCTGCTCACGTTCGACGGCGGGATGAAAGCCCTCGTCGGTGGCTGGCCCGGCGGTTCCGGGACGGGCTTCGGCGCCTATGCGATCCCGCTCGATGCCGCCGGCAATGGCGGCGCCCCGGTCACGATCGGCCCATCGAGCGGGGACGACCTCGGTCTCACGGCCGTGCTCGCCGCCGGCCGGCCGCTCTGGGCGACGAGCGGCGGGACCGTCTTCCGCGACATCGCGCCTGCCCAGCCGGGCATCCCGTTCCACCCGTATACTTGCTGCTCCTACGCGGCCACCGTCGCGTCCGACGCCGTCGGCAACGTCTGGATCGCGTGGTTCTCGAACGCGACGGACCACTCCGGGCTGTTCCTGCGCCAGGTCGATCCGGCGACCGGCACTCCGGTCGGCGAGCCGCTCCCGGTGCCGGGCTTCGCCGGCATCTTCGACAACCGCATCCCGCTCGTCTGCAACCCGCTGGGCGCCGGCTGCCGGATCGTCTTCATCCGCGACGCGGCCGCCGTGCCCGGCGACGAGGCGGTCATGTCGTGGGCTCCCGGTGAGCCGCAGGCGACGCTGATCTCGAAGATCACGAGCCCGCGCGGCCTCGACGCGTCGTACGACGCGCAGGGCCGGCTGTGGGTCGGCTGGTACGACCGCGGCGACTTGACCAGGCAGAGGCCCGACGGCTACTTCATCACGCGCGGCGACGCCAAGGGCGTCGGCGGCACGATCGGGAACGTCGGCCAGCCGATGAAGCGCGAGGGCCTCGCGAACGACTGGCAGCTGCGCGTGCAGAACGTGGGCGACAACCTCCTCCTGCTGCCGACCTGGGATGCCGGAGACGGCAACATCGGCGTCTACGCCGGCTTCTTCGGTCCGCCCAAGGACGCGCTTCCCGCTCCCGGACCGCGCGATGCCGACGTGCAGCTCGCGCCCGGCGGCAAGGGCTTCCGCATCCAGGTGCAGTTCAACGTCCCGAAGGCCTGTGCGAAGCCGTGCTCGGCTCGCGCCGAGCTGCGGGTCCGCTCGGGCCGTCGGCTGTATGCCGTGAAGCCGCTGCCCGGAGACAGCAAGGTCGTGCTCGGCACCCGCGGCGGCGTCCCGCTCGCAAACGGCGCTGGCAAGAAGATCCGCTTCTACCTGACGGTCAGCAAGGCGCAGCTCCTGAAGGCGCCGTTCACGACCCAAGGCGGATTCCGTGCGGCCGAGACGCGGCTGCGGGTCTGGATCAAGAACGGCACGACGGAGACGCTCTACGTTCGCGACGGGCGCATCCGCGTCTCGATCGCCCGCATCAGGTCGGGCGCGCTGCCGGGCCTCGCCGGGATCCTCTAACGACGTCACGAGAGCGAGCGGAGCAGCCGGCGCAGCGCCGGCTGCTCTTTCGCCGCAGAGCCGAGCGCAGCGGCCTCGGAGGCGCTGATCGTGACCGGGCCGCGCATCACGCGGCCGGCCTTGCGGTAGAAGAGGCGCATCAGCTCGTCTCCGCTCGCTCGCTCGCGCAGCAGGGCCGCGCCGATCTCACCCTCCGTGTCGTGGGTCGAAGGAATGCAGACGACGGCCTCGACGGTGGCCTTGCCCCAGGGCAGCTGGACGGTCTTCGGTGTGGGATTCATGCGCGCCAGCCTGCCCGGACCCGCGGCGCGGCGTTGTGCCGAACCGTGCCGTCTCTGCGCCGCAGAGGGCTGAACCGCTACGCTTGCGGAGATCGGGTGACGCAGGCGACTGAACAGACCCATCGAGCCCTCGGGCTGACAGATGACGAGTACGCCGAGATCGGCGTGCGGCTCGGTCGAACCCCGAACACGTTCGAGCTCGCGGTCTTCTCGCTGCTCTGGTCCGAGCACTGCGGCTACAAGCACTCCCGCCTCGAGCTCGGCCGCTTTCCAACGGGCGGCACGCGCGTCGTCGCCGGTCCCGGCGAGAACGCCGGCGTGATCGACGTCGGCGACGGCCTCGGCATCGCCTTCAAGGTCGAGAGCCACAACCACCCTTCGGCGGTCGAGCCCGTGCAGGGCGCCGCGACCGGAGTCGGCGGGATCCTGCGCGACATCTTCGCGATGGGCGCCCGGCCGATCGCCGTGCTCGACTCGCTGCGTCTCGGCCCGCTCGACGAGGATCGGCCGCGCGAGCTCTTCCGCGGGATCGTGCGCGGCATCGGCGGCTATGGCAACCCGGTCGGCGTCGCGAACATCGGCGGCGAGACGGTCTTCGACGCCGCCTATCGCGAGAACCCGCTCGTCAACGCGATGGCGGTCGGCGTGCTGCCGCTCGAGCGGCTCGTGCGCGCCCGCGCGGCGGGCCCTGGAAATCTCGTCGTGCTCTATGGCGCGCTGACGGGTCGCGACGGCATCGGCGGCGCGAGCGTGCTCGCCTCGCAGGATCTCGACGAGGGCAGCGACGAGAAGCGCCCGTCGGTGCAGGTCGGTGACCCGTTCACCGGCAAGAAGCTGATCGAGTGCACGCTCGAGCTGGCCGAGCTCGGGCTCGCCGTCTCGATCCAGGATCTCGGAGCCGCCGGTCTGGCCTCGTCGACGAGCGAGATGGCCGCATCCGGAGGCGTCGGCCTCGACCTCGACCTCGCGCTCGTCCCGCTGCGCGTGGAGGGCATGGAGGCGTTCGAGATCATGGTCTCGGAGTCGCAGGAGCGCATGGCGGCGATCGTCGATCCGGCCCGCTACGCCGAGTTCGCCGCCGTCTGCGCGCGCTGGGAGCTGCCGTGCACGGCGATCGGGCAGGTCACCGATGACGGCATCCTGCGCTGCCGCTTCGACGGCGAGGTGGTCGGCGAGATTTCCGCCGAGGTGCTCACCGACGCACCGCGCTACCCGCTCTCGCCCGAGCGCCCGCCTGCGCTCGTCGAGCACGCCGTGGCGCCGCCCGCCGCGATCGCCGACGGCTCCGACCTGCTGCTGCGGCTGCTCGCGGCCCCGAACATCTGCTCGAAGCGCTGGGTCACCGAGCAGTACGACCAGCTCGTCGGCTCGGGGACCGTGATCCGCCCCGGCGGCGACGCGGGCGTGCTGCGCCTGACGCCGAGCGAGCGCGGGATCGCGGTGTCGCTCGACGGCGACGGCGCGCGTGTCGCGCTCGATCCCCTGCGCGGCGGCCGCGAGGCGGTCTGCCAGGCGGCGCTGAACGTCGCCTGCACGGGCGCCGAGCCGGCAGCGATCACGAACTGTCTGAACTTCGGCAATCCCGAGCGCGCCCACACCGCCTACATGCTGCGCCAGGCGATCGCCGGCATGGCCGAGGCCTGCGAGGCGCTCGGCATGCCCGTCGTGAGCGGCAACGTCTCGCTCTACAACGAGCACTCGGGCACGCCGATCCACCCGACGCCCGTGGTCGGGTGCGTCGGCGTGCTCGAGCGGGCGTCCGCCGCGCGCCGTGCCGCGCCGAGCGCCGAGACCGAGCTGTGGCTGCTCGGCGGCGCCGTGCCCGCACACGATGGCAGCGAGCGGCAGGCGCTCGAGGACGGCCGCGCGAGCGGGCGCATCCCCGACGTCGATCTCGCTGCGATCGGGCGGCTCTGCGCGCGCCTCGCCGGCGACGGCATCGCGAGCGCGCATGAGGCCGCCGACGGAGGGCTCGCGGTCGCGCTCGCCGAGATCTGCCTGCTCTCGGGCCTGGGCTGCGATGTCGTGCTCGAGGACCGGTCCGGCCAGGGCGACGTGACGCTGTTCGGCGAGGCCTGCGGACTCGTCGTCACGGGAGGCGACGCGGTCGAGGGAGCCGTGCACATCGGCACGCTGGCCGGCGACCGCATCAGGATCGCGGCGGGCGCGTGCCGAATCGACGTCTCGCTCGACGCGGCGAGCGAGGCCCATGAGCGCACCCTCCCCGAGGCGATGAGCGCCTGATGTGCGGCGTCTTCGGCATCCACGCGCCCGATCGCGACGTCGCGCGGCTGACCTATTTCGCCCTCTACGCGCTGCAGCACCGCGGCCAGGAGAGCGCCGGAATCGCGGTCTCCGACGGGCGTCGGATGCTCGCGATCAAGGAGATGGGCCTCGTCGCGCAGGTCTTCGACGAGCCGAAGCTCCAGGCGCTCGAGGGACGCGCGGCGATTGGCCACACGCGCTACTCGACCACCGGCTCGGCGCACTGGCACAACTCGCAGCCGATCGTCCACCATCGCGACGGACGCACGGTCGCGCTCGGGCACAACGGCAACCTGACGAACACGGCCGAGCTGCGCGAGCAGCTCGTCGAGCGAGGGGTCGAGCTGTCGTCGACGAGCGACACCGAGGTGATCTGCGCGCTGATCTGCGAGCACGAGGGCACGCTGCGCGAGGCCGCGATCAGCGCCATGCAGCAGATCCGCGGGGCGTTCTCGGCGGTCGTGCTGAGCGAGGACACGATGCTCGCGTTCCGCGATCCCGACGGGATCCGGCCGCTCGTGCTCGGCGACCTCGACGGACGGCCCGTGGTCGCCTCCGAGACGCCCGCGCTCGACATCATCGGCGCGCGCCTCGTGCGCGAGATCGGACCCGGCGAGCTCGTGATCTGCGACGCGAGCGGCCTCACCGTCGAGCAGGCCGTGCCCGTCGCGCGTGCGCGCGAGACGATGTGCGTGTTCGAGCACATCTACTTCGCGCGGCCCGACGCGCTGATGGACGGCGAGGCGCTGCATGCCTCGCGCGAGCGCATGGGTGAGCAGCTCGCCGCCGAGTCGCCGGTCGAGGCCGACTGCGTGATCCCGGTGCCCGACTCGGGCACGCCGGCCGCGCTCGGATTCAGCCGCGCCTCGGGCATCCCGTTCGCCGACGGCCTGATCAAGAACCGCTACGTCGGCCGCACCTTCATCCAGCCGGACCAGGCGCTGCGCGATCACGGCGTGCGGCTCAAGTTCAATCCCCTCGCGCACCAGATCGCGGGCAAGCGGCTGGTCGTCGTCGACGACTCGATCGTGCGCGGCTCGACCACGCGCCAGCTCGTCGCGATGCTCCGCGATGCGGGCGCGACCGAGGTGCACCTGCGGATCAGCTCGCCGCCGATCGTCTCGCCCTGCTTCTACGGCGTCGACATGGCCTCGGTCGACGAGCTGATCGCGGCGCACCGCACGATCGAGGAGATCCGCGAGATCCTCGGCGCGGACTCGCTCGCCTATCTCTCGCTCGACGGCTTGCAGCAGGCGATCGGGCGTCCCGAGGAGCGCTTCTGCCGCGCCTGCCTGACGGGGCGCTATCCGGTGCCGATCGGAGACGCTGCCAAGGACAAGCTTCGCTTCGAGCGCACGGTCGGCGTGTGACCGGCAAGGCGCGAGCGCTCACCTACGGCGATGCCGGCGTCTCGCTCGACGCGGCCGACGCGGTCGTCGACCGGCTGCGCTCCGCCGTCGCCTCGACGCGCACGCCGCGCGTGCTCGGCGGGCTCGGCGGGTTCGCCGGCCTGCTCTCGGCGGGCGGCTTGCGCGATCCGGTGATCGTCACGGGGACCGACGGCGTCGGCACGAAGCTGCTCTTGCAGCGCGCCACCGGACGCTTCCACGACGCCGGGATCGACCTCGTCGCGATGTGCGTCAACGACGTGCTCTGCTGCGGCGCCGAGCCGGCCGCGTTCCTCGACTACATCGCCGTCGGCCGGCTCGATCCCGACCGCGTCGCGCAGCTCGTGGAGGGCGTCGCGGACGGCTGCCGCCCGGCCGGCTGCGCGTTGCTCGGGGGCGAGACGGCCGAGCTTCCCGACATGTACGCGGCCGACGACTTCGACCTCGCCGGCTTCGCGCTCGGGATCGTCGAGCGCGCCGAGATCGTGGACGGCGCGCGCGTGCAGGTCGGCGATGCGATCCTCGCGATCCCGTCGAGCGGCCCGCACGCGAACGGCTTCACGCTCGTTCGCCGCCTGCTCGAGCGCGCGGGCATCGCCGCGCACGACGCGCCCGCGGCGCTGCTCGCGCCGACCCGCATCTACGCCGCCGAGGTCGCGGCGCTGCGCGCGGCCTGCGACGTGCGCGCGATCGCGCACATCACCGGCGGAGGCCTGCCCGGTAACCTCCCGCGCGCGCTCCCCGAGGGGATCGGCGCCGTGGTCGATCCGGGCGACGAGCCCGAGCTTTACCGCTTCATCGCCTCGCTCGGCGTCGAGCAGGACGAGATGCGCCGCGTCTTCAACATGGGCCTCGGGCTGATCGTGATCGTGCCGGAGGATGAGGCGGCCGCCGCGCTCGCAGCCGTCCCCGACGCGCGGCGCATCGGCAGCACGGTCGCCGGGTCCGGCGTGCGCTACGCGTGATCCCGATCGGGGTGCTGATCTCGGGCACGGGATCGAACCTGCAGGCGCTGATCGACCAGCTGCACGGGCGTGAGGTCGAGATCGTCGGCGTCTGCTCGAGCTGCGAGGGGGCGGGCGGGCTCGAGCGCGCGCGCGCCGCGGCCATCGAGGCCGCCGTCTTCGAAGATCAGCTCGCGATGGCCGGCTGGCTCGCCGCGCGCGGTGTCCGGCTCGTGGTCTGCGCCGGCTACATGCGGATCCTGCCACCGGCGTTCCTCGAGCGCTTCGAGGGCAAGGTGATCAACGTCCACCCGTCCTTGCTGCCGGCCTTCAAGGGCGCGCATCCGATCGAGGACGCGCTGGCAGCGGGTGCCAGCGAGACGGGCGTGACGGTGCACTGGGTGGACGAGGGCATCGACACCGGTCCGGCGATCGCCCAGGAGCGGGTGGCCGTCAACTACAGTGAGATGCCGGAGGCGCTCCGCGCGCGCATCCAAGCCGTCGAGCACCGGCTCTTGCCCGCCACGGTACGGAAGCTCGCGCGAGAGCTCGAAGCGGTCGAGGAGCTATGACAGTCAAGCGCGCGCTCATTTCGGTGTCCGACAAGAACGGTCTGGCGGAGTTCGCCGCCGGTCTGCGGAAGCTCGGGATCGAGCTGATCTCGACGTCCGGCACGGCCGCCCACCTCGCCGAGCACGGGCTCACCGTGACGAAGATCGAGGACATGACCGGCTTCGCCGAGATGCTCGGCGGGCGCGTCAAGACGCTCCATCCGAACGTGCACGGCGCGCTGCTTGCGCGCCGCGAGAACGCCGCCGACGCCGCCTCGCTCGAGGAGCACGGGATCGAGCCGATCGACCTGCTCGTCGTCAACCTGTATCCCTTCCGCCGGATCTCCGCGCAGCGCGAGTCGACCGAGAGCGATGTGATCGAGGCGATCGACGTCGGCGGTCCCGCGATGATCCGCGCCGCGGCGAAGAACTTCGCGGGCGTCGCCGTGATCGTCGATCGCGAGCGCTATGGCTTCATCCTCGACGAGCTGCGCGAGCAGAAGGAGATCAGCCTCGAGACCCGCCGCGAGCTCGCCGCCGAGGCGTTCGCGCACACGGCCGGCTACGACATCGCGATCGCGAACTGGTTCAACGAGGCCGAGAGCTTCCCCGAGCGCACGCTGATGGAGTTCGTCAAGGTCACCGATCTCGCCTACGGCGAGAACCCGCACCAGCGCGCCGCCTACTACCTGGAGGCCGGGACGCGCCGCCACCTGCTCTCGATGGTGAGCCAGCAGGGCGGCAAGATGCTCTCGTTCAACAACCTGCTCGACCTCGATGCGGCCACCTCGCTGGTGCGCGAGTTCTCGGTGCCGGCGTGCGTGATCGTCAAGCACGGGAACCCGTGTGGCTGCGCGCTCGCCGCCGATGCGCCGACCGCGTTCGCGCGTGCGCTCGAGGCCGACGAGGCGTCCGCGTTCGGCGGCATCGTCGCTCTCAACCGTCACGTCTCGCTGCAGCTCGCCGAGACGCTCGCAGAGCGCTTCGTCGAGGTCGTGCACGCGCCGGGCTTCGCACCGGAGGCGCTCGAGCTCTTGAAGGAGCGCCGCCCGAAGCTGCGGGTGCTCGAGACGAGCGAGCGGCGCGGGATCACGCCCGGCGAGCGCGACTACCGCCGCGTCGACGGCGGCCTGCTCGTGCAGGACCGCGACAACGAGGCCGAGGACCGCGAGTTCATGGAGGTCGTCGCCGGCCCGGCGCCGACCGAGAAGGAGTGGGGCGATCTGCAGTTCGCCTGGCGCGTCGCCAAGCACGTTCGCTCCAACGCGATCGTGCTCGCGCGCGACACGGTCACCGTCGGCGTCGGCGCCGGCCAGATGTCGCGCGTCGACGCGGTGCAGCTCGCGCTCGCGAAGGCGGGCGAGAGCGCGGCTGGCTGCGTGCTCGCCTCAGATGCCTTCTTCCCGTTCGCCGACGGCGTCTCGGCGGCTCTCGCCGCGGGCGTTCGCGTGATCATCGAGCCGGGCGGGAGCAAGCGCGACGACGAGGTGATCGCCGCCGTCGAGGAGTCCGGCGGGACGCTCGTCTTCACCGGCCGCAGGCACTTCGCGCACTGAGATGAGAACACCCGATCAAACGGAACCACTCATCTGAGCTGCGACGGCTCGTGGTCGCGCTCGCGGTGATCGCGGCGCTCTCCGGCGGCCAGGCCGATGCGGCCGTCCGGCCCGCGCGCTGCGACGCGGGAGCGATCGGCGCGCGCTGCGCCACGATCGCGGTTCCGCTCGACCGCACCCGGCCCGGCGGGCCACGGATCCGCGTCTTCTTCGAGCAGTACCGGCCGCCCGGCCGCCGCCCGGTCGGGACGATCGTCGCGATCGAGGGCGGGCCGGGCTATCCGACGTCGGGCTCGCGCGACTCCTACCTCGGGCTCTTCCGGCCGCTGCTCGGCACGCGCCGCCTGATCCTCGTCGACCTTCGCGGGACCGGGCGCTCGGGCGCGCTCGACTGCCCGGCCTTCCACGACGGCGTGGGCGGGTACATCGCGCGGGCCGGGCGCTGCGCGCTCGAGCTCGGGGCGCGGCGCAACAGCTACGGCACTGGCGAGGCGGCCGAGGACGTGGAGGACGTCCTGCGGGCGCTCGGCGCCGGTAGGATCGACCTTTACGGCGACTCCTACGGCACCTACGCCGCGCAGACGTTCGCCTATCGCCACCCCGAGCGGCTGCGCTCGCTCGTGCTGGATGCGTCCTATCCGCGGCCCGGCACCGATCCGGCGCTCGCCGACCTCGCCTCGGGCTCTCGCCGTGCGCTCCGCCTCGCATGCGCGCGCCGGCCGTCGTGCGCGGCCAGGCACGTCGATCCCGTCGCCGCGCTCGCGCAGCTCGTCGCGCGCGTTCGACGTGCCCCGCTCGCGCTCAGCGGGCCCGATGGCGACGGCGTCGAGCACGCGCTCCGCGTCGACGAGCGGGCGCTCGTCGCGACTGTGCTCTCGGGCGCGTACACGACGCTCGTCGATCGCGACCTGCCGGCCGCGCTCGCGTCGCTCGACCGCGGCGACTCGCGACCGCTTGCACGTGTGGTTGCCGAGGCGCAGGGCGATCTCAGCGACCCATCCGCGCCGCGCGACTACTCCGAGGCGCTCTATCTCGCGGTGACGTGCCACGACTATCCGCAGATGTGGGATGTCGCGCCGCCGCTCACGCTCCGGCGCGCACAGCTACGGCGCCTGCGGCGAGACCGCCCGGCCGCGGCGTTCGCGCCGTTCTCGGCGGCGGCCTGGACGGGCACGGACTACGAGGGGGCGGACGCCTGCCTGCGCTGGCCGGCCCCACGCCGGGCCGATCCGCTCGTCCCCGCCGGATCGGCGCCACCCGACGTGCCGACGCTCGTGCTCGGAGGCGACCTCGACACCGTCACGCCGATCACCGAGGGGCGCCTCGTCGCGCGTCGCTTCCCGCGCTCGCGCCTCGTCGTCGTGAAGAACTCGGTGCATGTGACCGCGGTCGGCGACAACGATCGCTGCGCCTCGCGGCTCGTGCGGCGCTTCGTGCGGCGGCTCGCGGCGGGCGACGCGAGCTGTGCCGCGGCGATCGCCGAGGTCCGCGTCGTCGACCGCTTCCCGCTCACGCTCGCCGAGGTCGCGCCGGCAGCGGCGCAGGCCGGCGACGGCTCGACGGTCTGGGCGCGTCGCGTCGCGGCGGCCGCGGCGATCACGGTCTCCGACGCCGTGGCGCGCTGGCAGCTCAACTACTCCGGCACGATCAGCGGCCTGCGGTCGGGCCACGCGACGTATTCGGGCGATCGCCGTGTGCGCTTCCGGCTCGCCGGCGCGAGCCTGGTGCCGGGCGTGCTCGTCGACGGCCGCGCGATCTGGGATCGCGACCGGGGCTTCGTGCGCGGGCGCGTCTCGGTGCGGGGCTCGGGCGTCGTCGTCGCGTTCGGGTGGAGCACGCGCGGGCGACTGCGGCGGGCGTGGCTGACTGGCGTCTCGGCAGCGGGTCCGCTGCGCGCGACGATGCTCGCCCCGTAGCAAGCCAAAAATTCCCGCAATCTGCGGCAATTTGAGCCGAGACGCGGTCACAACGGGCACCCGCGTGCCACTACCTCCGTAGAAGCATCGTGAGGCAGGCACCGCTCCGCATCCTGCTCGCTGCGGCGAGCTCTCCACCGCTGACATCCCCGGGCGGCGTGTTGTTCAACGTCCGAGCCGCAGCGCCGAGAGACGACCTCGTCAGCTCGATCGCGGGGCACGCTGCCGAGGTCGTCCTGCTCGACGATCTCGCGACCTGTCGCTCGCTGCGCGCGATCACGGCGACGCCGCTCGTGTTCGTCTGCTCTGACGACCCCGACCTGATCGTGCGCGCGTTCGAGGCGGGAGCCGACGACGTCGTCGACGGGCGCTGTGATCCGCGCGTCTTCGAGGCGCGTATGCGCTGCCTGCTCGGGCGCACGCGCTCGGCGCCGGCGCGCTACGAGTTCGGCGATCTCGTGGTCGATCCGGCGGCGGTGCAGGTGCTGAAGAATGGCGTGCCGGTCGCGATGACGCCGACGGAGTACCGCCTGCTCGTCCACTTCGTCGAGCATGCCGGCATCGCCCACAGCCGCGATGACCTGCTGCGGATCGTCTGGGGCTACTCGTGGCGCGGTGACACGCGGCTCGTCGACGTGCACGTGGCGCGCCTGCGAGCGAAGCTCGGCGCGCGGCTGCTCGAGACCGTTCGCGGGGTCGGCTACCGCTTCGTCACGAGCTGATCGATCCCGACGCTGGTCTTGCCTGTTGTCGCCTGACAGAATGCCGGCATGGCTTCGCCGCAGGTGGTCCGGCTCGACGAGAGCCCGTCGTTCGCGATGGTCGAGGGCATCATCGGCCGCCCGCTGCACGGCGAGAAGGTGACGATGAACCTCGCCGAGATGGAGCCCGGCTCGCGCGTGCCCGAGCACGAGCATCCTCACGAGCAGCTCGGCGTCCTCCTCTACGGGGGCGTCCGCATGACGATCGGCGGCGTCGAGCACGAGCTCGGGCCGATGGATGCCTACGTGGTTCCCTCCGGCGTGCGCCACGGCGCCGTCTGCGGGCCTGAGCGCTCCGCCATGCTCGACGTCTTCGCACCCCCGCGAGACGACTACCGAACCACCTCCGAAAGGACATGACATGCCGCTGGTCCAAGTCTCGCTCTTCGAGGGTCGCCTCGACGATCCCGCCAGCTCGAAGGCGTTGATCGAGAAGATGACGCAGGCGCTCTGCGACGTCTACGGCGAGGGGATGCGCGAGCACACCACCGTGATCCTCGGTGAGGTCGCGCCGAAGAACTGGGGCGCGAAGGGCGTGCCATACGCGTGAGCGACTCGCGCTGCGCGCTCGTCACGGGTGGCAATCGCGGCATCGGGCTTGAGATCTGCCGGCAGCTCGGTGAGGCTGGCCTGCGCGTGATCCTCGCCGGGCGGGACGCCGATCTCGCCCGGCAGGCGGCCGGTGAGCTGGGCGTCGACCACGTGGAGCTCGACGTCGCCGACGCGGCGAGCGTGCGTGCCTGCGCCGAGCGGCTCGGCGAGGCTGAGATCGAGATCGACGTGCTCGTCAACAACGCGGGCGTGTACCCCTCGGGCGGCGTTCTGACCGTCGACGAGGCGACGATCGATCTCGCCCTCGCGGTCAACCTGTATGGACCGTGGCGTACCTGCCGGGCCTTCGTGCCCGGCATGCTCCGTCGTGGCTATGGGCGGATCGTCAACCTCTCTTCGGGCTCCGGCAGCTTCGCGGAGGGGATGTCGGGCCCGTCCGCCTACGGCGCCTCGAAGGCGGCGCTGAACGCGCTGACGGTGCAGCTCGCGCGCGAGCTCTCGGGCGACGTCAAGGTCAACGCGGTCTGCCCGGGCTGGGTGCGCACGCGGATGGGCGGGAGCGGCGCGAGCCGCACGCCGGCAGAGGGCGCGGACACGGCGGTGTGGCTCGCAACGCTCGACGCGAACGGGCCGAACGGCGGCTTCTTCCGCGATCGCGCGCCGATCGAGTGGTGAGCGGATGAAGCCGGTCAACCTCGAGGCGAAGCTCGCGTCGTTCGCCGACCGCTGGGCGCCGCGCACCGTCGTGCAGTTCAACGGGCACGACGTGATGGTCGTCAAGGCGAAGGGCGAGTTCGTCTGGCACGCGCACGACGACTCCGACGATCTCTTCCTCGTCCTGAGCGGCAGCCTGCGGATCGAGCTGCGCGACGGCGACGTCGTGCTGGGCCCGGGCGAGCTCTTCGTCGTGCCGCGGGGCGTGGAGCACCGTCCCGTTGCAGACGAGGAGGTCCACGTGCTGCTGATCGAGCCGGCCGGGACGCCGAACACGGGCAATCGAGAGACGGCGGCGCCGCGTCAGGAGCTGTAGCGCAAAGATCGGTGCCTGGCACTTTTATTGGCGACGGGCGGTGTCGGGTCGCGTCAGGGGCTGTAGCGCAAAGATCGGTGCCTGGCACTTTTATTGGCGGTGGCGGGTGGCAGAAGCGGGTAGCCATCGCGTTTCCACGATCGGTGCCTGGCACTTTTATTGGCGATTGGAGGTGTCGGTGTCGCGTCAGGGGCTGTTGCGCAACGATCGGTGCCTGGCACTTTTATTGGCGACGGGCGGTGTCGGCCGGCCCCCGGATCGCCGCCGACACCTCGGCCACGGCGATCTCCGAGAGCGGGGCCTGGCACCATTCCCCGCGTGACTCCCACTCCCAGCTACATCGCGGGCGCTGGCAGCCCGCTCTCGGTCGACCCCGCGCTGCTCGCCCGCCTGGCCGACCCCGCCGGGCGGAAGCGCGTGCTCGAGCACGTCGCGCCGGTTCGCTCGGGCTTCGCGTTCGAGGCGCCGGCCGGCAGCGTGATCCGGTTCTCGACGGTCGACGGGCCGCAGGTGCTCGACGTCAACCTCTGGAGCCTGACCGATCCGCGCGAGCGCTTCTGGGCCGCGCGCACTCGGCAGATGTACGGCTCGCACGTGACCGTCGGCGATCGCCTGTGGTCGTCGCTGCCGTTCCTGCGCCCGCTCGCCACGATCGTCGCCGACACGATCGCGTACGGGATCGACGAGGACGGCGCCGGCTGCCACGACCTGCTCGGCACGCGCTGCGATCCCTACGTCACGAGCGTCCTCTCGGAAACGAGCTACGACTACTGCTGTCACTCGAACCTCGTGCGCGCCGTGCTCCCGCTCGGGCTCACCGAGCTCGACGTGCACGACGTGATCAACGTCTTCCAGGTCACGGGTCTGATGCCGGGAACCGACGAGCGCTACTTCATGAAGACCTGCCCGGCGAGGCCGGGAGACCACTTCGAGCTGTTCTGCGAGACCGATCTCCTGTGCGCAGTCTCGACCTGCCCCGGAGGCGACCTCTCGGTCCCGTTGTGGGGACCCGAGGCCGGTGCGAAGCCGCGCTGCCACCCGATCGGTGTCGAGGTATTCCGGCTCTCCGAGGCGGCTCTGGCGGGCTGGAAGCCCGCGCAGCGAGCGCCCTATCGCGGCATGCGCGGCGTGCGCCACGGACTCGCGGCTCCGGACGGCGAGCCGCCCGCGCTGACCGAGGCAACACCGCTCGATAGGCTGAAGCCGTGACCGACTTCCCGACCGTCCTCGAGCTCGTCGGGAATACCCCGATCGTCCGCCTCCCGAAGCTCCAGCCGAAGGGCGGGGCCCGCCTTCTCGCCAAGCTCGAGTACCTCAACCCCGGCGGCTCGATCAAGGACCGCATCGGCACCGCGCTGGTCGACGCGGCCGAGCGCGACGGCCTGCTCAGGCCCGGCGGAACGATCATCGAGCCCACCTCCGGCAACACGGGGATCGGGCTCGCGATGGTCGCGAACCAGCGCGGCTACCGCTGTCTCTTCGTGATGCCGGACAAGATGTCGCCTGAGAAGATCTCGCTGCTCCGTGCGCTCGGGGCCGAGGTCGTCGTCTGCCCGACCGACGTCGAGCCCGACGACCCGCGCAGCTATTACTCGGTCAGCAAGCGCCTCGTCCACGAGACGCCGAACAGCTTCAACCCGAACCAGTACGCCAATCCCGCGAACCCGGCCGCCCACTATGCGCAGACGGGCCCGGAGATCTGGCGGCAGCTCGGCGACGAGCTCGACGTGCTGGTGCTCGGGGTGGGCACGGGAGGCACGGTGACGGGAACCGGGCGCTTTCTCAAGGAGCAGAAGCCCGAGCTGCAGATCGTCGGCGCCGACCCGGAGGGCTCGATCTACACCGGCGAGGTGCACACCTATCTGACCGAGGGCGTCGGCGAGGACTTCTGGCCGACGACCTTCGACCCGACGATCGTCGACCGCTGGATCCAGGTCACGGACAAGGACGCCTTCGCCGCGGCCCGCACTATGGCGCGCAGCGAGGCGATCCTGATCGGCGGCTCGGGCGGGATGGCGCTGCACGCCGCCCTGCAGGTCGCGCGCGAGGGAACGCCCGAGCAGACGGTGCTGGTGATCTTGCCCGACGGCGGTCGCCCCTATCTGTCGAAGGTGTTCAACGACGAGTGGATGCGCGTGCACGGCATGCTCGACGAGCCAGCGCCTCCGCCGACGGCCGGAGAGCTCGTGGCGGCGCGCACCGGCGACGTGCCGGCGCTCCTCGATGTCGGGCCGAGCGATCGTGCGTCCGACGCGATCGAGCTGTTTCAGCGCTTCGGCGTCTCGCAGCTGCCCGTGATCGAGAACGGAGCGGTGATCGGCTGCGTGCACGAGCGGGCGCTGCTCGACAGCGTGATGCGTGACGGGCGAGGTGCTCTCGAGGCGCACGTCGGCGACGTCATGAGCGACCCGCTTCCGTCGGTGCCGAGCGATCGCCGCCTCGACGACGTCTATCGCGACCTCCAGGCGAGCGCCGCCGTGCTCGTCTGCGACGGAGATCGCCCGATCGGCATCGTCACGCGTGCCGACGTGCTCGAGTGGCTTGCACGCCACTGAGCTGAGCGTCGCGGAGGCTCGGCGACTCCTGTTCGCGACGCAGCGGTTTGCCGCCCGCCGCCGGACGGCCACGCTGCGCGAGCTCGCCGAGACCGTCGAGCGGCTCGGCTGCGTCCAGATCGACACGATCGCGACCGTCGACCGCTCGCACCGGCTCGTGCTCGCGAGCCGCTGCGGCAAGCTCCCGGACGGTGCGCACGATCGGCTGCTGAGGTCCGGACGCGTGTTCGAGTACTGGGCCCACGAGGCCTGCCTGTTGCCGATGCGCGACTACCCGCACTATCGTCACGCGATGGACAACGGCCGGCTGCACCGCTGGCATCAGGGGATCCTCGGCGAGCACGCGAGGCTCGCCGACGAGGTCGTCGCGACCGCGCGCGAGCGCGGCGAGATCTCGGCTCGCGACTTCGGAGGAGCCGGCACGGGCTACTGGGAGTGGACGCCCGCGAAGCGCGTGCTCGAGGCGCTCTGGACCGCGGGCGTGCTCGCGATCGCGGGGCGCAAGGGCGTCGAGCGACGCTATGCGCTGGCCGAGGATGTGATTCCCGACGACGTGCTCGGCGCCCCTGCTCCGCCGCTCGAGGAGACGCGGGACCTGCAGGTCGAGCGGGCCGTGCGCGCCCGCGGGATCGCGAGCGAGGGCCGGATCGCGGACTACTTCCGCGTCGACGGCGGTGGCCGGACCCTGCGGCCGGCGATCGATCGGCTGGTCGCCGAGGACGTGCTCGCCCGGGTGGATGTCGAGGGGCTCGCCTGCCTCGTGCCGACCGATCTCCTGCCCGAGGCCGCGAGCGCGAAGCCCACGGGCGCGTATCTCGTCTCGCCGTTCGACAACGTGCTCTGGGATCGCGTCGAGGCCGAGCGCCTGCTCGGCTTCTCGCACCGGCTCGAGATCTACAAGCGCCCGCACGAGCGGATCTACGGCTACTACGTGCTCCCGCTGATCGACGGCTCCGAGGTCGTCGGCCGCGTCGATGCGAAGGCAGATCGCACGGCCGGCGAGCTGCGCGCCGTGCAGGTGCACTGGGAACGCCGCGCCCGGCCGCGCGCGCTCGCCCAGGCGCTCGAGCGGCTGGCCTTCACGCTCGGCCTGCGCGCCGCCTGACGCGGCAGACTCAATTAGTAGCCGAGCAGCCAGATCAGGATCGGCAGCGAGACGAGCGCTGCCAGCGTCGAGACCATGATCGCGCGCGCGGCGAGCCGCCGGTCGCCGCCGAACTCCGTTGCGAGCACGAGCGTGTTGACTGCCGTCGGCGTGCCGCACTGGATCACGAGCGCGGCGCGCGCGAGCTCGCTCAGCCCGAACGCGCTCGCGAGCAGCCAGGCCGCCGCCGGTGCGACGATCAGCCGCAGGCCGGTCGAGACGAGGTCGGGGCGGCCCACGCCGAGCGGCGTGCGGGCGAGCTGGATGCCGAGCGTGACGAGCAGCAGCGGGATCGTCGACGCGGCGATCAGGTGGATCGCCGTGGAGACCGCTTGCGGCACCGGCGCGTCGAGGGCGTTTGCGCCGGCGCCCGCGATGAACGCCCAGATCAGAGGCAGCCGGACGGTCTGTCGGATTCCCGAGCGGATGCCGCCGGAGAGCAGCGCGGGGCCGGCTCCGTAGGCCAGCACCGCCGAGGCCGAGAACGTGACGATGCCGCGCTCGAAGCCCGCCTGGCCGAGCGCGAGCAGGGTCAGCGAGAGCCCGAGGTTGCCGGCGTTCGGCAGCAGCGCCGCCATCTGCAGGCTCTTGCGTCCGGCCTCGTCGAGCGACAGCGCCCGCGCCGCGAGCCGCGCGACCACGACCATCACGACGCTGACGAGCGCGAACACGACCACGATCCCGATCGCCTCGTTGGCCTCGATCTTCGCGTGCAGCATCGTGTCGGTGATCAGCGCGGGCGAGAGCAGCCAGATCGTCAGCGTCGTCAGGCTGCGGACGTCGATCTCGAAGCTCCGGCCGACGGCTGCGCCGAGCGCGACGACGAGCGCGACGGGCAGCACGATGGTGACGATCGATCCCACACGCCGATCGTGCCTGCTCCGATCCGCGCGTGCGCCAGCTGGCCTGGCGGAGATCCGGGCTACGATCCTTGGAATGGAGTTCGAGACACGTGCGATTCATGCCGGGCAGGATCCGGACCCGCTGACCGGCGCCGTCAGCGTGCCGATCTACCAGACCTCGACCTACGCGCAGGACGGCGTGATGCGGATGCGCGGCGGGCATGACTACTCGCGCACCGTCAACCCGACGCGCACCGCGCTGCAGGAGTGCCTCGCGTCGCTCGACGGCGGCACGCACGGCATCTGCTTCTCGTCCGGCGTCGCCGCCACGACCGCCGTGATGGAGCTCGTCAGCCCGGGTCAGAAGGTCGTCGCGATCAACGACGTCTACGGCGGCACCTACCGGCTCTTCGACAAGCTCTACGCGCCCAAGGGGTACCAGTTCTCGTTCGCGGACCTGACCGACGAGTCCGTGCTGCGCGAGTCGCTCGCGGGCGACGTCGCGGTCGTCTGGCTCGAGACGCCCTCGAACCCGCTCCTCAAGATCGTCGACATCGCGGCCGTCGCCGAGCGGGCACGGGCCGCAGGCGCGCTCGTCGTCGTCGACAACACGTTCGCGAGCCCCTACCTGCAGCAGCCGCTCGAGCTCGGCGCCGACATCGTCGTGTACTCCACGACGAAGTACGTCGGCGGCCACTCGGACGTCGTCGGCGGCGCGGTCGTGACGAGCAACGACGACGTCGCCGAGCGCCTCCGCTTCGTGCAGAACTCGATGGGCGCAGTGCCCGGACCGTTCGACTGCTTCCTCGTGATGCGCGGGATCAAGACGCTCGCCGTGCGCATGGAGCGCCACTGCGAGAACGCCGCCGTGATCGCCGCGCACCTCGAGCGCTCGCCGGCCGTGCGCGAGGTGATCTACCCGGGGCTCGCCTCCCATCCGGGGCACGAGACGGCGAAACGGCAGATGCGCGGCTACTCCGGCATGATCTCCTTCCGGGTGCACGGCGGGCGCGCTGCGGCCGACGCCGCGCTCGAGCGGACCGGTCTGTGGACCCTCGGCGAGAGCCTCGGCGGGGTCGAGAGCCTCTGCGAGCACCCGGGCGCGATGACGCACGCGTCGCTCGCGGGGTCCGGCTTCGAGGTGCCCGAGGACCTGATCCGCCTGTCCGTCGGCATCGAGGGCGTGCGCGACCTGGTCCGCGACCTCGACGTGATGCTCGCACGGGCCGAAGCGGCTGCGGTGTGAGCGATGTCCCCGAGGAGTGTGAGGCGCCGCTCGCGGCGCTCCGTCCGCGCATCCCGCGCTGGGAGGTCGCGCTGATCGGGGTGGCCGCGCTGATCCTGCTGCCGTGGACCGTCTACCTCACGGTCACGCTGCCGGATCGCCACGAGGTCAACAACTGGCACGTCGCCTGGGTCGGCTTCGACATCGGGCTCGCCGTCTCGCTCGCGCTCTGCGTGCTCACGATCGTGCGCCGCTCGAGCTGGCTCCCGGCCGCGGCGGCCAGCTCGGCGACCCTCTTCGTCTGCGACGCCTGGTTCGACTGCGTGACGGCCAATCCGGGGCGCGAGTTCATGGCGTCGCTCGTCTCGGCGCTGTTCGCCGAGCTGCCGCTCGCGGTGCTCTGCCTGATCGTCGCCCGCGAGGGCGAGCGATCCTTCGACCGCGCGACGCGCTACGTGCGCGCGCTCTCTCGCCGTCCTGACGACGTCACGTACGAGATCAGCTCGAGCAGCGAGCCGTCGGGGTCGCGGAAGTAGACGCTCGTGCCGGCGCCTCGTGCGCCGTGCCGCTCGACCGGGCCCGACTCGATCGGGACGCCGTGCGCCGCAAGGTGCTCCTGCGCTGCCTCGATCTGCTCCGGCCAGACGAAGCAGAGGTCGCTCCCGCCGGGCTCGACCGGGATCCGGGCGACCTCGCCGGGTGCGATCCCGGGCCCGTGCACGTTCAGCTGGCAGGCGCCGAAGCGATAGGCCCAGCCGGCACCGCGCGGAACGAGCTCGGCGCCCATCACGTCGCGATAGAACGCGTTCGCGCGCTCCCAATCGGACACGTGGATGACGCAGTGGTCGAGGGCGACCTGCATCAGAGCACCTCGAGCGCGAGCGCGGCCGGGACCTCTCGGGCGGCGCGGCGCGGGATCTGCACCTGCGCGAGCACGCCGCAGACGACGCCGGCGGAGGTGGCGAGCGCGAGCGCGCGACCGGCCCCGAGCTGCGCCACGAGCGGTCCCGGGCACGAGCTCGCAATTGCCCAGCCGGTGCCGAAGATCAGGCCGCCGACGACGTGCCCGCGCTGCACGGGCGGCGTCTCGACGCCGATCGGCTCCCCGGTCAGGAGCGCTCGCCGGCCGCGCAGCAGGTGCACGCCGACCGCTGCGACCGCGACCGCGGATCCCATCAGCAGGAAGACGTCCGGGGAGGCCAGCGTGAGCATGTCGTGGAACGTGTCGGGATCGGTCAGGCGCGCCCAGTCGAAGACGAACCCGAGGATCACGCCGATCCCGAGGGAGGCGAGGCGAAGCGGCATCTAGACAGCCGCCTCGAGCAGCAGCGAGACGCCGATCGCAGCGCCCATGATGCCCGCCATCGCCGCCATGCTCGCCCGCGAGCCGATCGCCACGCCGGTGAGACCGTGCCCCGACGTGCAGCCTCCGGCCAGCTTCGCGCCATAGCCGACGAGCAGCCCGGCGCCGAACAGCACGGCGACCTGCGGCCCGGTCGAGAGCCGGTCCGCCAGCCAGCCGTAGCCGCCCGCCGGCGCGAGCGACCCGGCGGCGGCTGCGTGAGCGAAGCTCCCGAGCGCGATCCCGCCGATCAGCCAGACCCGCCAGCTCGAGAGCCGATGACCCTCGCTCGGCCCGATCACGAGATCGGCGATGCCTCCGGTGACGCCGAAGCGCCGGTTCGCGAGCAGCAGGAAGGCGACGATCGCGAGGCCGACGACGGGTCCGGCGACGTACCACGGGAGGAGGCTGGACATCTCTGCAGCTTAGAGTCTGTTTCGGTATCTCTCTCGATTCTGGCGGCGTCTCGCTCGAAGGAGATGAACAGTTCCCCTCGCACCTTTCGAGGGATACAGACGGGCTGGAACCGGGACGACCAGAAGAGATGCAGCCTCCCGCCCAGTTGAACGCCGTGATGATCGACGGGCTCGAGAAGGCGTTCGGTGAGAAGCGCGCCGTCGACGGCGTGACGCTGCGCGTGCCGGCCGGCTCGTTCTTCGGCATCGTCGGCCCGAACGGCGCAGGCAAGACGACGACGCTGCGGATGGCGTGCGGCCTGCTGCGCCCGGACGCCGGCCGGATTGAGCTCGACGGCGTCGATGTGTGGTCCGACCCCGCCGAGGCGAAGCGTCGCTACGGGCTCGTCCCGGACACCCCGATCCTCTTCGATCGCCTCTCGGGGCGCGAGGTGCTCGAGTTCAACGGGTTGCTGCGCGGCCTCGACTCCACGCTGATCCGTGAGCGCTCGGCCGAGCTCCTGGCCGTGCTCGGCCTCGAAGGTGAGGCCGACCGGCTCGTCGGCGACTACAGCCTTGGCATGACCAAGAAGGTCGCCCTCGCCTGCGCGCTGCTGCACGCTCCGCGGGTGCTGATCCTCGACGAGCCGTTCGGAGCGATCGATCCGCTCTCGACGCAGGTCGTCGAGTCGATCCTTCGCCGCTTCACCGAAGGCGGCGGCACCGTTGTGTTCTCGAGCCACGTGATGGACGTCGTCGAGCGGCTCTGCGACCAGATCGCGATCATCGCGGACGGACGCGTGCTCGCCTCGGGGTCGATCGCGTCGCTGGCCGGCGGGCGCCGGCTGCAGGATGTCTTCATCGAGCTGCTCGGCGGCACCGACATGCTCGGCGACGGGCTGGCTTGGCTCGCGGCCGCATGAGCCCCGTGCTGGCGGTCGGCGCGCTCAAGCTCGCGCTCTATCGAAGCTCGCTACGGCGGCCGTTCGGCTGGGTCAGCCTGCTCGGCTCGATCGCGATGTCGGCCGTGGTCGCCTCGCGGATCGCGCTGCCGCTCGCATCGCCTCCGGATGGCCTGCCGGGGTCCGGCGGGCCCTATCTCGTCACGCTCTTCGCGCTCTCGGCGGCCGGCTGGCTGATGCTCTCGGTGCTGACGATCACGTCGGGCGAGATGATGCCGGCGGGCCTGCTCGCCGGATTCCCTCTCGCAGCGCCGCAACGCGCGCTCGGGCTGTTCCTCGCCGCCGTGCTCGGGGTCACGCCGATCGCAACGCTGATCGGTCTCGGCGGTGCGCTCGCCGGCTTCGGCGTCACGCCGGTGAGCGTCGCCGCGGTCGTGCTCGCGACCGTCTTCTGCGTCACCCTCAACCTGCTCTCATCGGCCCTGATCGGCGCGGCCATGCGCTCGCGGCGCGGCCGCGATCTCGGCGTCGTGATCGGCGGTCTCTGCGGCGCGCTCGCCTGGTTTCTCTATCGCGAGGCCGCCTCGATCCTGCACGGCGCCTCCGCCGCGCGCGGGTCGTCCGCGATCGATCTGCTGAGCGCGATTCCGCCCGGCGCGTTCGGGCGTGCGATCACCGCCGAGCCGCTCGCCGGGGTCGGCCTGCTCGCGCTCGGAGCGGTCGAGACCCTCGCCATGCTCGTGCTCTGGGCGTGGCTCGTCGACCGCTCGCTGACCCGCGACGCCGTCAGCGCGGGGAGCGCCCGGCGCGCGGCGGTCGGCCGGCTCGCGCTGCCGCTGCGGCTGCTCGATCGCCTCGGCGACCGTCGTGCCGCCGCGGTCTGCTCTGCCGAGGTGCGCGCGACGCTGCGCGACCCCCGCCGGCTCACGCAGTACGTCAGCGGGCTCGTGCTCGCAGGGGCGTTCGTCGGCATCCTGCAGGTCAAGAGCGGTGGCCTGACGCCGCTGTTCGCTGGCTGGGCGGCGATCTTTCTGCTGCAGACCACCGCGCCGGCGCAGTTCGCCTTCGACGCGGACGCGACCTGGGCGTTCGTGGTGGCGCACGGCCGCCCGCGCTCCGACCTGCTCGGCAAGAACCTCGCGCTCTGCGTCTGCGCGCTTCCCCTGCTCGCGGCGATCACCGTCGGCCTGATGATCGTGACGGACGACCCGATCAGTGGTCCGGGCGCCTTTCTCGCCGCCTGCGGTGCCGTGATGGCCTGGCTCGGAGCGGGCAGCATCGCCTCGGTGCGGGCGCCGGTCGGCATACCGATCGACCCGACCAAGGTGCCGAAGCCGAGCGCCGGACTGAAGCTGCTCGGTCTGATGGGGCTGTGCATGCTGGCCGTCGTGCCCGCGCCCTCGCTGGCGTATGGCGGGGAGGTGGCGTGGGGCAGCTCGCTGCTCGGCGGGGTCGCGGCGCTCGCCTACGGCGCGATCGTCTGGCGTATCGGCTTCGGACGGGCCGCGCGACGGCTCGAACGCCGCCATCCGGAGATTGCTGCTGCGCTCATGACGACCTGATCGCGTGCCGATACACGCACGGCTACCAGCATGATCCGCCTCCTCCCACCCGCAGCGCTCCTGATCGTCGCCGTCTTTGCGCTGACGCTCGCCTTCGCGGCCTGGGAGCGGCGTCGGATGCCGGGCGCAGGCTGGATCGCGGCGACGCTCACGGCGGGCGCGATCTGGAGCCTCGGCTACGGGTTCGAGATCATCCTGCCGGTGCTTCCCGGCAAGATCCTCGCAGCGAAATTCGAGTACCTCGGAATCGCCACGCTGCCGGTCTGCTGGGTGGCGGCCGTGTTGCACTACATCGGCAAGGCGCGCCTGCTCGACCGGCGCGTGCTGGCAGCGCTCTTCACCGTGCCTGCGATCACGCTTGTCCTCGTCTCAACGAACGAGCTGAACCGTCTGATCTGGACGAGCACGAAGCTTCCCGCGGTGGGCCCGTCGGAGCTCGTCGTCGGTCACGGTCCGTGGTTCTGGGTGCACGCGGTCTACTCGTTCGCGCTGGTCGGCATCGGCTCGGCCGTGCTCGCCCGCGCGTTCTTCCGCCTCAACGGCCTCTACCGACGCCAGTCCGTGCTGCTCGCGCTCGCCGCCGGGGCGCCGCTCGGCTCGTGCATCGCCCATCTCGCCGGCTTTGCGCCGCTCGGTCTCGATCCGACGCCGTTCGCTGCGATCGTCACCGGCGCCGGCGTGCTCGCCTGCATGCGGACGCTCGGCGTGCTCGATCTCTCGCGCGGGTTGATCCCGGTCGCCCGTGACTCGATCGTCGCGATCATGCGGGACGGCCTGCTGGTGCTCAACCCCGACGGCCGTCTCGCCGACGTGAACCTCGCCGCCGAGCAGATGCTCGGCCTCGAGGCGACGCTCTTGATCGGCAGCCAGGCGCGTGACGCCCTGATCGGCTGGCCGCCGGAGGTGTTCGACACGAGCAGCGACGAGGAGCTGCGCCGCGAGTTCACGGTCGGCCCCGCCGGATCGCTGCGCCACTACGACGTCTTGAGCTCGCCGATCGTGATGCGCCGCGGCGAGCCCGCCGGACGGCTCGTGGTCGTCCGCGACGTGACCGGCTCGAAGCGCATCGAGCACGCGTTGCGATCGAGCGAGCAGCGCTATCGCGATCTCGTCGAGAACGCCACCGACACGATCTTCACGATCGACCTCTCCGGCAGCTTCACGTCGCTCAACGAGGCGGGCGAGGTGCTGCTCGGCTACTCCGAGGAGGAGATCTGCTCGATGCATCTGCAGGACGTGGTCGTCGGCACCGAGGGAACGAGGCTCGCGGCGCTCGCGCGCTCGGAAGGCGGCGTCACCGATGTGCAGGTCCTGCGCCGTGGCGGCGATCGCATCGCGCTCGAGATCTCGGCCAGGATGATCCTCGAGGACGGCCAGCCCATCGGCATCCAGGCGATCGCGCGGGATGTCACTGAGCGCCGGCAGTTCGAGTCCCTGCTGCGCCACCAGGCCCTGTATGACGGTCTCACCGGGCTGCCGAACCGGGAGTACCTGCACGAGTGGCTCGCAGCGTCGGTCGAGGAGGCGCGTGCGGGCGGGGGCACGGTCGCCCTGCTCTTGCTCGATCTGGATGGTTTCAAGGAGGTCAACGACACGTTCGGCC
>JANLRV010000249.1:0-3642 GCA_031361905.1 Actinomycetes bacterium
GCGCTACGCGCGGTCTGCGGGGCTTCGCGGGAGCACCGGCCGGCTCTTGAACAGGCCACCAGCCTGCCCCGCGAGCCGGCCGGCACCCCCGCTCGCTCCAGCAACCCCAGACACGAACGACACTTTTGAAACCGGCTCTTAGACGGCCACCAGCAGCTACGCTGCGCGCCACCCGCCACGAGGAGACATCGTGATCTGCGCGCACACGGTCCGGAAGCTCAAGCCCGGCACGTTCGACCAGTTCGCCGCCGCGTTCATGCCCGAGGGGACGGAGCCGCCCCCGGGGATCGTCCGCTTCACCATGCTGCGGAGCATCTCGAACCCCGACGAGGTCATCACGTTCGGTCTGTTCGACTCGACGCCGGCGCAGCTCGACGAGCTGCAGACCGGCGGCTACAAGGAGCTGATCGAGCGGATCTCGCCCTTCGTCGACTCCGTCGTCCTGAACGGCGTCTACGACGTCGTGATGGAAGAGACTCCGTAGACCGGGCTGACGACAACCTGCCCCGTAACGCCGGGCGGCGTCTCGCCGGCGGGACGGGTGACCTGCGGGATTCCCGCAGCCGGTTGCACGGTTTCGCGCAGGTGAGGGAGCTCGTGGCCCTGCTACCGTCGGTGGCATGGCCCAAGCGCAGCCGTCCGTGCGCTCGGGCGGTACGCCCGAGTCGCTCCGTCCCGAGCAGTCGCGACTGCTCGTCGACTACTGGAACGCGGCGAACTACCTGACCGTCGCGCAGATCTACCTGCAGGACAACCCGCTGCTGCGTGCGCCGCTCGAGCCGCGCCACATCAAACCCCGGCTGCTCGGACACTGGGGGACGTCGCCGGGCCTCAACCTCGTCTACGCCCAGCTCAACCGGCTGATCGCCCGCACCGGCGCGGAGGTCGTGTTCGTGACCGGCCCGGGACACGGCGGGCCGGCGATCGTGGCGAACGTGTACCTCGAAGGCACCTACTCCGAGATCTACCCCGCAATCGGCCGCGACCTGGATGGGCTGCGCCGCCTCGTTCGCCAGTTCTCGACGCCGGGCGGCATCCCGAGCCACGTCGGCGTCCCCACTCCCGGGTCGATCCACGAGGGAGGCGAGCTCGGCTACTCGCTGGCGCACGCCTTCGGAGCGGCCTTCGACAATCCCGATCTGGTCGTGGCGTGCGTGGTGGGAGACGGCGAGGCCGAGACCGCAGCGCTCGAGGCGTCGTGGAAGAGCGTGAGCTTTCTCAATGCGGCGCGTGACGGCGCCGTCCTGCCGATCCTTCACTTGAACGGCTACAAGATCTCATCCGCGACCGTCCTCGGCCGCTCGAGCGACGCCGATGTCGTTGCGCTGCTCGGCGCGCACGGCTATGACGCTCGCGTCGTCACAGGATCCGACCCGATCGTCGTGCACGCGGCGTTCGCCGGCGCGCTCGACGCGTCGTACTCCCGCATTCGCGCAATCCAGCAGGCAGCGCGCGCCGGGAACGGAGCGCTGCGGCCGCGCTGGCCGGCGATCGTGCTGCGCACCCCGAAGGGCTGGACCGGTCCCGACGTCGTCGACGGCGTGCAGGTCGAGGGCACGTTCCGGGCACACCAGGTGCCGCTCTCGCGGGTGCGCGAGGACCCCGCGCACCTGGCGATGCTCGATCGCTGGCTGCGAGGCTACGAGCCCGAGCGCCTGTTCGACGATTCGGGGAGCCTGCGGCCCGAGCTCGCGAAGCTCGCCCCGTCCGGCGACCTCCGGATGGGCTCGAGCCGCTACGCGAACGGCGGCCGCGAGCGCGCACCGCTCGACCTCCCCGACCTCCAGCGCCATGCGGTCGAGGTCGCGGAGCCGGGCGCTCGGCGAGAGGAGTCGACCCGCCGCCTGGGCCGCCTGCTTCGTGACACCTATGCGGCCAATCCGACCACCTTCCGCCTGTTCTGCCCCGACGAGACGGCCTCGAACCGCCTCGACGACGTCTTCGACCGCGAGGATCGCTGCCTGATGGCGCCCGGTCTGCCGACCGACGACCACCTCTCGCCGGATGGCCGGGTGATGGAGGTGCTCAGCGAGCACCTCTGCCAGGGCTGGCTCGAGGGCTACACGCTGACGGGCCGGCATGGCATGTTCGCGACCTACGAGGCCTTCGCGATGGTCTCGGCCTCGATGACGATCCAGCACGCGAAGTGGCTGCAGGCGAGCCGCCCGCTCGCCTGGCGCTCGCCGGTGCCCTCGCTCAACGTCCTGCTGACCTCGACCTGCTGGCGCAACGACCACAACGGCTTCAGCCATCAGGGCCCTGGCCTGATCGACACCGTGATCCCGCTGAGCGGGTCGGTCGTGCGGGTGTACCTGCCTCCCGATGCGAACTGCCTGCTCTCCGTCGCCGACCACTGCCTGCGCAGCAGCGGCTACGTCAACCTGATCGTGATCGACAAGCAGCCGCAGCTCCAGTACCTCGACCTCGAGGCCGCGCGAAGCCACTGCGCCCGGGCGGCCTCCGCATGGGCGTGGGCCGGCAGCGAGACGGCGGACGGCGGCGAGCCCGACGTGATCCTCGCCTGCGCCGGCGATGTGCCCACGATGGAGACGCTCGCAGCCGCGTGGCTGCTTCGGCGCCACGTCCCCGAGCTCGTGATCCGCGTGGTCAACATCGTCGACCTGATGGCCCTCGCTCCCCAGGACGTTCATCCGCACGGGCTCGCAGACGGTCCGTTCAGATCGCTCTTCGGTGACGACATCGACGTCGTCACCGCGTTCCACGGATATCCGCGCGCGCTCCACCAGCTGCTCCACGGGCGGCCAGGCGCGGCGCGCTTCCACGTGCGCGGATTCATCGAGCAGGGCACCACGACGACGCCGTTCGACATGGTCGTGCTCAACGAGATGAGCCGCTACCACCTGGCACTCCAGGCGCTCGACCGCGCTCGCCGCGATCTGTCGGGGGCGGACGGCCTGCGGACGCTGTGCGCTGAGATGCTGGCGCGCCACCACGCCTACATCCGCGAGCGCTTCGAGGATCTGCCCGAGGTGCGCGACTGGTCCTGGACGATGCCGTGAGCGGCAGCGAGCAGCGCGTGCTCGTGCTCAACTGCGGCTCCTCATCGGTCAGGGCCGCGATCCTGCAGGTCGGCCGGAGCCGCGTGGAGCGCACCGCAACGGCGACGATCAGCAGGCTCGGCCCTGACGCCGTCATGCGCATCACGCGCGGTCATGCAGCGGCGGTCGAGAGCCCCTCTGCCGGGAACCACGAGGCCGCCCTGCACGCCGTCCTGGACGCGCTCTCGATCGACGACGCGCCGGTGGCGGTGGGCCACCGGATCGTCCACGGAGGGCCCGACCGCGCCGGGCCTGCGCGCGTCGACACCGCGTTGATCGCGGAGCTGCGCCGCCTCGTGCCGCTCGCTCCGCTGCACCAGGAAGCAGGGCTGCGCGGGATCGAGCTCGCGGCCGAGCTGCTACCCGGCATTCCGCAGGTCGCCTGCTTCGACACGGCGTTCCACCGCTCGATGCCACCGGAGGCGCAGCGGTTGCCGCTCCCGGCTGCGCTGTTCGACGAGGGCGTGCGCCGGTACGGCTTCCACGGGCTCTCCTGCCAGCACGTCGTGGAGTCGCGGGGGGCCGCGCGCCTCGGGGGCGCGAGCAAAGCCCCCCACCGCGCCGGCGCGCGCCCGACGGCGGG
>JANLRV010000273.1:0-8106 GCA_031361905.1 Actinomycetes bacterium
CCGCCGCCCGCTGCCGCGGTGCGGGGGGTGTGCGCGCCGGGGCGTGCCCGTCAATCGCCCGGGGTCCGGCCCCGGGCCATACATCAGCGCCTCAAATTCCAGGGCCCGTGAATCGCCGGGGGCCTGACCCCGGGCTATTCACGGGCACGCCGCGGCGCGCTCTCCACCCGCACGCCGTCAGCGGGCTGCGGTCAGCTCGTGGTCGATCGCCGCGCGCACCAGATCGCGCGCCTGCTCATAGCCGAGGTCGCGCACGAGCATCTGCTCGCCCAGTCCGTCGACGAGCGCGCAGAGCCGCGTCGCGGCCGCCTCCGGCTCGACGATCCCCAGCGGCCCGAGATGCGTGCCGACCTGGTCGATCCAGGTCCGGTACGAGTCGGCGACGGTCGGGCGCAGCGACTCGTCGTAGATCGCGTGGCGCAGCATCTCCGCCCAGACGATGAAGCTCTCCTTGACCGCGTCGTCGTCCGACAGATACGTCGCCAGCACCGCCTCGACCCGCTCGATCGGCGTGCGGCACGTCTCGAGCCGCTCCTGGACGTAGGCCTCGACGCGCGCGTCGGCGAAGCGGAAGGCACGCGCCAGGAGATCGGCTCGCGTCTCGAAGTAGTAGTGCACGAGCGCGCTCGAGACGCCGGCCTCCGCTGCCACATCGCTCATCCGCAGGCGATCGCTGCCACGCTCGCAGATGACCTTGCAGGCGGCGCGGAGAATATCCGAGGTGCGATCGGCGACAAGCATTGACTGACGAATCAGTCAATCAGAGCAAGAAGTTCGAGTCAAGCAAAGATGGCTTGACAGGACCCGTGCCGTCCAGTGTACTCGGCCCCGCCAGGCGGTTTGACTGGCGACTCAGCCCATCCGAGGAGGCCGATGCAGCACCCCAAGGACCCCCGTCGAAATCCTCTCACTCGCCGCGCGCTGCTGGCTCGCGCAGGCGGCGGTGCCGCGGGACTCGCAGGGGCTGCAGGAGTGCTCGCAGGCTGCGCCAACACGACGACTCCGGTCGGTGCCTGCGAGAACGGCAGCGCCGGATCGCCAGAGCTCGCGAAGATCGTCGAGCCGAAGCTCGTCGGGCCGCTCGGAATTCCACTCCCGCGCACCGACAACGCCGTCACCTGGGCGCTCGCGGACGACAACCCCATGGTCAAGACGGGGACGAAGCCCGAGGGCGGACCGCTGACGATCTACAACTACGCCGACTACCTCGACCCCAAGGTGAAGAAGCAGTTCGAGGACCGCCTCGGCGTCAAGGTCAAGATCGCGACGTACAACTCCGCCGACGAGGCCGTCTCGAAGCTCTCCTCCGGCAAGCTCTCGTTCGACCTCGTGATGGGGCTGTCGGCGAGCTCGATCGTGCGGCTGCAGGCGAAGCGCCTGATGCAGCCGCTCAACCACGAGCTGCTCCCCCACTTCGCGAAGAACATCTGGCCGCAGCTGCAGGATCCGTTCTACGACCGCGGCGCGCGCTACACGGTGCCGTACGTCGCCTGGGCGACCGGGATCGGCTGGCGCAACGACAAGCTCAGCGAGGACATCGCGGGCATGGACGTCCCGTGGGACATCTTCTGGAACGCGAAGGCCTACCGCGGCAAGGTCGGGATCCTCGACGACAGCCGCGACGCGCTCTGCCTGCCGATCCTGCGCGACGCGCTTCGCGCGGGCGTCAAGGCCGAGATCAACACCGAGGACCCGAAGGTCGTCGAGAAGGC
Source organism: Actinomycetes bacterium (assembly GCA_031361905.1). Lineage (GTDB taxonomy): Bacteria > Actinomycetota > Thermoleophilia > Gaiellales > JALYLC01 > JANLRV01. The sequence continues at coordinate 1,713 of JANLRV010000273.1, forward strand.
GGGCGCGGACCTGACGGCGCTCTCCAAGCTGCTCAACCTGCGCGTCGCGATCGACGACTACCAGACGCTGCCGGACGCCAAGACCTACCTCCACCAGTCGTGGTCGGGCGACCTGCTCGGGGCCGCCTTCTACTACATGCCGAAGGGCGTCAAGCCGGACGTTCTCTCGTTCTGGGCCCAGCCGACCGGCGGGGTCGTCTCGAACGACTACTTCTTCTGCCAGCGCTCCTCGAAGCGGCCGGCGCTCGCGCACGCGTTCATCGACTTCATGTGCGAGCAGAAGGTCGCGTTCGAGAACTTCACCGACTTCACGGGCTACACCCCGCCACAGCGCGCGTTCGACGGCGACACCTTGCTCAAGCGCGGCCTGATCCCGCAGACGCTGGCCGCGGCCGTGATCGCGCCGGAGCAGTTCGGCTCGGGTGACCAGCAGCTCTCGCTGACCGCCGAAGGCGAGTCGCTCTGGCAGCAGACCTGGCAGACGTTCAAGGCCGGCTGAATGTACCCCCGCTGGATCTGGCGCGTCGCGGCCCTGCCTGGCACCCTCTGGCTCAGCGTCTTCTTCCTCGTCGCGTTCTACGCCGTGATCTGCGTCGCATTCGGCAACTCGGACACGCTGCAGCAGCCGGTGCCGTTCTGGAACCCGCTCGACTGGAACGTCGGCTACGTCGTCCAGGAGCTGCGCAACCTCTGGCACGGAGGCGCGGTGCTCGACGTGTTCCTCCGCACGGTCAAGTACGTCGTGATCGCGATCGCGCTCTCGCTGCTGATCGGCTTTCCGGTCGCGTACTTTGCCGCGCGGCACGCGGGGCGCTGGCGCGGCATCGTGCTGATGCTGCTGATCATCCCGTTCTGGATCAACTACCTGATGCGGATGATCGCCTGGCAGTCCCTGCTCGCGCCCGACGGCTATGGCTCGCGCTTCTTCCATGACACGGGGATCGAGTGGGTCTTCATGCAGCTCGGCCTGCTCGAGACGCAGGGCGGCTGGCTGCAGGGGCAGAGCTCGGCCGTCGTGCTCGCGCTCGTGTACGGCTACGTCCCGTATCTCGTGCTGCCGCTCTACGCGGCGCTCGACCGGATCGACCGCCGCACGATCGAGGCTGCGCGGGATCTCGGCGCGACGCCTCGCAGCGCGTTCATGCGCGTCACGCTGCCTCAGGCGGTGCCGGGGTTGCTCGCGGGCCTCGTGCTGATCACCCTGCCGATGTTCGGCGACTACTACACGCCCGACCTGATCTCGACCACGACGGCCACGAGCATGATCGGGAACCAGATCGACGGCCGAGTCAACGGCGGCTCCGAGAAGGTCTCGGGCGCCGTTCTGACGATCTTCCTCTCGCTCTTCCTGCTCGTGCTGATGGTCTACTACCTGCGCCAGACGCGCAGCGCCGGACGAGAGGTCGAGGCCGAGTGAGCCTGCTCGCAAGCTTCTTCCGCAACCCCTGGGGCCGGCCGCGCTGGCTCGCGGTGATCACGACGATCTACATCGTCTGGTCGATCATCCCCGTCAGCATCGCGATCCTCTTCGCGTTCAACGCAAGCCGGTCGCGCTCGAACTTCACCGGCTTCTCGATGCGCTGGTTCAACGGGGCGACCGGGAGCGCGTTCCACGACGAGGCGCTGCGCCACGCCCTGATCCACAGCCTCGAGCTCGCCGTCCTCTCGGTCATCGTCGCGACGCCGCTCGGCCTCTTCCTCGCGCTCGGGCTGCAGCGCTGGCGTGGCCGCGGTGCGGGCATGACGAACCTGCTCATGCTGCTGCCGCTCGTGACGCCCGAGATCGTCATGGGCGTCGCCCTGCTGCTCCTGTTCATCAGCGTCTTCGGGTTCATCGGCCTCGGCACGACGGCGCAGGCGATCGGGCAGATCACGTTCTCGCTGTCATACGTCGTCGTGATCGTGCGCGGGCGGCTGGTCTCGATCGGCAAGGACTACGAGGAGGCGGCGGCCGACCTCGGCGCCCCGCCGTTCGATGCGCTTCGTCGCGTGCTGCTGCCGCTGCTCGGCCCGGCGATCATCGCGAGCGCCGCGATCGTGTTCGCGACCTCGCTCGACGATTTCGTGATCACGCAGTACCTCTCGAACGGCCCCGACACCCAGACCGTGCCGATGCTGCTCTACTCCGTCAGCCGCGGGGCCCCGACCCCCGCGCTCAATGCGCTCGCGACGATCGCGCTCGTGATCACGATCGGCACGCTCGTCGCCGCGTTCCTCGTCTTCCGGCGGTTCTCGTCTTCGGGCGGGCAGGCGGCAACCGAGATTGCGACACTCGACCTATGACCGACGAAGGGACACGCGTGAGCGGAGGCGAGATCACCATCGTCGATCTGACGAAGCGGTTCGGCGAGGTCGCCGCCGTCGACGGCATCAACCTGGAGATGCCTCCGGCGGAGTTCTTCACCATGGTCGGCCCGTCCGGCTGCGGCAAGACCACCACGCTGCGCATGATCGCGGGTTTCGAGCGGCCGACCGAGGGTCAGATCCTGCTCGACGGCGTCGACATGTCGCAGACGCCGCCGCACAAGCGCGACGTCAACACGGTCTTCCAGAGCTACGCTCTGTTCCCGCACAAGACCGTGGCCGAGAACGTCGGCTTCGGGCTGAAGTACAAGCGGGTGACGAAAGCCGAGTATGCCTCCCGGGTCGCCGAGGCGCTCGCGCTCGTGCAGCTGACGGGCTACGAGAAGCGCAGCCCCACGCAGATCTCCGGCGGCCAGCAGCAGCGCGTCGCGCTCGCGAGGGCGCTCGTCCTCAAGCCGAAGGTGCTGCTGCTCGACGAGCCGCTCTCGGCGCTCGATGCGCGCCTGCGCAAGGACCTTCAGGTCGAGCTCAAGTCGCTGCAGCAGAACCTCGGCATCTCCTTCGTGTTCGTCACGCACGATCAGGAAGAGGCGCTGACGATGAGCGATCGCGTCGCCGTGATGAACGAGGGCCGCGTCGAGCAATGCGGTCCGCCGCGCGAGATCTACGAGGCGCCGGCAACGCTCTTCGTGGCCGACTTCCTCGGCGTCTCGAACCTGATCGCCGCCGAGTCGGCAGGATCGGGCGCGGACGGGTGCAGGCTCGCCGTCGGTGACTTCAGCCTGCGGGCCGAGCAGGGCGAGCTGACCGCGACGGGCTCCGTCAAGGCGATGATCCGGCCCGAGCGCGTGCGCATCGAGCCGCACGGCACGCCCGGCGAGAACCGCCTTCCCGGCATGGTCGAGCACTCCGTCTTCCTCGGCTCGTTCCAGGAGGTGATCGTGCGCCTCGCCACGGGCGGCATCGTCAAGTCCGTCGTCGCGAACGACGGCACGACGCCGTTCCCGCAGGGCACGCCGGTCTCGGTGCATCTCCCGGCAGATGGCCTGCGCGTGCTCGTCGGACCGCCCGCTGCCGAGCCCACGCCGGCCGTGGCCGACCTGGCCTGACCGTCCTCCGAGGAGCTGGTTTTCAAACCAGCTCCTGATCTAGGAGCGTCGGCCGTGGGGCTTGCGCCCGGAGCGGCGTTCGAGCCGCCGCTTGCGCGCGGCCTCGCGCGCGTCGCGCTCCTCGTCCGAGAGCGACGCGTCCGGCGTCGCGCTCGGCGAGGCGACGGCGGGCACGTCGGGCGTTGCGACAGACCCGCCCCCGATGAACACCGGCGCCGTGCCGAGCGTCGCCTTCTCGATCACGCCGTCCGTCCCCCGCTTGCGGAACTCCGCCTCGCCGCTCTTCCAGAGCGAGAGCAGCGGCGCCGCCACGAAGATCGACGAGTAGGCGCCCGAGGCGATGCCGATCAGCAGCGCGAACGCGAAGTCCTTCAGCGAGCCACCGCCGAAGAGCAGCAGCGTGAGGATCGGGAAGAGCGTGATCAGCGACGTTGTCAGGGAGCGCGTGAGCGTCTCCCAGAGCGAGACGTTGACGATCTGCGGGAACGAGTTCTTGCGCAGGAGCGGCGTGTTCTCGCGCACGCGATCGAACACGATGATCGTGTCGTAGAGCGAGTAGCCGAGCACCGTCAGCACCGCGGCGACCGTCGAGGCCGTGACCACGCGGCCGGTGATCGCGTACACGCCCACGGTGATGATCACGTCGTGGAAGAGCGCGACGATCGTCGGCAGGGCGTACTTCCACTCGAACCGGAAGGTCAGGTAGGCGACGATCAGAAACAGCGAGAAGACGACGGCGTAGAGCGCGTCGGTGAGGATCGAGCGGCCGAACGACGCGGACACGAAGCTGAGGTCGCGCGCCGGGGAGCCGTCCTTGATCGGGATGCCGTACTCGGCGTCGATCGCCTTCAGGATCTCCTGGCCGGCCTGGTTCGGGATGATCTTCGAGGTGCCCTTGATCTCGTAGCTCGTGTACTTCTGGTTGACGACCGCGACGCCCTCGGCCGAGCGGCCCTGGATCCGCACCTGCGCGATCTTGATCGGCTTGCCCGCGACCTTGATCTGCGAGACGGTCTTCGTCATCTGCTCCGGGGTCGCGGGCTTCGAGAGCTGCGTCGTGATCGCGGTGCCGCCCTTGAAGTCGATGCCGAGGTTGAGGCCGTTCAGCACGAGCGCGCCGAACGAGACGATCACGACGGCGCCCGAGACCGCGAACCAGGTGCGCTTGCGACCCGTGATGTCGAGCCGCCAGCGCACCTTCTGACCGGACGCGCCGAGGAAGCTCGCGTTGTTGAACCAGCTGAAGCGCGAGAGCGTCGAGAGCATCGCGCGCGTCGCGAAGACGGCCGTGAAGACCGAGACGAGCACGCCGACGGCGAGCGTGAAGGCGAACCCCTTGACCGAGCCCGTGCCGGCCATGAAGAGAACGACGGCGGTGATCAGCGTGACCACGTTCGCGTCGACGATCGTGCTGAAGCCCTTCTGGTAGCCCGAGGAGATCGCCTGGCGGATCGTGCGACCGAGGCGCACCTCTTCCTTGATGCGCTCGAAGATCACCACGTTCGCGTCGGCCGCGACCCCGATCGTGAGTATCAGACCGGCGATGCCCGGCAGCGTCAGCGTGATCGGTATCAGCAGGATCAGCCCGTAGAAGAACGCGGCGTAGATCAACAGCGCGATGTCCGCGATCAGGCCGAGGAACCGGTAGAAGACGAGCAGGAAGAGCATCACGATCGCGAGGCCGATCAGCCCGGCGAAGAGGCCCTTGTTGAGCGAGTCCTTGCCGAGCGTGGCCGAGACCTGGTTCTGCGAGATCGTCACGAGATCGAACGGCAGCGAGCCCGACTTGAGGATGTTCGCGATCCGGTTCGCCTCGGATTTCGTCACGCCCTGGATGATCGAGCCGCCGATCGAGCCGTCGATCCCGTTCGGGAACTCCTGCGGGCTGACGCTGGGCGTCGACGCGAGCTTGTTGTCGAGAATGATCGCGTTGAGATTGCTCGTGTTGTTCGGCCCGCCGTGCGCGGCCAGGCGCGTGACGTTCTGGAAGCGCTTGCCGCCCTTCTCGGTGTAGGTGATCGCGACGACCGGCCCGCCGCTCTGGAAGTCGGACTTCGCGCCCGTGATGTCCTCGCCGAGCACCACGTCGTCGCGGTTCGTCGGCAGCTTGAAGAGGTAGAACGGCGCGCCGATCACGGTCCCCTGCGTCGCGTCCTGCGCCCACACGAGACCGGCCTTGATGCAGAGGATCTTCGCGCCGTCGCCCTTGCTCTTGAGCGACTTCCGCATCGCCGCCTCGGTCGGCTTCGTCGGGAACGGGTTGCCCGTGTCGTTGAGGATCTGCTTTCGCTTCGCGTCGAACGCGTAGCACTGATCCTGCGCCCACCACTTCTGGTACGCGCCGTTCGGCTTCTGCGTCGCCGCGAAGCTGATGATCTTGAAGAGCGACTCCTTGACGACGGGGCTGCCCGAGACGCCTGCCACGATCGTGCCGTAGTCGATGTTGTACAGGGCGCCGTTGTCGCCGATCAGCTTCGCCGCCTCGGCGGGATCCTTCACGCCCGCGAGCCCGACGCGAATCTGATTGTTCGTCGTGTCCTGCGTGATGTCGGGCTCGGAGACGCCGATCGCGTCGACCCGGTTGCGAATGATCGAGACGCCGTCTGCGAGCGACGAGGACGTGATCTTCTGGCCCTCCACGCGCGGCGTGGCCTGCAGCACGACCTCGAGGCCGCCCTTCAGGTCGAGACCGAGCACGGGGCTGCGGAACGCGGCGATCGCGCCGGTCCCGATCAGCAGCGCCAGCACGGCCAGCAGGATCAGTCGATTCTTCAGCTTGTCAGTCACGAGGCTCTTCTCGAAGGAGGCATGCGCAACGGACGCGCAGCGGGCAACGACTCATCAGTCTAGATGACTGATTCCGTTCCGTCGGGGGTTCTGGGGTGTGTCTCGGCTGGTTCTGGCGTTCTGCTCGCCGCGAGTCGGCCCTCGACGCTACTCGAGAGGCAATGCGACGAGTGCGGGCCGTCTCGCGGCGAGCG
>JANLRV010000043.1:0-8160 GCA_031361905.1 Actinomycetes bacterium
TCGATGATCCAGAGCTCGTCGAACCGCGCCGCCAATCAGCTCCTCCCATCGGCAGGTGGCGCTGAGGGAGTCAACTCGCTGATGGCGAGCGCCGGTGCGACGGCCACCGACATGTGCTGCCCGTACCTGCTCGAGTCCGACGAGTCTCTGAGAAGCTCTAACGGAATGAATCGAACGGAACAGCAAGAGGCGATCACGCCCCAGGCGAGTGTCAAGCCCTTGCGGCTTGACGCGGTGTTTCGTGCCTCTGCTCGCAAGCAGAGGCACGAAAGAAGACACCGCCAGACGCCACGAGGCATCCCGTCAGCGCTTCTTAGCTGGGCGCTCGCGCCGCCGGTGCCGCCGATCGACGTGACCGAGCAGCCGACGTTTCCGTGCTGCAAGTACACGACCGCGCACGACCTCGGCTCAGTCCTCGTCTCGCTCGTCCTCGCTTCGAGCGGGCACGGTCCCCTCGCGAGGGTCGGCCTCGCGCCCCGCGAGGCGCGGGTGGCCGAGTGGCTGCTGATCCACACGGACTACCCGGGACTCGTCCGGCCCACCGTTCCCTACGTCGTCGGACACAAGGCGGGCTGGCTGCCGGACATGCAGCACGACGCGGCGCTCGTGTTCTCGCCGCGCGGGACGATCGTGGTGGCGGTGATGACGTACTCGCCCGCCGGCGTTTCCTACAGCCGAGCGCGAGACGCGACGGCGCGGCTGATGCGAGTGGCGGTCGCGCGCCAGGGCTGAGGGGCGTGACCACCCAAGATCGGTGCCTGGCACTTTTATTGGCGATGGCGGCGCTGCACACGTCGCCGGCCCGCATTCCGAAGCCATCGCCAAGATCGGTGGCCTGGCACTTTCATTGGCGATGGCGGTGCTGCACACGTCGCCGAGCCGCATACCCAAGCCGTCGCCAAGATCGGTGCCTGGCACTTTTATTGGCGCGCACGCTACTCGTACGGGCGAACCGCTCCCAGATAGCCGGCCTTGCCGCGGATGTCCGTGACGTGCACGATGTCGCCCGTGTGCGGGGCGTGCAGCATCTTGCCGCCGCCGATGTAGATGCCGACGTGACCCGGGCCGTCGGCCTTGGGGTGCCAGAACAACAGGTCGCCCGGCTTCAGCTGACCCTGCCCGATGCGACGGCCCTCGTGGAACTGGAACGCGGCGTAGTGATCGAGCCTGATGCCAACCTGGGCGTAGGCGTAGAGCGTCAGACCCGAGCAGTCGAAGCCGACGGTGTTCGCACCGCGCCCGACGCCGCGCGTCGGACCCGAGGCGTTGCCGCCGCCCCAGGAGTACGGGAGCCCGATCCACTTCATCGCGATCGAGACGACCTGAGCGCCGAGATCGCCGCCGTGGGGCGCTCGCACGCCCGAGAGACCGAGGAACGGCTTGAGCCGATAGCTCGCCGGGCGCAACGCCGCCGGCAGCTTGGCGTAGGAGCCGAGCAGCTGCTCGGTCATCCACATGCGGCGCTCCTGCACGCTCACGACGTTGCCTCGAGCCGACCACAGGATTGCGGGAGTGCCCGTCTTGGGGAGGTTGAGGAGCAGCCGCAGCGCGCCCGCCGAGACCCGATGTGCCGCGATCGCGCGACGCGCCTTCGGGCTCGCCGCGAGGCGCCCGAAGCGCAGGACCCGCCGCTCCAGCGAGGCACGCAACGACTTCGGCGCGGGACGCGCGCGGACGACCACGATCGGCGGAAGCGCATCCGGCGAGTCGACGGGAAGGCGGTCGCCTTCCACGCGCAGCGCCGCCGGCTTCGGCTTCGTCGGCGGGTTCGCAGGGTTGGAGGACTGCCCGACAGGCGTTCCCCGTCCGTGGCCGACGAGCGGCGGCGTCGCGCTCGGCGGCGATGCAGCCGCCCGATCCGTCGCCGGACCCCCGGCCAGCGCTCGCACGCCGACGATTCCGAGCGTCGCGACGATCAAGCCGATCAGCAACGCGGCCACGGGGCGACGGGGGCGAATCCTCACCTCGATGGGATCGGCAGCGCTCCACCAGAACCCGTCCCCCGAACGAGGGAGCAGGAGCCGCGACTAGATGATGTCGACGGGAGTGCCGAGCGGGACGACGCGCGCCATCCAGATGATGTTCGCGTTGTCGACGCGCACGCAGCCGTGCGAGCGCGAGCTGCCGAGCGGATCACCCAGGCTCGACGGGCCACGCCCGTGGATCGCCACCCGCCCGGGGCCGCCGCCGAAGTTCTCGAGCACGTCGGAGTGCGCGGTCAGATGCAGCGCCCAGGGTCCGACAAAACCGCTCTCGTTCTCCTGATGGACCTTCTCGTAGATCGCGTAGAGACCGCGCGGCGTCGGCGTGCTCGCCTTGCCGACGACCGCCAGGAACGAGCGCTGGAGGCGCCCGTTCCTCATCACGCGGATGACATGCGTGGCTCGGTTGAGGGAGATGCGCCATTGAGTCGTCGAGAGGCGCACGTAGTCCTCGCGGATCCATGCGCTCGCCCCGTTCGGGCGCGACGGCAGCTGCACGCGCAGCCAGTTGACGCCATTCCCGAGCCGCTTCGACGCGAGCACGAGTAACACCTGGGGTCCCTGCGCCCACGAAGCGCTCGTGGCGACGTGCTCGACGACCTTGCCACCGCCCGGTCGTGCGTAGACGTCGGTCGGCAACAGGATCTTCGCCGTGTAGGCGAGCGAGAGGGTCGGTCCGGGCGGCGGCGGAGGGCCGGACGGGTCTGCCGCCGAGGCGACCCCGCAGGCGACCAGCGTCGCCACGAGGACGAGCGCTGCGGATCGGATCGAACGCATCATCATCTTCACCTTAGACGCGTCGGCCCGAAAACCTCCATCTCTTTACGTCTTGCTCACAGACGGTGCGCGCAGGCCGATGCGTCGTTTTAGCCGGAGGACACGCGCGGCGGCCTCGCGAATGCGCGACCGCATCACGGCATCGCGCCGCGCCGTCGCGAGCAGCGCGGCGTAGACGCGCCGGTAGCTGCCCGGTCCCGTCGTCAGGAGCAGATCGCAGCCGGCGCGAAGCGACGCGCGGGCCACGTGCTCGAGCGAGCCCGTCCGGGCAACGGCCTCGGCCTCGAGCGAGTCGGTCACGACGACGCCCGTGAAGCCGAGCTGCCGGCGCAGCACCCCCTGCAGGATCGCCGGAGACTGCGAGGCGATGTGCGAGCCGTCAAAGGCCGGGAAGCGCGCGTGCGACGCCATGATCATCGGCACGCCCGCCGCGATCGCCGCGCGGAACGGTGCGAGGTCGATCGCAAGGTCAGCGCGCGATGCCGGCACGGTCACGGACGTGTCATCGGTCGTCGCGCCGTTCGCGCGCCCGAGCCCGGGAAAGTGCTTGGCCGCCGCAGCGACGCCCGTGCCGCGATAGCCGACGACGGCTCGGCTCGTCGCCGACGCGACCTGCGCCGGCGGGCCTGCGAACGCCCGGCCCGCGAGCGCGCTGCCGATCCCGAGGTCGGCCACGGGTCCGAGCGTCACGTTCACGCCGACGCGTCGCAACTCGAGCGCGGCGCTGCGAGCGCTGGCCTCAGGGTCGTCCTGGTCCGGCTGCGGCCGGACCGGCCCGGCCCAGCCGACCGTGCGGATCGCGCCGCCCTCCTGGTCGACCGCGACGAGCGATGAGCCGGCCGAGCTGCGCGCGAGCTCGCGCGTCAGCCGTCGGAGCTGTGCCGGCGACCCGGCGTTCGCCCGGAACAGGATCACGCCGGCCGCCCGGCCCTCGCGCAGTACGCGGTCGAGGTAGGCCGGCTCGTGCTGTCCCCGGCCTGACCGACCTGCTGACGCAACATCAGCAGGTCGACCGGTGCGACGCCTATGCCAGCAACCACTCGGCGATGCGCTCGCCGACGACGACCGCGGGCAGGTTCGTGTTCGCACGCGGCACGATCGGCATCAGCGCGCAGTCGGCGACCAGCACGCGCTCGACCCCGTGCAGGCGTGCCCTGCCGTCGCAGACGGCGAGCCGGTCGCCGGCAGGCCCCATCGCGCAGGTGCCGGCCGGGTGGTAGTAGTGCACGTGCAGGCGCGGGATCGCGTCGCGCAGATCGGCTCCGACCCCGGGCGAGAGCTCGGCGCCGAGCACCGCCTGAAGGGCCGGCGCGGCGGCGAGCTCGCGCGCGCGCTCGATCCCCTCGGCCAGCACGGCCAGGTCGTGGCCCTCGGGATCGGTGAGGTAGCCGTGGTCGATGAACGGGTGCGCGTCGGCATCGGTGGAGCGCAGCTCGAGGTGGCCGCGCGAGCGAGGCTCGAGATGCGCGGCCGCGATCAGCGTGAGTCCCGCGAGCTGGCTCGTGTCGTTTCCGCAGACGGGGACGAGGTGGAGGTCGTAGGTGCCCGTCGCGCGGCTCGAGCGGATCTTGCCGAGCGTCTGCTCCTCGGGCACGAAGCGCTGCGCAGCCGCAGCGCGAATCTCGTCGTCGAGCCCCGCTTTCCGCTCGAACAGGAGCGCGAACGACGCGTGGTCGTGAAGGTTTTTGCCGACCCCCGGGAGCTCGTGGCGCGTCGAGATGCCGAGACGCTTGAGCTCCTCCGAGTCGCCGATGCCGGAGCGCAGCAGGATCGCGGGCGACTCGTAGGCGCCGGCCGACAGCACGACGCGGTCAGCAACGACGCGCACCTCCTTGCCGTCACGCCAGCAGACGACCTCGACGCGATCGGGGTGCGGCTCGAGCTGCAGACAGAGCGCGTTGTCGAGCACGCGGAAGTTGTCGCGCCCGCGAGCACGATCGACATAGGCGAACGCCGCGTTGAAGCGCACGCCGCGTTCGATGTTGACGGCCTCGACGCCATAGCCGATCCCGCCGTCGAGGTCGTGGAGGTCGTCGACGCGCGGCATGCCGAGCTCGGCCGCGGCTGCCAGGCAGGCCTGATGGAACGGGCCGACCTCGTCGTCCGGGTAGACGCGCACCTTCATCCGCTCGATCGCGTTCGCGAGCAGCGGGCGCAGGGAGTCGGCGCTCCAGCCCTGCTCGCCCGTGAGGGTCGCCCAGCGGTCGTAGTCGTCGACCGTGCCGATCACTGCGGCACAGCCGTTGTGCGACGAGCAGCCGCCCATCACGCGAGCGCGCTCGAACGGCAGCACCTCGCGGCCTGGATAGAGATCGCCGCTGTCGTAGCCCCACTGATGGGTCGGTGCGAGCGCGCCGCCGTCGAGCAGGTCGGCCGGCCAGCGCCCGCTGTCTCGGGAGCCGTAGTCGGGCCCCGCCTCGATCAAGACGACGTCGGCATCGCTTTCCGCGGCGACTCGACCAGCAACGACGCACCCGGCAGAGCCGGCGCCCACGACCGCGATGTCACACCTGAGCTGCTCCATGGGGCGACGATAGCGCCCGCCCGAGCGAGTCGCTTCACCCCCCGCGAGACGAGGGTGCCGACGCCTCGAGGCCGGCCGTCAGCGCCGGACTGGCCGGCGAGGGATCGTCGGGCCCTGCCGGCGTGCGCCGGAGCTCGCCGTCGACCAGCTCGTAGCAGCCGATCGCGGGAATCGGCGGCGAGTAGACGTGGATCGTGATCGCGCCGGCGTCGTGGTCCATCCGGTGGATGCCGGTGCCCGGGAACGAGAACGACTCGCCGGGACCGTAGGAGCGCACCGCGCGCGGCCCGCCGATGGTCAACGCCTCGTTCTCGGCCCGCCCTGCGATCACGTAGACCCCGATGCAGGAGCCGTCGTGGTCGTGGAAGCCCGTGTCGCGCGGCTCCCACCACATGTTCAGCCAGGCCTCGGACGCCGCGTCGCGCCACAGGAGCTTCGCGCCACCGGGGCCGCTCCGGTCGATCGCTGCGAGGTCGAGGCTCGCGGCAGCCGCCCGCGCTCGCTGCGCGCACTCGGCCGGAGAGAGCGGCGTCACGCGCCCGTGCTCGCGAGCACGGCGATCCCATCGTCGTCCGAGTAGAGCATCGCGCCCGGCTCGAACGTGATCTCGCCGAAGGCAACGGGCACATCGAGCTCGCCGTGGCCGACCTTCGCGCTGCGTCGCGGGCACGTCCCGAGGGCCTTCACGCCGAGGTCGAGCGCCGCGAGCGCCCGTGTGTCCCGCACGGCGCCATTGATCACGACTCCGGCCCAGCCGTTCGCGAGCGCAAGACCGGCGAGGCGGTCGCCGAGCACGGCCACGCGAAGCGAGCCGGCGCCATCGACGACGAGCACGCGCCCGGCTCCGGGCTCGCTCACGCGCTGGGCGAGCAGGACGTTGTCCTCGAAGCAGCGGATCGTGCTGATCTCACCCGCGAACGCCGCGCGACCGCCGAACTGGCGGAGCGGCGAGAGGCAGACCGCAGCCCGCTCCCCGTGCTCGTCGAGAAGGTCGGCGGTCGCGGGAACCTGCGATTCAGGGAACACGAGCTCCTCGGGTAGGACTCGAACCTACAACCCTTCGGTTAACAGCCGAATGCTCTACCATTGAGCTACCGAGGAACGGCAGGCCGCATTCTACCAACGCCGCGCGTCGGGCGACGGGTTCGTGAAGCGGTGCGGAAGTCGCCTAGTTCGGGATCTCGCGGAGCTTCTGCGCGTCGCGCAGCGCCTTCAGCTTCATCAGCGCCCGCGCCTCGATCTGCCGCACGCGCTCGCGGGTGACGCCGAACAGCTGGCCGACCTGCTCGAGCGTGTGCGACTCGCCGCCGTCGAGCCCGTAGCGCAGCTCGAGGACCTTGCGCTCGCGGTGCGAGAGCGTGCCGAGCACGGACTGCACCTCCTCGCTGCGGAGCTTCGTCAGCACGGTCTGATGCGGCCGCTTGTCCTCGTCGTCCTCGATGAACGCTCCGAGCAACGCGTCATCCTCGTCGCCGACCGGCGTCTCGAGCGAGACGGGCTCCTGCGCGACCTTGAGGATGTACGCGATGCGCTCCGGCGTCGTCTCGAGATGCTCGGCGAGCTCCTCGTGGGTCGCCTCGCGCTCGAGCTCCTGGAGCAGCTGGCGCTGCAGGCGATGCAGCTTGTTGATCGTCTCGACCATGTGCACGGGCACGCGGATCGTTCGCGCCTGGTCGGCGATGCCTCGCGTGATCGACTGGCGGATCCACCACGTCGCGTAGGTGGAGAACTTGTAGCCCCGCCGCCAGTCGTACTTCTCGACGGCCTTCATCAGGCCGATGTTCCCCTCTTGGATCAGGTCGAGGAAGAGCATCCCGCGGCCGACATAGCGCTTCGCGACCGAGACGACGAGACGGAGGTTCGCCTCGATCAGGTCGCGGCGCGCCTGAGGGTCGCCGCGCTCGATGCGCTTCGCGAGCGAGATCTCCTCGGCTGCCGTGAGCAGGCGGACCTTGCCGATCTCGCGCAGGTACGCCCGCACGGGATCGTGTGCGCGATGGCGCACGCCCACGTCGATCGTCGCCTTGCCCTCGACGGGCTCGGCCGTCTCGACGGCGTCGTCATCCTCCTCCTCGTCGTCGTCGACGACCGAGATGACCTCGAAGCCGAGCGCGTCGCGATCGGCCGGCACAGCAGCGACCTCGTCATCGACGTGATCGCTCGCGAGCAGCCCGAGCAGCCCGGCTCCGTCGTGCTCGTCTGCTGCGTCGTTGGGGTTCGTGGCCATCAAGCTCCAGAGGTGCGGGGGCCCCACAGGCCTCCCGTGCTGCGGGCGAGCGCCTGCAGGCGAATGAGCTCATCGAGCTCCTCTGGACTAACGTCGGCCGAAGCCACCTTTTGCTTGAGCGCTTCGATGCGCAGGCGGAGAGATCGAACCTGCACGCGCGTCGCGACCTCGCCGAGCGCTCCATCGGCGGCGTGGCGCGAGCCGAGGGCGTGCAGCTCGGGCTCGAGCCGCTCCCGGATCGCATCCTGCTCGCTCGTGAGGCGCTCTCCGGCGAGCTGCGCGCGCACGAGGCCGAACCCGGCGCGCGTCTCGGCAAACGTGAACGCCTCGGCGCCGAGACCGTCGAGCAGCTCGAGACCGCGCGCGCCCGAGCCCACCGCGAGCGCCAGCACCATCCGCTCGTCGAGCTCGGCCCGGTCCTGGAGCTGCGCCGGCGGCGGCGCCGCTCCCGCCGGCGCCCTGCGACGGGCCGCGCCGCCCGCATAGAGGGCGTTCTCGAGCTGCTGCGAGAGCCGCAGGCGCCCCGCGACGTGCTGGATCAGCTCGTCGCGCTCGGGCGTCGGCTCGAGGCTCGCGACCTGCTCGCGCGCGAGCTGGTCGGCGGGCGCGCGCCCCTCCCCCGTCACGGTGTCGGCCCGTGCGAGCAGCAG
>JANLRV010000158.1:0-9668 GCA_031361905.1 Actinomycetes bacterium
CGCCGCCGTTGCGGACGACGGCAGCGAGCTGCCGCTCGGCGCCCGTCAGCCCGTCGTCGACGTGCGCGTCGGCCGGGCCGGAGAGCGCGCGACCGAGCGCGCCGACGACGGCCGCGCCAAGCGGGCCGGCCGACGGGCCGAGCCCGAGCGCCAGCGCCAGCGCCGCGAGCAGGATCGCGACCACCGCCGTGATCCCGATCCCCTCGACCGTCGTCTGTCCGTGCTCGACCATGCAGCGACGATCACGCGGGTGCCTCGCTCAAGACACTGCGGGATCGTGCCGACTTCGTGCCGGGATCAGGAGTCGTGCAACGGGGCGTGCGCGATGCTCTCCACCTGTGCGCCGATGCGCACCGATGGGTTCGTCTCTGCACCCGCTGCAGGCCCGGGATCCGCCGGCCGCTCGAGCGTCAGCGTGAGCGGCCGCTCGAGCGTGCCCTGCAGCGCTTCGACGCGCTCGGCGAGCACCGCGATCTCGCTCTTCAACGATGCGACGCCGCTCGTAATCAGGCGGACCATGATCTCGAGGTCGTCGACGCGCGCCATGCGCTCGGCGAGCAGATCGCGCTCGACCCGATCGAGCGCGGAGCCGTTCTGCAACGTCTCTCCGAGCACATCCCCAAGCTGCCGTCCGAGCCCGCCCTCGTCCTGGCCGAGCGCACGGGCGACCGCCGCCTCGACACGTGTCGGCAAGATCGCAGCGAGCTCGCGCGCCGTTCCGCGAAGCTCGTCGACGTTCGTCTCGGCGCGTTGCAGCAGCGTGCGCAGATCGGGCCCGGGCGCGTCCGGCGCGCCGGCCTTCGCGCGCAGCGCGTCGATGCGCTGCAGCGCGGCGTCCCGTGCCTCGCGCAGCGGATCGGGGGTGTCTCGCGGGTCCATCGCCCACAGGGTACAAGCGCGCGGGTCCCCGCGCCCTACGATGGGCAGGTGGACACGATGCATCGCGTGACGGCCGCCGATGGCGGGCTGCTGCTCGATCGGCTGCGCTTCGCTCGCTCGATCCGGACGCGCACGAAGGGGCTGCTCGGCCGGCGCGAGCTCGCACCGGGCGAGGGGCTCGCCTTCCGCGAGAAGTCGATCCACATGTTCTTCATGCGAATGCCGCTCGACATCGTCTTCTGCGATGCCGACCTGCGCGTCGTCAAGATCGTCCCGGACCTCGCGCCCTGGCGCCTGGCCGCGTGCGCGCAGGCCCGCTACGTGCTCGAGATCGGCCCCGGCGAGGCGCGCCGGCTCGCGATCGAAACGGGCACCGTGCTCGCGCTGGA
Source organism: Actinomycetes bacterium (assembly GCA_031361905.1). Lineage (GTDB taxonomy): Bacteria > Actinomycetota > Thermoleophilia > Gaiellales > JALYLC01 > JANLRV01. The sequence goes on from JANLRV010000158.1 coordinate 1,269, forward strand.
GCCGCCTCTGTGAAGGCGATCGTGGTCGGTGCCGGCATGTACGGCCTGGCCTGCGCCGAGCGCATGGCCCGGGGCGGAGCCGAGGTCACGGTGGTCGAGCGCGCGGAGCCGGCTCACCGGCACGCCGCGTCGGGAGGGATCACGCGCGTGCTGCGCTTCGAGTACGGCGACGACGAGCGCTTCACGGATCTGACGATCCGCGCGCGCGAGCGCTGGATCGCGGTCGGCGAGCGCACCGGACGCGTGCTCTTCGACCAGCGCGGCGTCGTGCACTTCGCCCGCGGCGACGGCGACGACGCGTTCGAGCAGGCGTCTTTCGAGCTCGTCTCCTCGCGCGGCCTGCCGATCGAGATGGTTGCTCCTGACGAGCTCGCGCGCCGCCATCCGGAGTTCCGGCTCGACGGCGTGCGCTTCGGGCTGAGCTCGCCCTACGGCGGCATCCTCTGGGCCCGTCGCGCGACCGAGACCTGGGCCGGCCTCGCGCGCGACGCAGGGGTCACGATCCGCCCGGGCGCCGAGGTGCTCGAGGCGGCCGGCGGGCGCGTGCGGCTCGCCGGCGGCGAGGAGCTGCACGGCGATGTCGTCGTGCTCTGCACGAGCGCGTGGTCGAGCGGCCTCGACGCACGGCTCGCGCCGATCGTCCCCCGGCGCCAGGTGACCGCGTACTTCGATCTCGATCTCGCGACGATTCCCGTGTTCGCGAGCGGATTGACGCTCTATGGATTCCCCGCGCATGACGGCATGGGCGTGAAGCTCGCGCTCCACCGCACCCTCGATGGTGAGATCGGCGACCCCTCTGATCCGGCGCTTCGCGAGCCGACCGAGCTCGACATCGAGCGGATCCGCGAGGTCGCAAGCTCGTTCCTGCCGGCGGTCGGCGCGTCGCCGATGCGGCAGGCCGAGGTCTGCTACTACGCGATGACCCCCGACGAGCGTCCGGTGATCGACTGGCTCGATCAGCGCACGCTCGTCTGCGCGGGGCTGAGCGGGCACGGCTTCAAGTTCTCGTGCACGCTCGGCGAGCACGTCGGGCAGCACGCGCTCGGTCTCGACGCCGGCATCAGCCTGAGCGGCTTCGAGCTGACGCGCCCCGTGCTCAGCTAAGCCGTCTTCGTGCCGGAGTGTGCCGAGAGTGTGCCGATTGAGGCGTATGCCTTGTCAGGCATGCGCCGCAGACCCTAGGGTGGTTCTCAGAGACCGCTCAGGGAGACCAACATGGACCGCACCGTGCTCGTGGTGGAAGACGACGCTCGAATCGCCGAGGTGATCGCCGAGCAGCTCGGCGAGGAGGGCTTCACGGTGTGCCTCGCACGCAGCGTGTCGCAGGCGCTCGCGCTCCTGTCCGAGCGTGCGCCCGACCTCGCCGTGCTCGACGTCGCGCTCCCGGACGGGTCGGGCTTCGAGATCTGCCGTCGGATCCGCGAGGGCGGCGAGCGCTTCGACTCGGCGATCCCGGTGCTGATGCTGAGCGGGCGCACCGACGAGGTCGACGTCCTGCGTGGCTTTCAGCGTGGCGCGGATGACTACGTGCGAAAGCCGTTCTCCGTTCCCGAGCTGATGGCTCGGATCGACGTCCTGATGAGCCGTGGCCGTCGGCGCGCGAGCGGGGTCCTGCGAATCGGGCGGCTCGAGGTGGACACCGATGCGCGCCTCGTGCGCTACGCGGGCACCGCTCTCGAGCTCTCGGGAAAGGAGTACGACCTGCTCGTGCTGCTCGCGAGCGATCCGGGTGTGGTGCGGACGAAGCAGGAGCTTCTGCGGCGCATCTGGGATGCGCCTTCGACGTTGCAGACGAGGACCGTGGACAGCCACGCGTCGCGGCTCCGGCGCAAGCTGATCGTCGCCGGCGCGCCCGGCGATCCGGTCGTCAACGCGTGGGGCCGCGGCTACCGGCTCGAGATCGCCGGTGCGTAGACCTATCCCGCACGGGGCTCCGCTCGAGCGGCGCGTATCGGCGGCCGTCGTCGCGCTGGTCGCGCTCGGGCTCGCGTCGGTCGGACTGCTCGTCGTCGCGCGCGTGCACGACCACGTGCGATCTGCCGGCGAGCAGTCGCTGCGGCGCACGCTCGCAGCCGCGGCCGCCGGCCTGCCGGGTCGTCCGCCGGAGGTCGCCGGAGTGCGCTTCGCGGGGATCTCGCCCGGCGGTGTGGCCAGCGGCGACCTCGCGCTGGCGCGCCTCGTACGCGGCCACCGTCCGTCGACGTTCCGCGCCGGCTCCTCCACGGTGGTCGTCGAGCACGTCACACGTGCATCCGGCGTTGCCACGATCGCAGCCGCGACCCGCGCACCCGACCACCTCGATCGCGAACTCCTCTGGATCGAAGCGCAGGGACTGATTCCGATTGGAATCTGCTTGGTCGGCCTCGCGATCTGGCTGTTCGAGCGGGCCGCACGCCGGCATCGCGAGCGGCTCGAGGCGCTCGGCGATGCGGCCGGCCGGATCGGCGCGGGCGACTACACGGGGCGGCTCGGCGAAGGATCCGACGATGAGATCGGACGGCTCGCGACGACCTTCGACTCGCTCGCGGACACGCTCGAGCTGCTCGAGCACGAGCGTGGCACGTACGTCGCGAGCGTCTCCCACGATCTTCGCAACCCGCTCACGCTGATTCGCGCATACGCGTTCGCGCTGCGCCGCGGCGAGGGCTCCGATGCGCGGCTCGCACGGCTCGAGACGATCGAGCACGAGGTCGATCGCCTCTCGACGATGGTCGACGATCTGCGTCTCACGGGACGCATGCACGGCCTCGCGCGGACCGTCGATCCGGCCGTCTGCGACCTCGCCGAGCTGGTCGAGTCGTTCGCCTCCCGCCAGCGCCCCGTCGTGGCCGGGCACGGTCTCTCGCTCGAAGTCTCGGCACCGGACGATCCGATCGAGGCGTTCGCCGACGCGGCGCGGATCGAGCAGCTTCTGCAGAACCTGACGGACAACGCGGTGCGCCACTGCGCTTCGGGAGGTGAGATCCGCATCGAGCTTTCTCGGAACGGCTCGGCAGTCGAGATCGCCGTCGAGGATTCGGGTTCGGGGCTCGAGGGCCAGGGCGACGAGCTCTTCGTGCCGGGCGCGCAGGGCGCCAATCCGGGCCGGCGCGGCCTCGGCCTCGCAATCTGCCGTGCGATCGCCGATGGTCATGGCGGTGAGCTCTCGGCCGGCGTCGGCGCGACGCTCGGCGGCGCCCGCTTCGTGCTCCGATTGCCGCTGTACCCGGCGGCGGTGCCGGCCGACCGATGAGGCTCGGGCTGCTTCGCGAGCACCGCCTGCCGCTCGCCGCCGCCGTTTGCGCCCTGATCGCGCTCGCGCTTGCCCTGAGGCCGACACGCGCGCCCGCGCGCGTCGCGGTGATCGTCGCCCAGGCTCGCATCGGAGCCGGCTCCGTGATCCCCGCGAGCGCGCTCGCCGCGGTCGAGATCGCGGCGGCAGATCGCACGCCCGGAATGCTCGCCGAGCGCACGTCGGCGATCGGCCAGCGCGTCGCGATCGCGCTGGCCCCGGGCGACTATCTGACCGCGTCGATGCTCGGCGAATCGAGCACGCGACTCAGACTTGCGGCGGACGAGCGGGCGGTGACGATCGTGCTCGAGCCCTCTGCGCTCCCCTCGACGCTCCTGCTCGCGCGGGGATCGACGGCCGACGTGGCGGTCTCGTTCGACGCAGACGGAGCGAAGCCGGCCTACACCGGGATCATCGCGCGAAAGGTCGAGGTGCTGGAACGCCGATCGACCGAGAGCGGCTCCGTCGCGGTGACGCTCCGGCTGCGGGACTCCGGCGCTCGGGCGGTGCTCACCGCCGAGGGCTCGCAGCGGCCGATCCATCTGCTCGCGCGCGCGGATCGCGCCTCGCCGTGACGACGCCGAGGATCGCGCTGATCGGCGGAGACGACGACCTCGAGCGCGAGCTCGCGCTCGCCGCCGAGGGAGCGCAGGCGGTCGTGCTGGTGCCGGGCTCCGCGGCGTCGGTCGCCGACCTCGTGATCGTCGCCGGAGGACCGCTGGGCTCGGCGCTCGATCTTGCGAGGGTCGAGCGGAGCCAGACGCCGGCGCGTGCGGTGCTGCTCGTCGACTCGAGCGTCGACGCCCTCGACGCGATGGCCTGCGGGGCTCGCGGGATGATCGCGAGGCCGATCACGAGCGCATCGCTGACCCGCGCTCTCGAGCTGGCCGGAGCGTTCCGCCCCGTTGCCCAGCATCCCGACGCCGGCGCGGTACGGCCGCTCGTGCTGATCGGCGCGGCAGGTGGGGTGGGTACGACGAGCTGTGTGATCGCGCTCGCAGCTGCCGTGCCGACGAGGATCGTGCTCGACCTCGTGCTCGCGACCGGTGACGCGGCCGAGGTCGCGGCCGCACGCGTCGCGCTTCCCGACGCGTTGCTCGCGCTGACCTCGGCGCCGGCGCTCGCGCAGAGCGAGCTCGACGGGCATCTCGCGACCGCGGAGAGCTGCCGCGTGCTGCCCGCGCCGCGCCTCCCGGAGCACGCCGATCTGATCGACGTCGAAGGCGTCGAGCGAGTGCTCGCGGCGTGCGCCCGTTCGGTGCTGCAGCCGGTCGTCGACGCCGGCGTGCGGATCGGTGTCGAGACGATTCCGGCACTGGAGCGAGCCGAGCGCATCCTGATCGTCGCCGGCGCCGACGCCCGCGGCATGCACGGCGCGCGACGGGTCGCGCTCTTGCTCGGCCGGCTCGGTCTCGCCGAGCGGCCCGTCCAGCTCGTCGTCCAGCGTGCGCGTGGCTTGGCCTCGGCGAGGGACGCCGCGGCGGGCGTGGGGATCCCGCTCGCCGCCTGCGTGCGCAGCGACCGGCGCGTCGCCCGGGCGCGCGAGCGTGGGCTGCCGCTGCCGCTCGGGGCGTTCCGCGATCTCGTCGAGGCGGTCGGGCGGTGACGCTCTGGGAGCGCTCGCGGATCGCGCAGACCATCGCGGCCGATGACACGTGCCTCACCGACGCCGTCGACGCGTGGGCTCCCGGCGATCCGCTCGCCGAGCTTCTGCGAGACCCGTCGATCGACGAGATCATGGTCAACGGACCCGCTGAGATCTGGATCGAGCGCTATGGCCAGCTCGAGCGCTCGTCGCTCTCGTATCGCGACGCGGCGACGCTGCGCGACGTCTGCGTCCGCCTCGTCTCGCGGGCGGGTCGGCGACTCGACGACGCCAGCCCGATGGTCGACGCACGGCTCGCCGACGGCTCGCGGCTGAACGTGGTGCTGCAGCCGCTTGCACCCGATGGCCCGTTGCTCACGCTCCGCCGCTTCGCTCCGGTGCCGTTCACGATCGGCCAGCTCGTCGAGCGTGGATCGATCACGACAGCCGACGGCGAGCTCCTCTGCGAGCACGTGCGGACGCGCAGATCGATCGTGATCGCGGGCGCGACGTCGTCGGGAAAGACGTCGCTGCTCGGTGCCCTCGCGCGCGAGGTTCCCGCGACCGAGCGCATCGTCACGGTCGAGGATGCGGCCGAGCTTCGCATCGACCGGCCGCACGTCGTCAGGCTCGAGGCGCGTCAGGCCAACGTCGAGGGCCGTGGCGACATCTCGATCCGCGAGCTCGTGCGCAACGCCCTCCGCATGCGCCCCGACCGCCTGATCGTCGGGGAGGTGCGAGGCGGCGAGGCGCTCGACATGCTGCAGGCGCTCAACACGGGCCATGCCGGCTCGCTCACGACGGTGCACGCGAACACCCCGGCCGACGCGCTCCGCCGGATCGAGACGATGGCGCTGATGGGCGATATCGAGCTGCCCCACCGCGCGATTCGCGAGCAGGTTGCAACGGCCGTCGACGTTGTCGTCCAGCTCGAGCGCTCGCCGCACGGCGACCGCCGCGTGGCGGAGATCTCACGCGTGCGTCGCGACCCGAACGGCTGGCGGCTCGAGCACGCCGACGGATCCGTCGAGCCGTGCACGGAGTGACGCTCGTGCCGGCCATCCTGGCGCTTGCGCTCGCGGCTGCGGCCGTGCTCGAATCGACGGGACTGCCACGAGCGTCGGCGTGGGGCCTCCCGGGGCGCGGAATCCGCAGCGACGACCTCGCCGACGCGATTCGAGGCCTCGCGGCCGAGCTTGCCGCCGGGCGCACGCTCGATCGTGCGCTCGCGCGCGTCGGCAGCTCGCTGACGACGGCCACGGGGACCGCGTTTGCGCGTGCCGCACCGCGCGTGGCACGTGGCGAGCCGATCGGGCCGAGCCTCGCACACGAGCTCTCGCAGAGCCGCCGGGCGAGCTATGCCTGTGCAGCTCTCGATCTGCATGCGCGAACCGGAGGAGATCTCGTGCGGCTCCTGCGCGGCATGGCGACGACGCTCGACGAGCGGCGGCGCGTCGATGCCGAGATCCGGGCGCTCACCGCCCAGGCCCGGTTCACGTCGGTGATCGTTCCCGCGCTTCCCGTGGCCGGCCTGCTGCTGCTGGTCGTCGTCGACTCCGAGGGCGCAACGCGCCTCTTCACGACCGACGCGGGAATCGCGATCGTCGGGATCTCGCTCGCGCTCGACGTCGTCGGCGCCTGGCTGATCCGGCGGGTCTCGCGAGGGATCGCGTGACCCCGGTGGTCGGACTGGCGCTGGCTGCGCTCGGACTCGTTGCGGCCGAGGTGTCCACGCCGCCGTCGCGGCGCTACGCCGTGCTTGCCGTGGCGGTGCCGCTCCCGTTGATCGCGCTCGCGCGGCTGCCTGGCGGGATCGCGCTCCTGCTGCTCGGTGCGGCGAGCGCACTTGCCGGATCTGCCCCTGCGCGCCGCGCTCGCCGGCAGGCTCGTGAGCGGCGCCGGGGGATCGAGCGGGCGCTGCCCGACGCTCTCGACCTGCTCGCCGGAGTGATCGAGGCGGGCACGCCCCTCGGCACCGCGCTCGCCGGCGTCGCCGGCCACCTCGACGATCCGGTCGGCGAGGAGCTCGCACGGTGTGCGACGCGCCTCGGATCGCCGGGCACGTCGCGGCGCGACGCGCTCGTCGGACTCGCTCGAGCCGGGTCTCCCGATCTCGCCCGGATCGGCTACGCGCTCGCGACCGCTGACGAGCTCGGTGCGCCGATCGCCGATCTTCTGCGCGAGCAGGCCGCGCTCCAGCGGGAGCTCGACCGCCTGCGCATTCGCGAGCGAGCGGCCTCGGCATCGCCGAAGATCGCGCTCGTGGTGTCGCTCGTGCTCGTCCCGAGCGGGCTGCTCGTGATCCTCGGCTCACAGGCGCTCAGCCTGCTCGCGGACGTCAGCTGAGCGGCACGCCGCGCACGGTCACCGTGCGATCGGCCCGGCGGACCTCGAGATCCACGACCTCGCCGCGGTTGTAGACGCCGATCCCGACCGAGAGCAAGAGCTTGCCGAAGCCGGACGTGACGGTTCGCCGCTTGAGCGGCCTCGCGAGCCTGATCCGATCAGACAGCACCGCATACCCGTCGCTCTCGAGAGCGACGCCGTCGATGTAGACGCCGACGACCGCGCTCGACCCGGCCGGGAGCGCCAGCTCGTTGTAGGTGGCATCCGTCTCGCTCACGCTGTCACGGTAGCCTACGGCCGTGGCAATCGATGTGACCGAGGAGACGTTCGCCGCTGCCGTGATCGCGCGCTCGGCGACGGTCCCGGTGCTGGTCGACTTCTGGGCGCCGTGGTGCCAGCCGTGCCTCCGGCTTTCTCCGGTGATCGAGCAGGCGGTCGACGCGGTCGGGGGTGCCGTCGAGCTCGTCAAGATCGACATCGACCAGAACCCGACGCTCGCTCGGCGCTTCGGCGTGCAGGGCATCCCCAACGTGAAGGCCTTCCGCGACGGCAAGGTCGTCGACGAGTTCACCGGGGCACAGCCCCCCGCGGCCGTCGAGCGGTTCATCGCCGGACTCGTGCCGAGCCAGGCCGAGGCGCTGATCGCCGCGGGCGACGAGCCGTCGCTGCGCGCCGCGCTCGAGCTCGAGCCGGCCAATCCTGCGGTCCGCGTGGCGCTCGCGCGCATCGAGCTCGCGCGCGGCGACGAGGCGGCGGCTCGCGAGCTGCTCGCCTTGGTCGAGCACGAGCGTGAGGCCTCGGGCTTGCTCGCGCGGCTCGAGCTGCAGGCCGACCCCGCGGCGCCCGCACAGGCGCGACTCGGCCTCGAGGCGCTCGCCCGCGGCGAGCACGAAGCCGCGCTGCGAGCGTTGCTGGAGGCGATCGGCGAGAGCGCCGACGAGACGCGCGACGTCTTGCGGCGCGTGATGGTCGGGCTCTTCGCCGAGCTCGGCGACACGCACGAGCTTGCGGTCACGTTCCGCAAGCGGCTCGCCGTCGCCCTCTACTGACGAGGCTGTCCCCCCGGACGAGCCTGGCCGCCGCATGCCGCAAAACCCCTCTATGAAGCTCTAACGGAATGCCTCGTGGCGTCTGGAGGCGTCTTCTTTCGTGGCACTGGGGGTTGCAGAGGCACGAAAAACCGTGTCAAGACGCGAAC
>JANLRV010000082.1:0-3469 GCA_031361905.1 Actinomycetes bacterium
GATGGCTGACCTCTCGCACGTCGCGCTCGGTGCCTGGAGCGGGGGGCGCACGCTCCATTTCGGCGTGCCGATCGAGGAGGACCGCCTCGTCTCGCTGCTGCGGCCTGATCACCGCGCAAGCACGGTGATCACCGCCGACGCGTACGGCGCGGGCGAGGGCGATCGCATCGTCGGGAGGGCGCTCGCGGGCCTGCTACGCGACTCGTTCCAGCTCGTCGGCGCGATCGGCCACGACTTCTACCGCGCCGAGCGCGACGGGCCGCGCGGATTCCCGCGCTTCACCGACCCGAGCCTCGGAGGTCCGGCCGGCTACGCCGACTACGTGCGGATGGCGACCGAGAAGAGCCTCGAGCGCTGCGGCGTCGATCGCTTCGACGTGCTGCTCTTGCACAACCCGGATCGCATCGGCTACACCAGCGAGGTCGTCTGGAATGCGCTCGCGCAGGTGCGCGACGAGGGGCTCTGCGACGCGATCGGGATCGCGCCCGGACCCGCCAACGGCTACACGCTCGACGTGATCGCCTGCGTCGAGCGGTTCGGCGCGCTGATCGACTGGGCGATGATCATCCTCAACCCGCTGGAGCCGTGGCCCGGGCGGCTGCTCCTGCCGGCCCTCGCCGCGGCCGACGTCAAGGCGATCGCCCGCGTCGTCGACTACGGCGGGCTCTTCCACGACGGCCTGCGTCCGGGAGACGAGCTGCCGCGGGTCGATCACCGCTCGTTCCGGCCCGAGGGCTGGATCGAGCGCGGGATGGAGCGGGTCGAGCGGATCCGCCCGATCGCGGAGCGTCACGGCCTCACGCCGATCCAGCTCGCGTGCCAGTGGGACCTCGCGCATGTCCCCGTCGCCTGCTGCGCTCCGACGCTGATCCAAGAGCTCGAGCCGGCGCGCAAGACGGTCGAGCAGCAGCGCCGCGAGCTCGCCGCCACGCCGCGGGAGCTCGTGCTCACGGCCGACGAGGTCGCCGAGATCGCGGCGATCGGCGAGAACGCGGGCAGCATGGCGCTGAAGGGCGGCAGTGCCGTCCACGAGGGCGTCGAGACGCCCGACCGCTGGCCGCTGCACGACGATCTGCGCGACGTCGCCGAGCGCTACGGGATCGTGCCCGAGCGCGACCTCGTGCTGCTCTAGCCTCGATTGCCGCTCGCTCGACGAGCGGTTCGTTGCGGGCGATTCGTTTGTAGGTCGGCGCCGACAGGTTGAGCGTGCGCTTTCACGATCGACTGGCATACGCTCTCTGGGCCAGCCTCGTCGATCCTCGAGGCGGCGGTGACCTGCGGGCGCCGACCGAGGTCACCGAGGTCGGAGCGCGGCAAGCGCGGCATCCACCTCCTGACGGTGACGTTCATCGCATGTCGCCCACCGTCGTTCGTCGTCATCGAGCTCGCCAAGGAACTGGAATCTGGTTCGCACTCGCGCTTCCCAGGCGACGATGTCGACGGGTCGTGTGAGCATGCCGATGGAGTCGGGTTGGTAGTCGCGTTCACGTCGGTGGTGGAGCACCTCGTCGGGGTCGACCGGCTTGGTTCCGCGGCCGTCGTCAACGACGTACAGGTCTCGGCTGAGTGCGACCCTCCGATAGCGGGCGAGCTTTTCGGCGCAGGCCTCGGCCTCGGCCACCACAGGAAGAGCGGGAAGGGTGAACCCGTACTGCTTGTGGATCGGTAGGGGGACGAAGTTCAGATCGTCAGTTGGTAACGCGAGAGGTCGGCGGGCGAACTCGATGCTGGCGGCGATGTCGGGTGTGCCGAGAACTGGATGGTTGACCCTGAGGCTCCAGTGGCGGCCGTCGCCCCGAGCGGAATCAAGCCCATACTCGAAGTCGGCGACTCGGGCACCGTCGATGACGTCGCAGACTTGGAGGACGGTGTCTTCGTTCGGTGCGGCGAAGTCGAGGTCGGTCGAGAAGCGCCCGTCGTTGCCGAGTCGGCATTTTCGTAGACTCGTGCCTCCCTTGAACGCAAGTTGCCCGTCGGCGAACATGCCGGCTTCGATGAGCAGGTACAGCAGGTGGTCTTGGGCGACGTCCAACAGTGCCGCGTCGTACGCGTCGGCGCGCCCGAGGGCGTGTCGGGTGACGAGTGACCGAGTGAGGCCTGGCACTGGCTACGCTTTTCCGAGAACGAGCTGCAAGGGAGCAACCAGCCGATCCAGCAGGTGGTACTCGGCCATCCACACGCCGGGGTCGCGGTGGTCGAGCCGGGTGTGCTCGAACTTGACCTTGGGCATCGGTCGTCGTGGTCGCTCGTCGAGGAGCCGAAGCCCTCGTGACGGTTGCCCGGCGGTGTGGAGCAGATACGACGCTCGTTGCCACGCCGACGTCGACTGATCGGCCAGAAGGGTGGCGAGACGTTTGTCGTCGCAATCGCCGACGAGGTGGTCAAGGTGGGCGACAAGGTCGGCCCAGGGCAGGAACGACGATGGCCGCGCCGCGAGTTGAACGATCAGGGCTTCCGGTCCGAATGCCGGCAGTCCGCTAGCCCACGAAACGATGTCGAGCTTGCGTTGAAGCAGCAATCTCGTGGTCGGACCGATCAGGTTGACGGCATCACGTGCCCACCTGATCTGAACGAGCGAGACGTATGGTCGAAGACCATCGGGAAGACGGGTCGCGCCCGGCAGCCAGATCGCGGTCTGCTGATCAGGTGCCCTGTCGAGGTAGCCCAGATGCCACGCCGCGGCGGCGCCGGCGAGCATGAATCCGGCATCGGGATTGCGGGCCTGCCATGCCCGCAAAGCGAGATACGGATCAGCGAGCTCATCCTGGCCGGCTGGGATGAACGCCCACACACCGTGTATTGGGAGCCCGACGAGCCAGCCGAGGCGGCGCAATTCGTTGATCGTGGCGTCGATCTCGCGGTCGCTGCCGGCGTCGGTCAGTCGTTCGACGATCTGTTCTCGGGTGAGAACCGAGGGGAGGTCGCGTGACAGGCCGGCAATCAGCCCTGCCGCCCACCCCGGGACGCGCCGATCGGTTCCAACTCCGCTGGTGAGCCGACTCGTTCCGGTTGGCTTCATAGCGGAAAGTCTACCTCACGGGCACAAAATCCGCATTAGTTTCAACTTACGAGTTTCCGGCTCGCACGACGTTCCGCCGCCGTGGAGTCAAATCTGACGGTCCCGTCCGGGGCAAAGTAGCTAGAAGCCGTTGAGCGCGTCGACGACGCGCAGCAGGGCGCCGCGCTCGGCGAAGTCGACCGCCACGAAGCTCGGGCTGCGGCCGCGCACGGCGGCGCAGCGGCGCGCGCGCTCGCCGAGCACCGGCTCCTGGTTGACCCGATCGGCGTCGGCACGCGCCGGCGGCGAGCGCGAGATCCAGTGGTTGAGCAAGAAGAACGGGCGCGCGGCGCCGCCGCGCCCGATCGCGCAGCTCGTCGCGCCGCTGAGCGCGGCCGCCGAGGTGAAGCGATAGGGCGTCTCCTCGACGACGTCTGCGGTCCGAAACAGCCAGGGCACGCCGTCGGCGCG
>JANLRV010000146.1:0-3709 GCA_031361905.1 Actinomycetes bacterium
CGGCGCGGCGCGTCTACTCCGTCGCGAACGTCAACCGGGGTCTCGCGCGCTACCTCGACAAGCTCGATCAGATCTGGGTTGCGGGCGATGTCTCCGAGCTATCGCGCAACCCGTCCTGGGGCTTCGTCTTCCTCACGCTGAAGGATCCCGACGAGGGCGCGACGCTGCGCGTCACGATTCCGCGCTGGCAGTTCGACCGCACGCCGACCGAGACCGGGGCCCACGTGCTGGTGCACGGCCGTCCGAGCGTGTTCGAGCCGCGCGGCGAGCTCTCGCTTCGTGCCGACCGGATCGAGCCGACCGGCGAGGGGAGCTTGCTGCAGCGCATCGAGGCGCTCCGCCTGAAGCTCGACGCCGAGGGCCTGTTCGCGGACGCGCGCAAGCGGCCGCTCCCATTCTGGCCCCGCGCGATCGGCGTGATCGGCGGCCGGGGGGCGGCGGCGCCCGACGACGTCTTCAAGAACGTGCGGGCGCGCCTGCCCGGCGCCCGCTTCGTGCTCTGCGAGACCGCGGTGCAGGGTCCGGCGGCCGCGCCGGGGATCGTCGCGGCGATCGAGGCGCTCGATCGAGCCGACGAGGTCGACGTGATCGTCCTGACCCGTGGAGGCGGCTCGCTCGAGGACCTGCTCGCGTTCTCGGATGAGACGGTCTGCCGCGCGATCGCCGCCTGCTCGACGCCGATCGTCTCCGCGGTCGGACACGAGCGCGACACTCCGCTCTGCGATCTCGTCGCCGACGTTCGCGCATCGACGCCGACCGCCGCCGCCCGGCTGATCGTTCCCGACGCCGCGGTCGAGCTCACGAACGTCGACCGCCTGCGCTCGGCCGCGCGCCGGTCCGCCGAGCGTGCCTTGATCACCGCCAAGGCACGGCTCGAATCGCTCGTCGCGCGGCCAGCGCTGAACCGGCCGGCCGCGTGGGTCGAGAGCCGCAACGAGTCGCTCGCCCGCGCCCGGCTGCGGCTCGACGCATCGCAGCAGTCGACGGTCGCGGGCCGCGCGCAGGCGCTCGACGCCCTGCACGCGCGGCTGCGCACGATCAGCCCCCGGGCGACGCTCGAGCGCGGCTACGCGATCGCGCTCTCGGGTGACGGTCGCGCGATCACGAACGCGAGCGCGCTCTCGATCGACGAGACGGTCGCCCTGCGGCTCGCACGCGGGCGTGCGACCGCGCGCATCGCTACGCTCACCCCCGACGATGACTGACGAGCCCGTCCTCACCTTCGAGCAGGCCCGAGACGAGCTCGAGCAGGTCGTGATGCAGCTCGAGGACGGCTCGACGAGCCTCGACCAGGCGATCGGCCTGTGGGAGCGCGGCGAGGTGCTCTACCGCGTCTGCCGCGAGCGCCTCGAGGCGGCCGAGCAGCGCATCGAGAGCCTCTCGGTGGCGCTCGGCGAGCACCGCGCTCAGGACGAGGGCATCGGCCCGACGTAGTCGACGCTCGGCCGGATCAGCCGGTTGTGCGCGAGCTGCTCGAGCATGTGGGCCGTCCAGCCGGCGGTGCGCGCGCAGCCGAAGGTCGCGGGATAGAGATCCGGCGTAAGCTCGACGCCCCCGAGCACTGCGGCCGCGTAGTACTCGACGTTCGTGTAGAGGCGACGCCCCGGCTTGTACTCCTCGAGCAGCTTGATCGAGAGCTCCTCCACGTGGCGTGCGAGCGCCAGCCGCGAGTCCTCGCCCGCGAGCTTGCCGGCGACGACGCCGAGCGCGCGGGCGCGGGGGTCGTAGGTCTTGTAGACGCGATGCCCGAAGCCCATCAGGCGCTCGCCGGCCTCGAGCTTCGCGCGCAGCCACGGCTCGGCGTTCTCGATCGTGCCGATCTCGTCGATCATCGACGCGACGTGGCTCGGCGCCCCGCCGTGGAGACGCCCCTTGAGTGCACCGACAGCGCCGCACAGCCCCGAGCCGATGTCGGAGAGCGTCGACACGATCACACGCCCCGTGAACGTCGATGCGTTCATGCCGTGCTCGGCGGCGAGCGTGAAGTACGCGTCGAGCGCGCGGGCCTTGGCCGGCTCGGCGGGCGTTCCGCGCATCTTCAAGAGGTAGTTCTCGACGAGCCCGAACGAGGGGTCGGCCGCGACCAGCGGCAGCCCCTTGCGGATCCGGTCGAAGTCGGCGACGATCGCGGGCGCAGCCGCCAGCGCGGCGAGCGCATCAGACGCGTCGCCTCCCTCGCTCATGCGGCGCAGACCGCTCCAGACGGAGAGGCCCGTGCGCAGCACGTCCATCGCGAGCGCTCCCTCGCCGAGCAGCCGGATCGCCTCGTGCACCTCGCCGGGCAGCTCCATCGCGGCGACGATCTCGGCCCGCAGCGTGCGCTCCTCGTCGGCGGTCGGAAGCCGTCCGTTCCAGAGCAGGAACGCGGTCTGGTCGAACGTCGCCGTGTGGGCGAGCTCCTCGGCGTCATGCCCGCGGTAGATCAGGCGGCCGTTCTCACCGTCGACGAACGCGATCTCGGTCTGGCCGAGGGACACGCCCTGGAGCCCCGTACCGGTGAGATCCTTCGCGCCAGCGTGCTCCGTCATGACCCGTCCGTGCTCGAGGTGGGGATGGCCATACGACCATCCCCACCGTATCAACGACTATTCGCCGGGCGTGCCGCGCAGAAGCAGGTTGTCGTACACGAATGCCGCCAGCAGCGCACCGATCGCGGGACCGGCGATCCAGATCCAGAAGTCGTCGAAATGGAAGCTGACGATCGCGGGTCCGAACCAGCGCGCGGGGTTCACCGCGGCGCCGGAGACGCCGCCGAGCGCGAGGATGTCGGCCGTGATCATGAGGCCGATCGGCAGGCCCGCGAGGATCTTGAACGTGCCGCGCTTGTCGACGGCGACGCCGAAGATGACGAAGACGAGGAAGAACGTCCCGACGATCTCGGCGACCAGCGCGTTCTTCGCGTCGAAGCCGGCGCCGATGCCCGGCGTGCCGACGTTGACCCCCGCATCCCGGATCGACGATCCGAGCGTGGCGAGCAGGACGAGCGCGGCGCCGGCCGCTCCCGCGAGCTGCGCGAGCCAGTAGCGGATCGCCTCGGGGACCTCGATGCGACCCGTGACGAGCATCGCCAGCGTCACCGCCGGGTTGAAGTGCCCGCCCGAGATGTGCCCGACCGCGGTGACCATCAGCGCGATCGCGAGCCCGTGGGCGAGCGCGATCGCCACGATGTCGCCGCTCGACACGATGCCGGCACCGACCCCCAGAAAGATCAGCGTGAACGTGCCGACGAACTCGGCGATCAGCTTGCGTTGTGGCTCCATGCCCCCTCCTCGTAGATGACGTGCGGAGGCTAGATGATTGGGCGGCCGGCGTGTCCGGTGCCCGAGGTGGCCGGCTCAGCCTCGCTCTCGCGGGAGCTGGCCGGCGATTCGCCGGTTGCTGCCCGACTGCCGCGCGGCAGTCGGCACCCCGCCCCCTACGCTGCTCTCATGCGCCCCGACTTCCAGCTCGAGCTGATCCCGCTCGAGATCACGCCGGACCAGCGTCGCGCCTGGGGCAGCCAGCCGTTCCGCGATCAGCGGCGCTGCACGTCGTGCGGCGAGGTCACGGCGACGACCGGCACGCGCCGGACGCGGCAGGTCTGCCTCCGGTGCTTCGCGCGCTCGCTCCCGCGCTCCTAGATGAGTGATTCCGTCAGAGAGCCGCTTCGGGCACGAGCACGGCATCGGAGGACGCGGGATCCGGCGCCGGCAGCAGCAGGCACAGGACC
>JANLRV010000163.1:0-26029 GCA_031361905.1 Actinomycetes bacterium
GCCGCCGCGTCGGCTGCCTGCCGGTGGCCGGAGTCCGTCTCCGCGCACCTGCCGCTCGTGCGCGCGCTCGACGCCGTGCTGCCCGCCGATCGGATCGTGGCCGTCGATTCGACCCAGCCCGGCTATGCGGCGAACCACGCGCTCGACGTCGAGCTCCCGGGCTCGTGGCTGATGCCGATCGGCTACGGCTGCCTCGGCAGCGCCCTGCCGATGGCGATCGGCGCGAGCCTGGCCGCGCCCGAGCGGCCGGTGCTTGCGCTCGCCGGCGACGGTGGCGCGCTCTTCACGCTGCCCGAGCTCGCCGCCGCCCGCGACCTCGGCCTCTCGCTGCCGCTGGTCGTCTGGAACAACAGCGGCTACGGCGAGATCCGAGACGCGATGCGGGAGGCCGAGGTCGAGCTGCTCGGTACCGAGGCCTCGGCGGTCGATCTTCCGCGCGTGGCCGAGGGCTTCGGCTGCGTCGGTGCCCGCGCGGAGAGCCTCGACCATCTGCAAGAGCTCGTGGCGACGGCGCTGACGGCCCCGGTTCCGACGCTGATCGAGGTCACTCCGCGTACGGCGGGGGTCGGCGTCGATGGGTGAGAGCACGCGCGGCGCCGTCGCCGCGGGGCATCCGGACGAGGTGGGCGCGGCGCTGCGGATCCTCGCCGAGGGCGGCAACGCCGTCGATGCCGCCGTGGCGGGAGCCTTCTGCGCCTTCGTGGTCGAGCCGAACAACGCCGGGCTCGGCGGCTACGGCCATCTCACGGCCTGGCTGCCCGCGGAGCAGCGTTTCCTGACCGTCGATCATGGACCGCGCGCGCCCGGCGCTGCCACGCCGGACCTCTTCCGGCTCGAGCCGATCGAGGCGCTGGGGCCGTTGGAGTGGCCCTCGGTGTCGGATGACGAGAGCGATCATGGCGCCCGCGCGAGCGGCGTCCCCGGTGCCGTGGCCGGGCTCTGCGCGGCCCACGAGCGGGCCGGGCGGCTGCCGCTCGCACAGGTGCTCGAGCCCGCGATCGAGCGTGCCGAGGCCGGGCTCGTGGTCGATTGGCAACTCGCGCTCGTGATCCTCGAGCGCCTCGCCGCGATCCGCTCGCAGCCGGCCGCTTCGGCGCACCTGCTGCGCGCAGGCGACCCGCCCGCAGTCGGCCAGCGACTCGAGCTGTCGGCGCTCGCCGAGACGCTGCGACGAATCGCGCGCGGGGGCGGCGCAGCCTTCTACGAGGGTGCGACCGCCGCGGCGATCGCAGACGCGGTCGCCGGGTCCGGCGGGATCCTCTCCGCGGCCGATCTCGCCGCTTATGTGCCTCGCGTCGTGAGCGAGCGACCGACGAGCTATCGCGGACGCCTGGTGACGACCTCGGAGGACGATCTCGGCCACCTCGTCCTGGGACTGCTCTCGCGCTTCGATCTGCCCGGCCTCGAGCCGGGCTCGGCGGACGCGCTCCATCTGCTCGCCGAGGTGTTCGGCCACGGTTTCGCGGACGCGCTCGCATGGTCGGGCGATCCGGCGGCCGAGCCCGCCTTGAGCGCCGCGCTCCGGAGCGGTGCCTATGCCGAGGCGCGCGCGCAGGCGATCAGCGCCGAGCGTGCCGCTCCGAGGCCGCTTGCGCCCGGGCGGCCGTTGGCCGACGACCGCCCCGCCGGCAGCGGCGGATCCCGCGGCACGACGCAGGTCGCGGTTGCCGACGCCGAGGGCGGGATGGCCGTGGTGATCACGACGATCGGCCAGGACTTCGGCGGCCTCGTCTGGGTGCCGGAGGTCGGCGTGATGCTGAACAGCGCGATGTCGAACTTCGATCCGCGCCCGGGCCGCGTGAACTCGATCGCGCCGGGGCGAATGCCGCTGTTCGGGGTGCCCGCGACGATCGCCGTCTCGGACGGCCGGGCCGTGCTCGCCTGCGGTGGCTCCGGCGGCTATCGGATCACGAGCAGCGTGATCCACGCCACGGTCAACGTGCTCGACCACGGGCTCTCGGCGCGCGCCGCCGTGGAAGCGCCCCGCGTCTGGTGTCAGGGGGAGCAGACCTTCGTCGACGGCCGCGTCGACGGCGACGTCCGGGCAGACCTGGCGCGCCGTGGGCATGCGGTCGTGGTGGAGGATCTCGTCCCGGGGAGCGAGCCGTTCGCCCGCGTCAGCCTGGTCGCAGCGGCGCCGAGCGGAGATCTCGAGGCGGCCTCGGATCCGCCCTGGCACGGCGCCGCGGGGACGGTGCGGGGGTGACCGAGCGATACGGACGCCTAACAAGCTCTCACAGAAAGAGCTCTCACAGAGAACGGCTCTCGCGTGCGCGCGACGCGCGCGCGAGCGCCGGGCTGCCGATGACGCGCACCGGTCACGCTGTCCCGCAGGCCGATCCGCTGCTAGATTCAGCAACAGTGGTTGGTGATGCTGCAACCGAGGACGAGCTCGAGGGCCAGAGCCGGGTCGCCGCTGCAGGTGACCGTGAGACGAGCATCCGCCGCAGCCTCGAGGTGCTCCTCTCGCTCGGCTCGGAGGCGGCGATCGAGAACGGCGGTCTCGGAGTCACGCGGATCGCCGATCTGCTCGGTCGCGAGAAGAGCCAGGTCTCGCGCACCCTGAAGACGCTCGCCGAGTTCGGCCTCGTCGATCGCGACGCCGAGAGCCTGGCCTACCGCCTTGGCTGGCGGATCTACGCGCTCGCCGGCCTGGCCGGCGATCGGCGCCTGCTGGAGCTCGCGCGGCCGATCCTCAGGCAGATCGTCGAGGCCTTCGAGGAGCGCGCCTTCCTCTCGATCTTGCAGGGCTCGGGAACGCTCACGCTGCTCTCCGAATCAGCGCCGACGAGCCTCCAGGCGAGCGGTTGGGTCGGTCGTGAGACACCGGCCTACTGCACCTCGGTTGGCCAGGCTCTGCTGCTTGACCATGACGCCGCCGGCCTCGAGCGGATCTTCCGCGGCGTCTCCTTCCGAGCGCTCGGCCCGGGCACCCCGGGCAGCCTGGACGAGCTCGCCGAGCGGATCGATCGGAGCCGCGAGCGGGGCTATGCGATCGCCGACGAGGAGATGGAGCCGGGCCTCGTCGCGGCGGCCGCGCCGGTCCGTGACGCCTCGGGCCGAATCGTCGCGGCGCTCAACGTATCGGGGCCGAAGTTCCGTGTCGGCGATCGGCTCGACGAGGTCGGCAACGCGCTGGTTGCCGCCGCGGCAGATCTCGGCTCGCTGCTCGCCGGCCGCCCGGAGACGACCTCGCCGTGAGCGCCACGCAGGTCGCGGGCGTCGCCGCTCAGGTGACGGCGTTCGCGCGCGATCTTCGCTGGGCCGATCTCCCGGCACCCGTGCAGCGCCGGCTCGCGCTGCTCCTGCTCGACCTCGCGGCGGTCAGCGAAGCCGGGCGAGGCGCGCCGGCGGCGCTGATCGCCGCCGACCACGCAAGCGAGGCCCACGGTGGCGATGCCGCCACCTCGCTGCTGGACGGCCGGCGGCTGTCTCTGCCCGGCGCCGCCTGGGCGAATGGGGTGCTCGCGAACGTGCTCGACTTCGACGACGGTCACCGGATCACGAAGGGCCATCCCGGTGCGATGGTGATTCCCGCCGCGCTTGCTGCCGCCGAAAGCGTCGGCGCCTCGGCGACCGAGTTCCTCGAGGCGGTGCTGGTCGGCTACGAGGTGGCGATCCGCGCGGGGATCCTGCTGCACGAGCGCGAGGAGCAGTACCACGCATCGGCGGCCTGGGGATCGCTCGGCGTCGCTGCCGCGACCGGCCGCCTGCTCGGCCTCGACGCCCGGCGCCTCCGGCACGCGATCGGGATCGCCGAGTATCACGCGCCGATCGCGCTGATGCCGCGGGCGGTCGCAGACCCGGCGATGACGAAGGACACGTGTGGCTGGGGCGGCCTGATCGGCACGAGCGCGGCGCTGCTCGCGCGCGATGGATTCACCGCTCTCGACAGCGAGTTCATGCTCGCCGCGGACGAGCTCGAGCTCGGCGAGCGCTGGGAGGTGCTGGAGGTGTACCTGAAGCACTACCCTTGCTGTCGCTGGTCGCAGCCGGGCATCGATGCGGCCCTGCGCCTGAACGTCGATCCGACCCGCATCGAAGCGGTCGTGGTGCGCACCTTCGCGGCTGCCGACCTGCTCTCGAGCCGTCGTCCGACGAACACCGAGGAGATGCAATACAGCCTCGTCTGGCCGATCGCGACGGCGCTCGCGCGCGGGCGCTTCGGCGTCGATGAGGTCTTGGGCGGCTTTGACGATCCTCTCGTCGCGAGCATCGCCGCCCGCATCCGCGTCGAGGTCGACGCCGAGCTGACCGAGGCCTTCCCCGCTCGGCGGCTTGCGGCGGTCGAGGTCGTCACGAACGATGGCAGAACCGCGCGCTCGGGACTGACCGAGGCTGAGGGCGAGCCGCGCAGCGCAGGCTGGGAGAATGTCGTCGCCGACAAGGTCCTGTGCTTTCTCGATGCGGATGCCGCGCTGCCAGTCGCGGCAATGCCGAAGCCACCGGTGGCCGGCGTTTCCGGACGCTCGCGGGATCAGCTCGTGCAGCTGCTCGCCTTCGGGCTCGCCGACGCCGAGCCGAGACCACAGGAACGAGGAAGACCAGGATGAAGAGCGCGCCCGCAGAGACCCACGAGAAGCGGCTCGAGACGATCCAGGGCCTGTCGCAGAGCTTTCGCGCGCGCGCCAGCGAGGCCGATCGGCACTCGACCTTTCCAGCCGAGAATTTCGCGGACCTGCGCGCACACGGTCTGCTCGCCCTGACCGCACCCGAGCGGCTCGGTGGGCTCGGTCTCTGGGCCGAGGGAGCGTTCACCCCGTTCTACGAGTTGCTCGAGGCGCTCTCGTGGGCCGATACCTCGACCGCGCAGCTGCTCCAGGTGCACTCACATGCGCTCGGCTTCCTCTCGCGGCACGGCACGCCCGCGCAGCACGAGCGTTTCCTCGCGCCGATCGTGGCCGAGGGCCAGCTGGTCGCTTCGGTCGGCAGCGAGACGGCGCCGAGCGGGAACCAGCCGGGCGTGTACGCCTCCGAGCTCGTCGCGGACGGCAGCGATTGGCGACTGACCTGCACGAAATACTTCGCCTCGCTCGCGCCTGCCGCCGATTGGTTTCTGCTCTGGGTGGCGGTACCGGGCTCAGAGCCGTATCCCGATCGCACGGTCACCGTGCTCGTGCCGAGGGACGCGCCCGAGGTCACGCTGGTCGACGACTGGGACGTGATGGGAATGCGCCCGACCGTCTCCTGGGGCGTGCGCGTGGCGGACCTTCCAGTCTCGGCCGAGCAGGTGATCGGATCGCCGGGCGCCTGGGTGCGAGACGATCCGCGCACGTTCACGCTGGCGTTCGCCGCCAACCACACGGGCCTCGCCCGCGCCGCGCTGGACTTCGCGATCGAGTGGGTACGCAACCGCGCCTACCTGGCCGACTCAGACCTCGTGCAGGCAGCGCTCGGCACGCTCGCCGCGCAGGTGCAGGGAGCACACAGCGCCGTGCTGGCCGCCGCGCGCACCTGGGACGAGGGGCGCTGGGGACGGGCCGAGGCTGAGTCGCTGATGGCCGTCCATCTGGCCAAGCGCGCGGCGCTCGATGCGACCCGTCAGGCCTTTGACATCTGCGGCGCGCGCACCTCGTTCCGAAGCTTCCCGCTGGAAGCGTGGTACCGCGATGCGCGGACGCTGACGCTGCACGTCCGCGACGATGTGCAGGTGCGCGAGCTCGGGCGCAGCCTGCTCAGGGACGGCTCGTCTGACAAGGTCGCGCTCGACACCTCGGTGCTACCGTCGCGCAACGCCTGACGCTTAGAAGAGCTTCCTACTCGACCTCGAGCACGATGTAGCGTCCATCGACGCGCACCGGCACCGTCTCGGCCCGGTAGGGCCCGGGCACGAGGCCGGGGCGCGGCGGCGACGCGCCGTCGCTGAGATCGGCGCCGTCGAGCACGCCGACCTCGTACGCGCGCACGCGCCGGTGGGCGGGATCGAACCAGGAGGCGCCGGTGCGGAGATCGAACTCCCAGGCATGCCAGGGGCAGCGGATGATCTCGCCGGCACGCTCGTGGCGGTACTCGCCAGGCTGATCCGAGGTGAGCGCGCCGACCGTCACACCCTCGCAGAGCGGGCCGCCCTGGTGAGGGCAGCGGTTGCGGATCGCGAGATACTCGCCGGCGACGTTGAAGACGCCGATCGAGCGGCCGGCGACCTCGACGATTCGCCGTGTCCCGGGCGGTATCTCCGCGGTCTCGCCGATCACGAACCTAGCCATCGGTGAGAGCCGCCGAGCCGCTTGGAACGGCGGCGAGGTCGTAGAGCGCGGCAGCGTTGTCGTGCAGGATGCCGCGTCGCAGCGCGTCGGGCAGGAGCGCGGGAAGCGCCCGATCGGGCGCATCGAAATCCCAGTGCGGGTAGTCGGTCGAGAACATGATCCGGCTGGGCATGGCGAGCTGGTCGAGAAGCTCGAGAAACTGCTCGGGGCGCTCCGTTTCCTCGATCGGCTGAGTGCTCACCCAGAAGCGCTCGCGGATCAGCTCCGAGGGAGGCCGGTCGAGCTCCGGTACCTCGGCTCGGAGCTTCCGCCAGGCGCGGTCGAACCGCCACATGAGGGGCGGCAGCCAGGCGAACCCGCCTTCGATGAGGACGAAGCGCAAGCTCGGGAAGCGCGTCAGTACGCCATCACAAAGCAGGCTCCCGACTTGTGCCTGAAAGGCTCCGGCCATCGCCGCAGCGTCCTCGAGGTAGAACGACGGGAAGCCGGACGGCGTGATCGGATGGCCGCCCCAACCGCCGTTGTGGACACCGATCGGCAGGCCGTGCCGCTCGCAGGCCTCGTAGATCGGCCAGTAGCGGCGCCGGCCGATCGGCTCGATCGTGCGCGAGAGCATCAGAACCTGCACGAAGCGAGGATCGCCGGCCAGGCGATCGATCTCCGCCGCCGCCGCGGGCGCGTCCTCGTAGGCGACGATGATCGAGGCGCGCAGGCGCGGATCCCTGTCGAGCCACTCGGCTGCCAGCCAGTCGTTCGAGGCCCGTGCGAGCACTGCTGCCAGCTCGAGGTTGAGCATCTCGCCGATCCCGAGCAGCGGGTTGAGGATCGCCGCCTCGACGTCCCACGCGTCGAGCAGCTGCTCCTGCGTGAAGGCGAGGTCGGAGGCCGGCGGCCCGCCGCCCGGCGGCCACGAGTCGACGCGCGAGGCGCGCGGGGTCGGGCGTGGGTACTCCGCGCCGATGTAGGAGCGGTCGCCGAGGTTCTCGCGGACCTGACGAAACTCCTTCGGCAGGTAGCTGAGACCGTCGCGCCGGTCGCGCCAGACGGCGGGCAGATAGGGCCGCAGGGCGTCGTCGTCCGGCAGGGCGTTGTGGACATCGCAGTCGATCAGCGGCTCGCGAGCTCGGCCTGCGCGGCGCGTCGTCTCGGTCATTGTGCAGCTTCCAGCCGGTAGAGCGTGCGCGCGTTGCCGGCCATGATCGCGCGCAGCGTTGAGCCGTCGCCGATCGGAGGCAGCGCATCGGCGGGCGTGTCCGCCTGCCAGTGTGGGTAGTCGCTCGCGAAGCAGAGAAGCTCGTCCGATCCAAGCTGGTCGACGACTCGCCCAAACCCGGCAGGATCCGAGGGCGCGTCAAACGGCTGCGTCGTCAGGCGGACGTGCTCGCGGAGGTAGCTCGAGGGCTGGCGCCGCGTCCAGGGGATCTCGCGTCGCAGGCCGCGCCAGAGCCGGTCGAACCGCCAGATCAGGCTTGGCATCCAGGCGAAGCCGCTCTCGACGCAGATCACCCGCAAGGTCGGGAAGCGATCGAAGGCGCCCTCTGCGACGAGGCTGATCAGCTGGGCCTGGAAGGCGCTCGCCATGTCGACGTACTCTTCGAGGTATGTCGTCGGCCAGCCGACAGAGGTCGGCGGGTGGCCGGCGGCGCCGCCGAACTGCAGGGCCAAGACCAGGCCGTGGCGCGTGACCGCCTCGAGCAGCGGCCACCAGATGCGGTGGCCGTAGGGGGCGAACGAGCGCACGGGCACGCTGACCTGGACGAAGCCCGGATGCCCGCCGAGCCGATCGACCTCGTCGGCCGCGTCCTGAGGCACCAGCCCGGGAACCACGATTGAGCCTCGCAGGCGGGGCTCGGGCTCGAGCCATTCGGATGCAAGCCAGGCGTTGACCGAACGCGCCAGCGCGATTGCCGCGTCGGGGTTCTTGACCGCCTCGATGCCGTAGGCGCAATGCAGGATCCCCGCCTCGACGCGCCACGGATCGAGCACGCGCGCGCGCAGATCGGCGACCGTCGAGGCAACGCCGCCGTCGCCTGCGAGATCGGGCCGAAGGCTCGTGGCCGCGCTGGGCGGGTAGGCGGTGTCGGTGGGGCCTCGGAACTGGGTCGTGGCCGCGACCTCCTGCCAGTGCGCGTCGAGCCAGGGGAGGAGCGTGTCGATCGAGGGCACTGCGGCGTGGACGTCGGCGTCGATCACCGCGAGGCCGACCGGGAGCGAGCTTTCCAGCCAGGCTGCCGTGTCCGCCTGGGTGCTCACGCGGGCGCCTCGAGGCCTAGCTCGACGCGATCCGGAACGGTCAGATGCAGCAGGTTTCCTTCGGGGTCATAGAGGCTGCGGTAGCGATACCAGGGTGACTCGACGATCTCGGATGCCCAGCTGACCTGCTTGGCGTCGAGCTCGGCGATCGCCGCTTCGAGGTCGTCGACGGCGAAGGCGAACGATTCGAGCCCTGCCGGTCCGGCGCCTGGAACGCGACGGGTGGGGCGCTCGCCGGCGATCTCGATCAGGAAGATCGAGACATCCCCGGCTTGGAACCCCGCCCAGCCCTGCGCGCTGTCGTAGGGCAGCACGAACGGCAACCCGATCACGTCGCGGTAGAACGGCACCATGCGGCTGAGGTCGACGCAGAGGATGTCGATGTTGTCGAGTCGGCGCAGAATCAGAGCGCTCCAGTTGTCAGATACCCAACCGTCGTTGGCAACGATACCATGCAGGCGGTCCCCGTGAACGTGACGCTGCGCCTCTCAGCCCGCCAGTGGCGGCTCCTCGCCGATGCACGCGACCGCCTCGAACCGTCGCTTTCTCTGGCCGCGTTCGTCGCGCGCGCGTTCGCCGAGGCGACCCCGCTGGAGGAGGCTCCCGCGTCGCCGCCCAGCGTGCAGACTGACCCCTCTCGGGACGGCGCCGGCTTGATCCCGCCCGGCTCGGCGGCGGCACTCGAATTGCGCTGCGGCGAGGTTGTGAGGATCGAGCAGGTGGCTGGCGGACAGTGCGTCGATCTCGTCGCCTGGTCGCTTGCCGATGCTCGCGAGCGCCTCTCGGCGGCACGCACGCGGGCAATCGCCGGCATCTCTCCCGGGCTCGGAGATCTGCTCTGGTCGGGGGCTCCGTTCGAGCGGCCGTTTCTCGCAATCGTCGCTGACAGTGCGCCCGGCCACGACCTGCTCTTTCCGGCCTGCAGCCCGCGCGAGTACGCCGCCGCCGGCTGCCAGTCAGAGCCGTCCTGCGTCGGTGTGCAAACCGCCTCGGCCGCTGCCTGGGGCCTCGAGACCGCCGACCTGCCGGACCCGTTGAATCTCTGGCTTCGCTCGAGCGTCGCCGCCGACGGCTCGCTCGACTGGACGAGCACTGCGACCGGTCCGGGCGATCACGTCGAGCTCTTGGCACTCGTCCCGACGCTCGTGGTGATCAATCCGTGCGTCGACGACATCTTCGGCTGCTCGGGTCTCGAGCCGGGCCCGATTCGAGTCGCCACGCGCCAGCTCGCGACTGCCGAGAGGGATCGCTGGCCCGCGGACAGCAGCAGGCCGGCCGCCGCGATCGCCGGCGCATCAAGGCCGCTCCGGCGCGTCGCCGATCCGACGCCGGGCGCGGCGTTCTGCTGGCGCGAGCTGACCGTCGAGCTCTCGGAGCGTGGCCGGCCTGCGAGCGCCGCCGTCGTGCGCGCTGCAGCGGTGCGCTACTCGCTCGCTGCGGTGGCGAGATAGAGCTCGAATCAGCATGCATCGTGGTGGCTGGCGAGTGGCTCGCCAGGCTGGGTCACGATCGTCTCGAAGTCGCTCCTGTACCGAACGGAACGGCAAGAGAGGATCGTGGCCCAGACGCCAGCGAGACGCCGCCAGACGCCACAAGGCATGTTGATTCGAGTTCTCTAGGACTCGTCGCCCTCGAGCGGCGGCAGGTAGCGTTCGACGATGCTGCGAATGCAGGCGTTGACCTCGTCCGGGCGGTGCCCGAAGGCCGAGCCGTGACCGAGCCCCTCGAGCAGGTGAAAGTGCCCGTTCGCGGCCAGCGAGGCGACCTCGCGCACCCGTTGGGGCGGTGTCTGGACGTCCTGCGAGAACGCGATCGCGTGGATCGGCACCGTCGTTCGCGGCAGGATCGTGGAGGAGTCGTATTCGAGGCAGGCCTGCCACTGCGCCGCCAGCATCTGCGGATCCCGGTCACCGAAGTCGTCCGCGATGAAGGCTCGCAGCTCGGCCCAGAGACGATCGTCACCGAGCACCTCTGCCGGGTAGTAGAGCAACGCGTAGTGCGCGGTCGCGAAGTCGGATGGCAGCGCCGGACCGCTACGTGCGAGCCGGATCTCCGACTCCTCCCATTCCCAGATGAAGCCGGTCTTCTTGACGCAGGTTCCCATCACGGCGGCGCAGCTGACGAGATCGGGGCGGTCGTGGGCCAGCTGCACGGCGATCAGCGAGCCCATCGAGAGCCCGGCCAGGGCGACCGGCGGCGAGCAGACGGCTTCGATCAGGAGCGCCAGGTCGGCGGCGTGGGCCTCGATCGGCCAGGGAGGATCCGAGCTGGAGACCGTCGCGCCGACCCCGCGGGCGTCGTAGGTCGTGTTGCGCCAGCCGGGCTCGAACGCCGGCACCTGCCAGCGACGCCAGTTGGCACCGGGATGGTCGCCGGCGGCGAGCCAGACGAGGTCGGGGCCGGCCCCGCTCTGGTCGTACTGCAGGGTCACGTCGTCGAGCTTCAGCTTCGGCACGCTGTCTCCGGGCGGGTGGGTTGGTGAGCAAGGTGCGCGTGGCCGCGGTGCGGCTCGGCCCCGAGATCGGCGCGCTGGAGGCCAACCGGCGAGCGACGGTCGCGGCGATCGCGCGGGCTGCGGAGGCGGGGGCTCGCCTCGTCGTCCTGCCCGAGCTGGTGACGTCGGGCTACTGCCTCGCCGACGTCGCCGAGGCGCGCGAGTGTGCCGAGCCGGTCGACGGACCGTCGACGGCGGCCTGGCGAGAAGCGGCCGATCGGCACGGCATCGTGGTCGTCGGCGGGCTCTGCGAGAGCGATCGCCGGGGCCGGCTCTGGAACTCCGCGGTGGTCGTCGACGCCGGGGGCGTGCGGGGCCGCTACCGCAAGCTGCACCTCTGGGGCCGGGAGTCCGAGCTCTTCTCGGCGGGCGAGGAACGGCCCCCGGTGGTCGAGACCGCGGTCGGGAGGATCGGCTTGGGGATCTGCTACGACCTCTGGTTCCCCGAGCTTGCCCGCGATCTCGCGAGGCGCGGCGCCGAGGTCCTCGCGGTGCCGAGCAACCTCAGTCTCTCTCCCGCTCAGCAAGGTCTCCCGCACCTCGATGTGGTCGTCGCGATCGCCACGGCACACGTCAACCGCATCCATCTGGTCCTCGCCGACCGCTGCCGGACGGAGCGCGGCGCGGAGTGGCTTGGCGCGGCGTTGATCGTCGATGCCGACGGCACGCTGCTGGCCGGCCCGCCGCCCGGCGACGGCGAGGGCATGGCGCTCGCCGAGATCGACCCCGCGCGGGCGCGCGAGAAGGGTTGGGACGGGCTCAACGACCTCTTGGGCGACCGTCGCGATGACATCTACGGGCACTAGATGATTGATTCGTTGGAATCGTGCGCTCTGGGTGGTGGTTCGGCGCTTTCTGAGGGGATTTCCGGGCGAAGGTGCTGCAGGGACGCATCGACGAGCCCGGAAATCCCCGAGCGACGCCTTTTGTGGGGGAGCGCGACGCGCACCCCCACAAAAGGCTGAGCGGCAGAAACGCCCGAAATGCCGCCCAGAGCGTGCGAGGCCGTGGAATCACTCATCTTGCGCCGATCATAGAGGTGCCGCATCGACACGGCGAGTTGTCGCCAGAGCGACATGGGTCGACGGTGTCGACCCGTGTCGGCGTGTTTGCGCGGGTCCCCTCCGTGTGTTAGAAATGGCACCCTCAGTTGCCGATGCGGCAACCACGCTTTCAAGGGAGGCGCGTCCATGTCGTCCGAACAGCTTCCGCCCTGGGCCCTCGATCGGCTGACCCGTCGAACGCTGTTTCGCCGCGGTGGGCAGCTGGCCGGCGCCGGCACGCTCGCCGCCTATGGCGGCCTGGGCGTCAGTGCTGCGAGCGCCGACGCGGGGGGGCTGAGCGGCAAGATCGTGATGATGAACTACCCCGGCTGGATGGGGAAGACGACCGTCGCGGACTTCAAGAAGCTGACCGGCGTGACCGTCAAGCAGGTCGACGGGCTCACCGCGGGGGTCTCCGCGGCCGCGGCGCAGATCTCGCAGAACAAGGGCGGCTACGACATGTCGCTTGGCGGTCCGGTGCTCGCGAAGCAGCTGCTCAAGGGTAACCTGCTGCAGAAGCTCAACTTCGCGAACATCCCGAACATCGCCAACGTCGACAAGCACTTCCGCGACGCCTATCCCTGGGGGCCGCCGACGGATCTCGGCAAGACCGGCTTCGGCTACCGCAAGGATCTGATGTCGGAGAAGCCGACGAGCTGGGCCGACTTCTGGAAGCTCGCGAAGAAGTACTCCGGCAAGGTCACGATGCTGGACTTCGACGTCGACATCCTCGGCATCGCCCTGAAGTACAAGGGCTACTCCGTCAACTCGGCGAACGAGAAGGAGCTGAAGGCCGCGCGCGACGCGCTGATCGAGATCAAGCCCCATCTCCAGGCGTTCCTGCCGACCGACTTCGCGAAGCCGCTGCTCAAGGGCACCGCGGTGATGGCGGTCGACTACGACTACGACATCGCCGGGGCGCAGCGGAAGAACAAGAACATCGTCTGGGTCTCGCCGGAGGAGGGGATGCCGGCGTACCTCGACGGCTGGCTTGCGGTGGCGGGGACAAAGCACCTGCCCGAGGTCGAGGCTTTCATGAACTTCCTGCTCAAGCCCAAGGTCTATGCGGGCTTCGTCAACAACATCGGCTCCTCGTACGTGATGCCCGCCGCCGAGCGGTACATCGACAAGTCGATCGTCGGCAACCCGAGCCTGAAGTACAACGCCGCGGTCTTGAAGACGATCGAGTTCGAGAAGTTCCTCGGCGCCGATGCGACAAAGCTGCGCAACGGCATCTGGCAAGAGGTCAAGAACGCCTAGTAGCCCCCGATCGGGTACGGCGCCGAGGCCGGCGCCGTACCTCGACGACCCGCTGCTCTTCCCGTACCTGCCCGACCCGTCGTCCGCGCAACGGGCCGCGCGGCTCGGCCTTCCACGGATCGCGCGCCTCGATGCCAACGAGACGCACCTCGGGCCCTTTCCCGCTGCGCTGGAGGCGGCCAGAGAGGGGGTCTCCCAGGCGCATCGCTACCCCGAGCACGGCGGCGCGCTGCTCGAGCGACTGGCGGAGCGCCATCGCGTCAGCGAGGAATCGATCATGGTCGGCCACGGTGCCGACGCGCTGATCGCCCATCTCGCGACCGCCTTTCTGGAGCCGGGCGCCGAGGCGGTGATGCCGCTGCCGTCGTTCGTCGGCTATGCCCAGGACGTGCTGCGCGTCGGCGGGCGAGCCGTGGAGGTGCCGGTGCGCGCGGACGGATCGCTCGATCTGCCGGCGATGGCGGCGCGGGTGACCACGCGCACGCGGCTCGTCTTCGTCTGCAATCCGAACAACCCGACGGGCGGGATGGTCCGGCGCGCCGAGCTCGAGGCGTTCCTCGAGGAGGTTCCTGCGCGGGTGCTCGTGGTGCTCGACGAGGCCTACGCCGACTACGTCGAGGACCCCGCCTACGAGGGCGGTCCGGCGCTCGCGATCGAGCGTTCCAACGTGGCCGTGCTGCGCACGTTCTCGAAGCTGTTCGGTCTGGCCGGCCTGCGCGTCGGCTACCTGATCGGAGCTCCCGGGGTGGTCGCGGCGGCGCGGCGGATGCGGCACTGGTACGACGTCTCCGACGCCGCCCACCTGGCCGCCGCCGCGAGCCTCGACGATCCCGCCGAGGCTGCGCGCCGCGTCGTCGCGACGCGCCTCGCCCGTGTCAGGTTGACGGAGATCCTCGCCGGCCACGGCCTCAACGTCTTCCCGTCGGTGGCCAGCTTCGTCGCCGTTCCGGTGACCGACGCGAACGCGCTGGCGGAGCATCTCGCAACCCAGGGCGTGCTGGTGCGAGCGCTGTCGCATCCGTCGGGCGATCTCGTCCGCATCGTGGCGGGCGACGATGCGGACCTCGCAATGCTCGACGTGGCGCTCGGATCGTTTCCTGGGGTTGCCAGATAGGCAAGTAGAGTTGCGTCGGAGGCCCGGAGGGTCTACGCTTGACGATCGTCGGGACTGGAGGAACGCCCTGTTCGTCAACCGAATGCCGCGCTTTGAGCCGCTCTCCGAGGAGTCGCTCGACACGATCGAGCGCGGCTGGGAGCGTCTGGCGAGCGAGGTCGGCGTCCGTTTCGATCACCCGCGTGCGCTCGAGCTGTTCCGCGAGGCGGGCCAGACGGTCGACGACCAGATCGTCCGCTTCGATCCGGGCTTTCTGCGGGAGCAGGCAGCGCTGGCGCCGCGCCAGTTCACGCTGCACGCGAGGAACCCCGAGCGAGATCTGATCGTCGGCGGCGACCACATGGTGTTCGCCCCCGCCCAGGGTCCGCCGTTCGTTCGGATCGACGGCGTGCGGCGTGAGGGCACGATGGCCGATCTCGAGAGCCTGCTCAAGCTGACCCAGCTCACGGAGGCGCTCGACACGCCCGGGCGGAACATCCTCGAGCCGAACGATGTGGCCCTGGACGTGCGGCATCTGCTGCGCGCGCTCGCGGCGATCCGGCTGACCGATCGCGTGTGGTCCGGCGAGCCGTCCTCGAAGGCCGCCGCCGAAGACTGCCTGCGCCTGGCCGAGATCGTCCACGGTGGCCGATCGGCGATCGAGGCGCGGCCCGTGCTCTTCGGCAACATCAACGTCAACTCGCCGCTGAGCTTCGACGAGCGCATGCTCGACGGACTGCTCGCCTACGCCGCCGCAGGCCAGGCGGTGATCGTGACGCCGTTCCTGCTGATGGGCGCGATGGCGCCGGTGACGTCGCCGGCGGCTCTCGTGCAGCAGACCGCCGAGGCGCTCGCCGGCATCGCGCTCGTGCAGCTCGTGCGCCCGGGCACGCCCTCGATCATGGGCTCCTTTCTCTCGACGACCGACATGAAGAGCGGCTCGCCTGCCTTCGGGGGACCCGAGTCGGCCTTCGGGCTCTACGCCTCGGGCCAGATCGCGCGGCGGCTGCAGCTCCCCTGGCGCTCCGGCGGCGGCACCCTCACGGCCAGCCAGTCGGTCGACTTCCAGGCCGGCTACGAGGCGTTCAACACCCTCCTCGGAGCGTTCCTCGCAGGCGCGAACGTGTGCTGGCAGTCGGCGGGCTGGCTGGAAGGAGGCCTCGTGACCTCGTTCGAGAAGTTCGTCGCCGACTGCGAGCTTCTCGATCTGCTTCAGCGCCAGTTCACGCCCGTCGAGGTCGACGCGGGGAGCCTCGCCTTCGACGCGCACCTCGAGGTCGGCCACGGGGGCCACTTCTTCGGCGCGGAGCACACCCTCGCTCGCTTCCGCGAGTGCTTCTGGCGCCCGACCGTCGCCTCGACGGAGAACCTGGATCGCTGGACGCGGAACGGCTCGCTCGAGCACGCGGCACGTGCCTCGCGACGCTGGAAGGAAATGCTCGAGAGCTACGAGCGGCCGCCGCTCGATGCGGCAGTCGAAGCCGAGCTGGTCGAGTTCGTCGAGCGTCGCGCACGCGAGCTCGGCGACCCCGTCGAGATCGGCGAGTGACCCCGGTTGCGGACGAGGGTGCCGCGCCGAACCTCCGAAGGCCCAGGCTCAGCGCAGGACCGCGGGCCGGTCGACCGGCGTGATCGTGACGCCGACGAGGCGAGAGGATGCGTCGAGGGAGATCGTCAGCTCGAACCGGCCGGCCGGAGCCTCGGCCAGGAAAACGGCCTCGTCGCC
Source organism: Actinomycetes bacterium (assembly GCA_031361905.1). Lineage (GTDB taxonomy): Bacteria > Actinomycetota > Thermoleophilia > Gaiellales > JALYLC01 > JANLRV01. Next base: position 16,076 of record JANLRV010000163.1, read on the forward strand.
TCCGTCGCCGCGGATGGCGCCGCCCAGCTCGCAGGGCGCGAGCTGCGCTGCGGCCTCGCGGATGGTGGCGCCGATCTCGGTGCGCGCGGCATCGGCGCAGCTGAGGGTCGCCGGGAGGTCACCTTCGGCGGAGATCGCCTTGACGACGGCTCTCGCGGCGGCGAGCACCGCGGGCGTCGGATCGGCGACCGACTCGAGCTCGATCGTCTGAAGCCGTGGTGGCAGCTCGGGCGTCAGCGCGATCCGCACGTGGACGCGCCCACCCTGTTCGCCTGCAAGCCACCAGTGGCCGCGATACGGCGTGTCGCACTCGATCTCGCCGTCGCGCGTCAGCCGGCCGTGTCGCTCGCGCAGGCCCTCGAGCTCGACGCGCCGCCGATCGAGCGGGTCGTCCAGCTCGAGGTTCGGGGCGAAGCGTTCGGCGATCCCGTCGTCCCAGCCCGCGAGCAAGCGCTCGACCGCGTCCCTTGCTCGCTCGAGCGCGAGCGCCGGTTCGATCCGGCGTCGGCGGACGGCGCCGTCGACTACGAGCAGCTCGAGCGCGTCGCGGGCAGGCTGCCAGACCGGGGCGTACCGTCCGTTCGCGAGCGCGACAACGCCGATGCCGGTTGCCGGATGCCAGCGCATGTGCGAGCCGAAGCCGGGGTAGCCACCCGAGTGGCTGATCGCCCGGCCGGTGACGATGTCCTCCTGCGACACGAGTCCCAGGCAGTAGCCGCCGGCGACGACGCGCAGCCGGCCGGCGCCGTCGCGCAGCAGGGCCGGCGGGATGGTCGTCGCGATCTGCTGCATCTCACGCCGGGTTGCGCGAGAGAGCGGGTGTGACGCGCCGGCGCCGGCGCGTGGCGGCCAGGCGTCGCAGAACCCGCAGATCCAGAACGCGATGTCGCTGACCGAGCTGTAGAGGCCGCCGATCGCGGAGAAGGCGCCCGGTCGCTGCTCCGGCTGGAGCTCCCAGCGCTCGTCCACTCGATGGTAGCCCGACGCGAGCCTCGCTGGGTCGAGGGAGTCTGCGCTGAACGCTGTCGACGTGAGGCCGAGCGGCTCGAGGATGCGCTCGGCGACGAGCTCGTGGAAGTCGCGTCCGCTCGAGTTCGTGACGAGCCGCCCGAGCATCGCGTAGCCGTAGTTCGAGTACTCGAACGCAACCCCCGCCGGCCAGGCGACGGTTGCAGGTCCGCGGAGGAGCGCCGTGAAGGCCTGATCGGACAGATCCTCGAGCCGGTCGGCCCACGGGTCGTCGGTCGGCAGTCCAGAGCCCATCGCGAGCAGCGCGCGCACCGTGATCGCGGGAGCGTCCTCGCTCGGGCCGCGGAGCTCGGCGAGCTCGGGGACGTGCTGTGCGATCGGGTCGTCGAGCGCGAGCCTGCCCTCGTCTCGCAGCAGCATCACGGCCGCGGCGATGAAGCTCTTCGTCATCGACGCGATCCGGAACGCGCAGTCGGGTCCGGGCGGGGCGTCCGCGCCATCGCGCAGGCTGCCGAGCCCGCCGGCGTGCACGAGCTCGCCGCCGATCGTCACCCCCCAGGCGATGCCCGGGCTCGGCGGCGTGCCGTCTCCCTCGGCGAACTCGGCGAAGCGCTCATCGACGGCCGCCGCGCGCGCAGCGGAGAGCCCGCTCAACGGGGCTCGACGATCGAGCGCGTGAGCGCGATCAGCGTGACAAAGGTCCGGTACAACCGCAGCGGATCGTCGTCGGTGAGACGCACCGAGCGCACCCCCGTGCGCTCCACTCCGCGGATCCAGGTCGACATCTCCGCGAGGTCGGCCGTGAGCAAGGTCAAGTCGAGACGGGCCGGGAGGTCGATCCTCGGAGGCGCGGCGGTGCCGGCAGCGGCGACCGCCCGTCGGGCGCCCTCGCGAATGCGCTCGCGCGCCTCCTCGGGATGCAGGCTCTCGGCCGCGAAGCGTGTGATCGACCGCTTCACGACGACCGCCTCGATGCCCGGCGCGAAGCGCTCGGCCTCCTCGGCCGTCACCTCGTCGCCCGTCACGAGCACCACGGGCACGCCGTGGTGCGCCGCCACGAGCATGTTGATCGCGGACTCGCCGACGACCGCGCCGTTCAGCTCGGCATGCCAGATCGCCTGCGGGTTGTAGGTGTGCGAGAGGACCGCGCGCTCGGCGCTGATCGAGCCGTGGTAGGAGACGAGGAAGGCGCAGCCGAACGTCTCGTCGAGGCCCTCCATCATGTAGAGCGGCTTGTGGTACCCGGAGACGAGCGATGCTCGGCCTGCGAGGTTCTGGGGCCGCAGGTTCTGCATCGTGTGGTGGGCGTCGTTGACGACGAACGCCGTGGCGCCCGCCGCGGCAGCCCCCTCGATCGCGGCGTTGACCTCGCCCTCGAGCAGCGTCCGCCCGAGCTCGTACTCGTGCGAGCCCATCAGCACCTGCCCCCAGTCGGCGATGCCGGCCGTGCCTTCGATGTCGGACGAGATGAAGACCTTCATTGAGTCGCTCCCGGATCGTCGGTTTCGCCCTCGCCCGCGGCCGAGGGCGGGGGCGTGAACGCGAAGTGGCAGGCGGCCGAGTGACGGCCGGAGGCCGCGGTCTCGAGCACCGGCTCGTCGCTCGTGCAGATGTCGCGCGCGATCGTGCAGCGCGGCTGGAAGCGGCAGCCGGGAGGAAGGTCGATCGGAGAGGGCGGGTCGCCCGAGATCGCGGGCGCTTCAGACTCCCGTCCGGGCACAAGCCGCGGGACGGCTTTGAGGAGCGCCTGCGTGTAGGGGTGGCCCGCGCCACCGAAGAGGTCGTCGGCCGGCGCCGACTCGACGATCTTGCCGAGGTACATCACGGCGACGTGGTCACAGACGTGTCGCACCACCGCCATGTTGTGCGCGATGAAGAGCAGCGTCAGGCCGAGCCGTTCGCGCAGCTCCGCGAGCAGATTCAGCACGGTCGACTGGACCGAGACGTCGAGCGCCGAGACGGGCTCGTCTGCGATCAGCACATCGGGCTCGAGCGCGAGCGCCCGCGCGATCGAGATGCGCTGCCGCTGCCCGCCTGAGAACTGGCGCGGGTAGGCATCGAGCGAGGTCGCAGGCAGGCCGACGATGCCGACGAGCTCGCGGCAGCGGGCGTCGGTCTCGGACCGCGGAACCATCTTGTGGACGCGCAGCAGCTCGGCCAGCGTCTGTTGCACCGTCATGCGCGGGTTGAGCGACGAGTACGGGTCCTGGAAGATCATCTGCACGCGGCGGCGATCGGCGGCCGAGCGCCGGCCTGCGAGGGGCGTTCCGTCGAGCAGGATCGAGCCGGTCGTGGGCGTGTAGAGCCCGACGATCAGGCGCCCGAGCGTCGACTTGCCGCAGCCCGACTCGCCGACCAGCCCGAGCGCCTCGCCGCGTGCGATCTGCAGGTCGACGCCGTCGACCGCGCGGAGCAGCTCGGCCGGTGCGCCGCCGAGCCGGCTCGCGAGCCCGCCGCCGAGCGGGAAGTGCATGCGCAGGTCGCGGGTCTCGATCACGGGCGGCGCGACCTCGTTCATGCCACCACCGCCGGGTCGCGTCGCGCGTCGGCTGCGCACTCGTCGGCGTGCAGGCACGCGACCGCGCGGCCCACAAGGTCGGTCACGAGCGCGACGTCCCCCTCCAGACAGTCGTCGCGCGCGAGCGTGCAGCGCGGAGCGAAGCGGCAGCCGACGGGCAGAGCCGACAGCTCGGGTGGGCGGCCGGGGATCGAGGAGAGATCGTGCCTGACGCGCTCGACGTCGGGGACGGAGCGCAGCAACGCGAGCGTGTAGGGATGCCGAGGCTCGCGGAAGATGTCTCTCACCGGGCCGGACTCGACGATCTGGCCCGCGTACATCACCGCGACGTCCTCGCAGGTCTGTGCCACGACGGCGAGGTCGTGCGTGACGAAGACGATGCTCGTGCCGTGGCTCTGCGAGAGCCGGCGGAGCAGCTTCAGGATCTGGTCCTGGATCGTCACGTCGAGCGCCGTCGTGGGCTCGTCGCAGAGGATCACGCGAGGCTCGCTCGAGAGCGCGATCGCGATCATCACGCGCTGGCGCATGCCACCGGAGAGCTCGTGCGGGAAGGCCCGGAAACGGCGTGCGCGATCGGCGATGCCGACCTCGCCCATCAGATCGAGCGCTCGCTCTTTCGCCTCAGCCTTGCTGCGCCCGAGGTGGAGGCGCGGGCCCTCGGCGATCTGATCGCCCACGCGCATCACCGGGTTCAGCGCCGTCATGGGCTCTTGGAAGATCATCGCGATCCCGCTTCCGCGCAGCTTGCGCAGGCCCGCCTCGGACGTCGCGGTGAGGTCGGTGCCGGCGAACTCGACCGTGCCGCCCGCGATGCGGCCCGGGTGCGGCAGCAGGCCGGGGATCGCGCGCAGCGTCATCGACTTGCCGCAGCCGGACTCGCCCACGAGCCCGAGGCTGCGGCCCGCGTGCAGGTCGAACGAGACGCCGTCGACGGCGTGCACGATCCCACCCGGCGTGGGGATCTCGACGCGCAGGTCGCGCACGGAGAGGATCGGCATCGCTTCGCTCATTCGGGCGTGAGCAGGTCGGCCAGCCCGTCGCCGAGGAGCGACAGCCCGAGGCCGACGATCACGATGGCGATGCCCGGGAACGTTGCGATCTGCCACTGGGTCGTGAGCAGCGACTCGCCGTTGGCGATCATCGAGCCCCACTCGGCGGTCGGATCGGGGACGCCGAGGCCGAGGTAGCCGAGCGTGACGATCGCGAGGATCGAGAGCACGATGTCGCTCATCGCGAACACGATCGCCTGGGTGATCACGTTCGGCAGCAGGTGGCGCAGCATGATCCGGCTGCTGCTGAAGCCTGCGACTCTCGCCGCAAGCACGTACTCCTGGCGCTTCTGCACGAGCACCTCGCCGCGCACGATGCGCGCGTAGCTGACCCAGCCGACCAACGTGATCGCGGTCACGATCGAGCGCTCGCCTGGCCCGAGCACGAAGACGAGGGCGATCACGAGCACGAGGAACGGGAACGCCACGACGATGTCGACGAGCCGCATCACGATCGTGTCGACGATCCCACCGAAGTAGCCGGCGAGCGAGCCGAGCACGAGCCCCAGGCAGAACGGGAAGAAGACGGCGAAGAAGCCGATCAGGAGATCGACGCGCCCCGCATAGACGAGGCGGGTGAAGACGTCGCGCCCGACGTGGTCGGTGCCGAGCCAGTGGGCGCCCGACGGGTGCGCATAGTTGTGCAGCAGGTCCTGCGCGTTCGGGTCGTAGCTCGTGATCAGCGGCGCGGCGAGCGTCGCCGCGATCATGCCGACGATGATCGCGAGGCCCGCGACGAAGGCGGATGTGCGGTACCACCGCTGCCGTAGTGTTCGCCGGCGCGCGACGACGTCGGCCTGCTCGCCGATCGCGACCGCGGCCATCAGTCGAACCTCACGCGCGGGTCGAGCAGCGAGTAGAGAACGTCGGAGGCGAGGTTGACGAGCACGACCGTGATCGCGAAGACCAGCGTGACGCCTTGCACGACCGCGAAGTCGCGGTTCGAGATCCCGTCGAACATCAGCGCCCCGAGGCCGGGCAGCGCGAAAATCTTCTCGATCACGACGGTCCCGCCGACGAGGAACCCGAGGTTCACGGTGAGCACCGTCAGCATCGACATCACGGCGTTGCGCAGCGCATGGCGGATCAGCACGCTGCGCGCCGGCAGGCCCTTCGAGCGCGCAGTCGTGACGAAGTCGGACTCGAGCACCTGCAGCAGGCTCGCACGCAGGCTGCGGATCAGGATCGGCGCGATGCCGATCGCGATCGTCAGTGCAGGCAGGAGCAGGCTCCCGAGGTGTCCCAGCACACCGTGGCCGTAGCCGCCGACCGGGAAGACGTGGAAGACGTCGGCAGCCAGCAGCTCGATCAGCATGATCCCGACCCAGAACGGCGGCATGCCGAGCCGACGACCGGGATCGCGCGCACGACCTGGTCGCGCAGGCCGTCCTTGCGCGTCACGGCGAGCAGCGCGAGCGGCACGGCGATCAGGAGCGAGAGGACTGCCGAGTACAGCAGCAGCAGCAGCGTCACCGGCGTGCGCTCGCCGACCAGCGAGCTGACCGGGGTGCGGTAGAAGAACGAGGTCCCGAGGTCGCCCTGCAGGAGGTGCTTCATGAACAGCCAGTACTGCTGCGGTAGCGGGTCGTCGAGACCCCAGTCGCGGTGGAACTCGGCGATCAGCGCCGGCGTCGCGCGCACCCCGAGGATCGTCGCTGCCGGGTCGCCCGGGATCAGGTGCACGAGGAAGAACACGAGGATCGTCACGCCCAGCACGACCGGCACCATCTGCGCGAGACGGCGGAGCGTGTAGGCGAGTCGATCCATCGATCTCCGGCTGCCTCAGAGACGCTCCCGGCAGGCCCCGCGGGACCTGCCGGAAGCGCCTCTCACTTCTGCAGCCAGGCATCCTCGAGGTGGTAGTTCCCCGTCGGGTAGACCTGGAATCCGTGCAGCTTCGACGTGTATGCGTAGCGGAACGGCGAGTAGTACAGGAAGCCCATGAACGCGTCCTCCGCGGCGAGCTTCTGCACCTTGCTGTAGAGCACCTGGCGCTTCGCGGGATCGAACTCCCGCGCTGCGGCCTGGGCGGCCTTGGCCGCGGCCGGGTTGTTGTACCAGGTCTGGAACGAGTGCGAGCCCTGGCTCGGGTCGACCGAGAACGAGACCAGCTCGTCGGGATCGGCGATGTCCATCGTCCAGTACGACGTCGTCATGCCCGGGTATTTCGCGGCTGACCAGTCGGCGAAGTTCGCGTTCGCGTCCTTCTTGATGATCTTGACGTCGAGCCCGAGCGGCTTGACCGCCGCCTGCACGACCTGTGCGATCGTCTCGGAGTCGAGCTGGCCACCGATCGCCTCGAACGTCAGCTTGGCGCCCTTCGGGACCGTCGATTTCGCCATCTCGGCCTTGGCCTTGGCCATGTCGTACTGGATGCCGGGCGCATTCGCGTCGTAGTACGGCACCTGCGGCGGCATGAACGAGTTGGCGGGAGTGCCGTTGCCGAACAGGATCGCCTTGACAAGCGCCTTGCGGTCGATCGCGTACGAGATCGCGCGGCGCACGTGCGGATCGTCGAACGGCTTGATCTTCTCGTTGAACTCGAGGTAGTCGGTGCGCGTCGACGGGAACAGCGTCATCGTGATGCCGTTCGTCTTCTTGAGCGGCGCGACCGACGACCATGGCGGAAACTCGTCAACCTGTGCCTGGTTGCCCTTCAGCTGCAGGATGCGCGTGTTGTCATCCGTGACGTTCGTCCACGTCACGCTGTCGAGATAGGGCTTGCCCTTCTGCCAGTAGCTGTCGTTCCGGACGAGCTTCAGCTCGGCACCCTTCGTCCAGTGATCCCACTTGAACGGGCCGGTGCCGACCGGCGCCGTGTAGAACTTCTTCTTCGAGACGCCGCCGTAGTTCTTCGGCACGATCGCATTCGAGAACAGCGCGAGATCGGCGAGCAGCGGCGCCCACTTGTACTTCGTGGTGATCACGACGGTGGTCGGATCGGGCGCCGTGACGGTCTTGATGGCTGCATCGATATAGCCCCAGCCGTTCTTCGTCGCTGCGGCATCCTCGATCGAGAACTTCACGTCGGCCGCCGTCATCGGCTTGCCGTTGTGGAACTTCACGCCCTTGCGCAGGCGGAACGTGTACTTCTGCTTGTTCGGCGAGAGGGTGTAGCTCTCTGCGAGCCAGGGCTTCACGCCCTTGCCGTCCGGCGTGACCGTGTAGAGGGTCTCGAACATCTGTTCGAAGACCCAGATCGCCTCGTTGTCGAACACCGAGGTCTTGTCCATCGAGGACGAGTCGGCGACGCGAGCGATCACGAGATCGCCGCCGAGCTGCGGCGTCTCGGCCGCTAGCTTCGCGGGTGCGGCGGCCTTGGTCGGCTTCGCGGTGGAGATTCCGGCTCCGCCGAAGACGGCTATGCCGGCAGCCGCGACGGCGGCCAAAGCGAGGAGCGTCACGCGGCTCGGACGGCGGACCTTCCTTGCCTCGGCCTGACGGTACGAGGAGCGCTGGGAGTTCACGCCTCGCCTTCCTTCCTGAAGTCATGGTTGGATCGCGCACTCACGGGGCACGGAAAGACGGACGAGTGCACTCGCTGGGGCCCGGTGACAGACCGCGAGTCGCGTCTGCTCTCGGCTCCACGGCGCGAAGTGAGCGGGATACTCCCACAGCAGGCGATCGCGGTCAAGCGCGCCGCAACCCCCGGCGGCCCGGCACTGCACGACTGAAGATCGTGCGGCGATGGCTGATGAAGGCTCGACTCGCTGCCGATACTCCGAGATCAACGACTGGTAGCGCAGGTCTCTCGACCCGTACAGTCCAACTCGAGCGGGATCTGGCGCTGGCCCTGGGTGCCGTGCCTCGTGGATGCGCATCTTTGTCATCGATTGGAGAACGGATATGGTCGGCAAGAACACGATTTGTCTCTGGTACGAGGGCACCGCGTTGGATGCCGCGCAGTTCTATGCCGCGACGTTTCCGGACAGTGCGGTGCAAGCGATCCATCGGGCGCCAGGCGACTATCCCTCCGGCAAGCAAGGCGATGTCCTGACGGTGGAGTTCACCGTGATGGGCATCCCGTGCCTCGGGTTGAACGGCGGCCCGACCTTCAAGCACAGCGAGGCGTTCTCGTTCCAGGTGGCGACCGACGACCAGGCCGAGACCGACCGCTTGTGGAATGCCATCGTCAGTCACGGTGGCCAGGAGAGCGCGTGCGGCTGGTGCAAGGACAAGTGGGGGCTGTCGTGGCAGATCACCCCGCGCGTCCTGACGGCTGCGATCGCCGACCCCGATCGCGCGGCGGCCAAGCGCGCCTTCGAAGCGATGATGCAGATGGGGAAAATCGACATCGCCGTGATCGAGGCAGCCCGGCGCGGCTGATACTCGCCGAGCGTCAGGTCGGTGGGTTGTTGGACTGCCGCTTAGGGTCGAACGCGGAGATCCAGCGACGCGAAGAGCAGTCGCTTCTCTACGAGCCCAGCCGAGTGATGAGGAAGACGAAGATCAGGCCTACCAGCCAGATTCTTGGAATCAGCCGCAGACCTCGTCGGAAGGCGGAGCGAGAAACCTCGAGCATCGGCGTGATCGCGTTTTCGACAATCGCAGTCCGCAAGCACCACGCGGCACCTGCGCCGAACCAGACGGCGCCAAGGACGGATTCCGTCCGCGCCAACGCGGAGGCGACGACAACGAACACCAGCGATGCGATGACCCAGACGAATCTCCATGCCCGCTCGCTCATGCGCGGGACTCGTATGGGGCGGAGACCGTCAGGAAGGAGCGCGTGGCCGCGGCGGCGCGGGAGGCGGCTGAGGAGGCGGTGAGTCCGGCGGGGGTCGCGATCATGGCGAGGGCTGCGATCGTCGTGCTGCGCGGGCGGATCACGGGCGGACGCCGACGACGAGCTGGCGCGTGGCGATGCGTCCGCGGCTGCGCGCAACGACCTCGATCAGATAGCTGCCGACCGGGGCCGGCTTGCCGTCGAGCCTGCCGTTCCAGCGGAGCGTGCCGGCTCTGTGGCCGCTTGTGCCGCCGGGGAGGTCGCGGATGATCGCGCGCTTCGAGCCCTTGCGGGCGATCCGAATGGTGATGCGCGCGTCCGGGCTCGAGACCCGGTAGCGGATCGTGAGGCCGTGGCCGCGATCGATCTCCTCGGGGTATTCGGCGCTGAGCACGAGGCCGAGGCGGATCGCCTTGCGGTCCGGGGGTGGGAGGTAGCGGACCTCGCCGCCGATCGTCGCGAGATAGATCCCGCCGAAGCGATCCGTCGTGAACGTACCGGTCGTCGAGTCGATTGATGCGGACGGCCCCGAAAGGCCGTCGCCGCAGGTCAGCGCGACCGCTGTTCCGGAACATGGCGTGCTCTGAGCCTGCCCGAAGATCGTCGTCGGCTCGCCCGAGCTCGGATCGATCGCCACGAGGCGTGGTCGCTTGCCGTCATTGGTCACGAATGTGATCGGGGCTCCGGAGGGC
>JANLRV010000170.1:0-22010 GCA_031361905.1 Actinomycetes bacterium
CCACCCCATGCACCCCAGCGCTGGGGTGCATGGGGTGGGGTCGTACCCCAACACGAGGCGGCGCGCGCGCCCGGGCGGGGACCTTGACACGCACGCATTCTGTATCCAGTATCCGGGGACGGTGACTCTCGCAACAGCGCCCATCCTCCCCCCACTGGACGACCAGGCTCAGCTCACGGGTCGCGTCCATGCTGTCTTGCGAGACGCCATCGTGAGCGGCCGGCTCGCGCCGGGCGCCCGTATCAAGCAGGAGCTGGTCGCTCGCGACCTGGGCGTCTCGCGCACAACGGTGCGCGTGGCGCTCCACCTGCTCGAGAGCGACGGCCGCGGTCACCTGATCCCGCGCCGCGGCGCCGTCGTGCAGGCGCTGACCCACGACGACGCCCGCGACCTCTGCGAGATGCGGCTGTGGCTCGAGCCCGAGGCGGCCGCCCTCGGCGCTCAGCGTGCGACGCCGCGCGAGCGGCGCGAGGTCGAGCGCCTCGCCGAGCGCACGCGAGCACGCAGCACGGACGCGTTCCGCCTCAATCGCGACTTCCACCGCGGGCTCTGCGCCGCGAGCCAGAACCGGATCCTGCTGCGAACGCTCGACGGGATCTGGTCCCAGCACGCCGCGCTCCGCCTGTTCATCTGGCAGACCGAGCCGGCCGACGCCTTCGCGCGCATGGGCGGCGAGCACATCGCGATCGCCAACGCGTTCACCGAGGGCGACGCGGCACGCGTCCACGAGCTCGTCTTCGACCATATCCGCGCAGCAGGTGACGAGGTCCTCGCGCGCATCCCCAGCAAGGAGGCTGACGCCTGATGTGCGGCATCTGCGGCATCAAACTGCCCGAGCCCGGACCGATCGGCGAGCACCTGGTGCGCATGTGCCAGTCGATGCGCCACCGCGGCTACGACTCGACGGGGTTCGCGCTCTACGGACCGCCGCACGACGAGCAGCTGATCCTCCGCCTGCGCGTGCTCGACAAGCGGCAGACCGATGCCGCGCTGACTGCGCTCGAGGGCGCGCTCCGCGAGCGGGGGATCACGTTCGCCGCCGAGACGACCGTCGATGACGACGCATCCGCTGCCGACCGCTTCGCGCGTGTTGTCGTGCACGCGACGAGCGCCCAGGTCACCGACATCGTTCGGGCGATCGACGATGCCGGCCACGGCATCCAGACGCAGTCGATCGGGCACTCGCTCGAGATCATCAAGGATCTCGGCGACGCCGCGACCGTGAACGAGCGGCATCACGTCGACCGGTTCGTCGGCATGCACGGCCTCGGGCACGTCCGTCTCACGACCGAGTCGATCGTCGACGTCGCCTACGGCCACCCGTTCTGGGCCGAGCCGTTCCCCGACATCTCGATCGTCCACAACGGCCAGATCACGAACTACTTCAAGTACCGGCGGCTGCTGATCCAGGATGGCTACCGCTTCCACACGGGAAACGACTCGGAGCTGATCGCGGTCTACCTCGCCGACCGCATGCAGCACGGCTTCTCGCTCTGGGACGCGCTCAAGACGAGCGTCGACGAGCTCGACGGCTGCTTCGCCTACCTCTTCGCGACGGCCGACGAGATGGGCTCCGCCAAGGACTCGCTTGCGATCAAGTCGCTCGTCGTCGCGCACGTCGGCGACGTGATGGCGATCGCGACGGAGGAGCAGGCGCTGCGGCAGGTCTTCGCCGAGGAGCTCGACGTCGACCTCCCGGAGCCGCGCTCGATCTACGTCTGGGACCGCGACGGCGGCGTGACGACGGAGATCGTCTGATGGCGGCGGGGGTCGAGATCGAGGGCACGACCGCGGTGGTCGATGCGGACGCGTGGCCCTCGCGCATCAACCGTGAGCTTCGCCGTCTCGCGGAGGAGGAGGGCGTGCGCGAGATCATCGTCGAGAACCCGCGCTCGCGACACAACCTCGGCGTCGGGCAGACCGCAGACGTGACGCTGCACTTCAAGGGCTCGGTCGGCAACTACTGCGGCGGCCTCAACTCGGGGACGACGATCCACGTCGACCGCAACGCCGGCTGGGGCACCGGCGAGGCGATGGCGCGCGGCAAGGTCGTCGTCGGCGGCAACGCGAACATGGCCACGGGCGCATCGATGCGCGGCGGCGTCGTGCACATCAAGGGGTCGGCCGCCGCGCGCTGCGGCGTCAGCCTCAAGGGCGGAACCCTGATCGTCGAGGGAAACGTCGGCTACCTCTCGGCGTTCATGACGCACGCCGGCGATCTGATCGTCTGCGGGGGCGCCGGCGCCGCCTTCGCGGACTCGCTCTGGCAGGGCAACGTGTGGGTCGCCGGCGAGGTCCGCTCGCTCGGCAGCGATGCGAAGATCGTCGAGCCCACGGATGAGGACTCGGCGCGCGTTCACGGGCTCTTGCGCGCGAACGGCGTCGACGGCACGTTCGCATTCAAGCGCATCGTCGCCGAGCAGAAGCTGTGGTACTTCAACAACCGCAATCCCGAGGCCTGGCTGAAGATCTGATGAGCGAGTACAACGAACACCACGGCTACGCGCAGGGGCGCTCGCACGTCTGGACCCCCGAGATCATCCGTGACATCCACGCCAAGGCCGAGCTCGGCCGCTACCAGATCCGCGGGTTCTCGACCTTCCGCAAGCTCCCGTCGCTGGACGAGATCGTCTTCCTCCCGGCCGAGATGACGCGGCTGCCGCTCGAGGGGTACCGCGAGCACTGCGAGACGAAGACCCTGATCGGCGGTGGCCGACCGGACCTCGTCGAGCGGCCGCTCGAGCTTGCCTTCCCGGTCTACCTCACGGCGATGAGCTTCGGCGCGCTCGGCACCAACGCGAAGCGGGCGCTCGCGCTCGGCTTCTCGCGCGCGGGACTCGCCACCTGCACGGGCGAGGGCGGGATGTTGCCCGAGGAGCGCGAGGCCTCGGACAAGCTGATCTACCAGATGACGCCATCGCGCTACGGGCTCGACCTCGAGCACCTGCGCATGGCCGACGCGATCGAGATCGTGATCGGCCAGGGCGCGAAGCCCGGCACCGGCGGGATGCTGCTCGGCATGAAGGTCAGCGAGAAGGTCGCAGCGATGCGGACCCTCCCGGTCGGCGTCGATCAGCGCTCGGCCGCGCGCCACCCCGACTTCCTCGGCGGCGACGACCTCGCCGTGAAGATCGAGGAGCTGCGCGAGGCGACCGACTACCAGGTGCCGATCGTGCTCAAGCTCGCCGCCTGCCGGGTCGAGCAAGACGTCAAGATCGCCGCCAAGACCGGCTGCGACGCGATCGTGATCGACGGCACCGAGGCCTCGACGGCGGCCTCGCCGGAGTTCCAGCTCGACCACACGGGCGTGCCGACGCTGGCGGCGATCCCCGTTGCCCGGCGCGCGCTCGAGGACATCGGCATGCTCGGCAAGGTCACCCTGATCGCCTCCGGCGGGATCCGCAACGGCGTCGATGCGGCCAAGGCGCTGGCGCTCGGCGCCGACTGCGTCGCGATCGGCACCGCGGCCCTGATGGCGGCCGGCTGCAACAGCCCGGTCTCGGTCGGCGGATTCGATGCCAGGGCCGACTACGAGCGCCTCGGCACGGCGGCGGGCGCCTGCCACCACTGCCACACCGGCCGTTGCCCCGTCGGCGTGACGACGCAGGACCCGGAGCTCGAGGCGCGCCTCGATCCTGAGCTCGGCGCGGAGCGCGTGCACAACTTCCTGACCTCGATGTACTACGAGATGACCGTGATCGCGAAGTCGTGCGGCAAGCGCAACGTCCACAACCTCGAGCCCGAGGACCTGCGCGCGCTCACGCTCGAGGCGTCGGCGTTCACCGGCCTCCCGCTCGCGGGCGTCGACTGGGTCGTTGGACCGCAGACGTTCGGAGCCGCGGGATGACGCTCGACGAGGCACGAACGCTGCTCGAGACGCATGGCATCCACACCGTCGAGTGCGCCTTCCCGGACACGCAGGGCCACATGCGCGGGAAGCGCGTGCCGACCGCGCACTTCTTGCGCTCGACCGCGGAGAAGGGGTTCGCGAACGCGGATGCGGCCTTCTACTGGGACGTGCACTGCGAGCTCTTCGAGATGCCGCACTACGACCCGGCCGTCGACATCGTCGACATGATCGTGATCCCGGATCTCTCGACGCTGCGGCCGATCACGTGGCGGGAGGGCACTGCGATCTGCCTCTGCAACTGCATCTCGGAGCACTCGCGCGAGCCGATCCCGATGGATCCGCGGCACCTGCTGCGCCTCCAGGTCGAGCGAGCTCGCGCGCTCGGCTTCGAGCCGGTCGTCGCGACCGAGATCGAGTTCTACCTGCTCGACCAGGACTGGAAGCCGCTCTACGAGACGGTGCAGTGCTACTCGCTCGCGAAGAGCGGCGAGTACGAGGGCGTGATCTCCGACATCCGGCGCACGGTCGAGTCGTTCGGCATCGTCGTCGAGGCCTCGAACATGGAGTACGGGCCCGCCCAGGTCGAGATCAACATGGGCCGCGAGGGCGCGGTCGAGGTCGCCGACTCGACGATGATCTTCAAGAACATCGTCAAGGAGGTCGCGCTCCGGCACGGCTACCGCACGACGTTCATGGCCAAGCCGTTCAACGGCGCCTCGGGGAATGGTCTGCATCTCCACGGGAGCCTCGAGCACGACGGCGTCAACGTCTATGCGGAGCGGACCGACGACGAGGTCCTCAACAACGAGCTGATGCGCCGCTTCGTCGCGGGTCTGTGCGTGCACATGCCCGAGATGTCGCTGATCGCGAACCCGTCGGTCAACGCCTACAAGCGGATCGAGGACTACTCGTTCGCACCGACCAACGTCAGCTGGGGTCACGACAACCGGAACGTCGCCGTGCGTTGCATTCCACAGGCGGGCGGCGCCTCGCGCATCGAGTACCGCGGCGCAGCGGCCGACGCGAACCCCTACCTCGCGATCGCGGCGATGCTCGGCGCCGGCCTCAACGGCATCGAGCGCTCGCTCGAGCTGCCCCCGGCCGCCGAGAACGACGCCTACGCCGACTCCACCCAGACGCGGCTGCCGCGCACGCTGATGGCCGCTGTCGACGTCTTCGAGCAGGGGTCGTTCGCTCGCGACGTGTTCGGGCCGGTATTCGCCGCGAACTTCGCGGCGATCGCACGACGCGAGGGCCAACTGTATGACGCCCATGTCACAGAATGGGAGTTCAAGCGCTACGCCGAGTACGCGTAGCCGAAGGTGCTTTACTACGCATCCCAGTCGGGATAGAAGGAGACGAAGTGTCGGCACGGAGTGGTGGATTTCAACAGGTCGCGCTCGGGATGATCGAGACGCGCGGACTCGTCGGCGCAGTCGAGGCAGCCGATGCCATGGTCAAGGCGGCGAACGTCACCCTGATCGGCAAGGAGCAGATCGGCGGCGGCTACGTCACGGTGCTCGTGCGCGGCGATGTCGGCGCGACCCAGGCGGCGGTCGACGCCGGCGCCGAGGCCGCAGCGCGTGTCGGCGAGCTCGTCTCGAGCCACGTGATCCCGCGACCGCATCCGGACGTCGAGAAGATCCTGCCGAGCGACTCGTAGAGGTCTCGGCAGGAGGCTCACGATGCCCGAACAGGACTCGATCGCTCACGCGCACGAGCTGGCGCAGCGCGCCAGCGTGGCTGCGGCTGCCTGGCGCGGCGCGACCCAGGAGCAGGTTGACCGCGTCTGCGAGGCGATGTCGGCGGCCGGCATCGAGGCCGCCCAGCGGCTCGGCCGGCTGGCGCGCGAGGAGACCGGGTACGGGCGGGCCGATCACAAGACCTTCAAGAACCTGTTCTGCGCCCGGGACGTGTGGGACAGCCTGCGCTCGGTGCGCACGGTCGGCGTGATCGGCCACGACGCCGAGAACCACGTGATCGAGATCGCCGAGCCGGTCGGCGTCGTCGCCGCGCTCGTGCCGGTCACGAATCCGACGGCGACGACGATCTTCAAGTCGCTGATCGCCGCGAAGACGCGTAACGCGATCGTGCTGGCGCCGCATCCGCGCGGGCGGGCGTGCACGGGCGAGGCGGCGCGGGTGATGCAGGAGGCCGCGCAGTCGGCCGGCGCGCCGCCGAACCTGATCCAAGCGATGTCGCTCGTCTCCGTCGCCGGAACCGACGCGCTGATGCGCAGCGAGCACACCGACCTCGTGCTCGCGACCGGGAGCCGAGCCATGGTGCTCGCCGCGTACTCGTCCGGCAAGCCGACCTTCGCCGTCGGCCCCGGCAACGTGCCGGCCTACATCCACGCCTCGGCCGACCTCGCCGAGGCAGCGCGCTGCGTGACCCTCGCCAAGCAGTTCGACTGGGGCGTGCTCTGCAGCAGCGAGCAGTCGGCGATCGTCGACCGGGAGGTCGCGTCGGCACTGCGCGCCGAGTTCGAGCGGCACGGCGCCCTCTTCCTCTCCGACAGCCAGCAGAACGCGCTGCTCAAGGTGCTCTTCCCCCAGGGCAACCGGGGCGCCCCGAACGTCGAGGCCGTGGGCCAGTCGCCCGCGACGCTCGCGCACCTCGCAGGCTTCGCGGTGCCGCCAGGCACGACGCTCCTCGTCGTGCGGCCGGGCGGCATCGGCTACGACTATCCGTTCTCGCGCGAGATCCTCGGCCCCGTCTTCAAGTGGATCGAGGTCGACGGGCCCGACCAGGGCATCGCGACGGCCGAGGCGCAGCTTCGCTTCGGTGGCGAGGGCCACTCCGCCGCCGTCCACGCGCGGGACGAGGCTGTGATCGCACGCTACGGCGAGCGCGTACCCGCCTACCGCGTGGTCGTCAACACCTCGTCGATGCTCGGAGCCGCGGGCGGCGTGACCGGGCTCGAGCGCACCTACATGATCGGCACCGGCACGGCCGGCGGCTCGGTCTCGAGCGACAACATCTCGTGGCGCCAGCTGATCAACCGCAAGCGCATCGCCTCCCCGACGCGACCCTGGGTCTTCCCGGAGGCCTCTGCCGCAGACCTCGAGATCGCCCAGTGGGCGCTCGGGCGCGGAGCAGCGCCCGCGGCGCCTTCCGGCCGCGATGGGGTGGGGTCGGACCCCACCCACGGTGCATCCTCGTCGCCCGCGCCCAGCCCCGGGACGAGCAGCCTCGAGGAGCTCGTTCGCCAGGCGATGGCGTCCGTGATGTCCGATGCTTGACGGTGAAGGCGGGGCGCTCGGCATGGTCGAGACGCGCGGGCTCGCCGGCGCGATCGCCGCAGCCGACGCCATGGTCAAGGCCGCGTCGGTCGAGCTCGCCCGCTTGGCGCGCACCGATCCGGCGCTCGTGACGGTCGTCGTGCGTGGCGACGTCGCCTCGGTGCGCGCCGCCTGCGATGCGGGCGCCGAGGCGGCCGCCCGAGTCGGCGAGCTGATCTCGGCCCACGTGATCGCACGGCCCACGAGCGGGGCCGTGATGGCCGCGATGACCGGCAAGACGAAAGACAAGGCGACATGACCGACGGACGTGCACAGAACTTCTCGCTGCGATCGTGGGTCTACATCGATCGCATGCAGCCCCAGTACGCGGCCTACGCCGGCTCGGTGATCCAGGGCGACGTGCCGATCGCGGGAATGGCCGAGCTGTACGTCGAGGTCGCGCCGTCGAACGAGGTCTACCGCGTCGCCGACGTCGCGCTTAAGGGCGCCGACGTGAAGCCGGCCACGCAGTTCATCGAGCGCGAGTTCGGGCTGCTCGAGGTCCACTCGTTCGAGCAGTCGGCGGTGCAGGCCGCCGGCCGCGCCATCCTGCAGTACACCGGTCTGACCGTCGCGGACGCGATCCGCCCGCAGGTCGAGAGCTTTCAGGTGATCACGAACGTCGATCCCTACCAGGCGCAGCTGATCAACCGGATGTCGCGCGGCGCGATGCTCGTGCCCGGCCGCACCATGCTGGTGCTCGAGATCGCTCCGGCGGCCTACGTCACGCTCGCGGTCAACGAGGCCGAGAAGGCGGCGGCGATCGAGCTGATCCACCTCTCGAACGTCGGCCGCTTCGGGCGAGCGCTGCTCTCGGGGACCGAGAGCGAGATCCTCGCCGCGCGCGACGCGGCGATCGCGGCGATCGAGGGCTTCGAGCCGCAGGCCGTCTGAGCGCGATGGCAGGCAGCGATCCCCTCAACCGGAAGCGGATCGACGAGCTGCGGCTCGAGTCGCGGGTGCGCTCGATCGCGCGCCAGATGCTCTATCGCGAGCACCCGCGCCGCGCCACACCCCGCCTGCTCGAGGAGATCGTGCGACGGGTGATGCTCCAGCTCGGCGAGCGGCAATGACCAAGGTCGCGGTGATCGGTGCGGGCATGGTCGGCGCGACCACGGCGGCGCGCGTCGCGGAGTCGCGCATCGCCGAGGAGGTCTGCCTGGTCGACGTGCGCGGCGATCTCGCGCGCGCGATGGCGCTCGACATCGGCTCGTCGCTCGCGCTGCTTGACTCGGACACCCGGCTGACGGGCGGCGATGACTACGCGCTCGCGGCCGGAGCGGACGTGGTCGCGATCACGGCCGGCCGCCCGCGCCAGCCCGGGCAAAGCCGCGCCGACCTGCTCAACGGCAACGCCGAGATCATCCGGTCCGTCTGCGGCGAGGTGCGACGGGTCGCGCCCTCGGCGATTGCGATCGTCGTGACGAATCCGCTCGACGAGATGACGGCGCTGGCCCAGCTCGAGCTCGGCTTCCCGGCCTCACGCGTGATGGGCATGGCCGGCCTGCTCGACACGGCGCGCTACCGGCACTTCCTCGCCGAGCGAGCCTCCGTCGACGTCTCGCGGGTGCACGGGCTGACGCTCGGCTCGCACGGCGACACGATGGTGCCGCTCTCCGAGTCGGCCACGATCGACGGGCGCGGCGCGCTCGACGTGCTCGGTCCTGCCGCGCTCGAGGAGGTCGTCGAGCGCACGCGCGCGGGCGGCGCCGAGGTCGTCCGCCTGCTGCAGACGGGATCCGCGTATTGGGCACCGAGCGCTGCCGTCCTGCGGATGGTCCAGGCGATCGTGCTCGACCGGCAGGTCGTCCTCCCCGTCTCGGCCCTGCTCGAGGGCCAGTTCGGGATCGAAGGCGTGTACCTGGGCGTGCCTGCGCGAATCGGGCGACGCGGCGTGATCGAGATCGTCGAGGGCGGGCTCTCGCCGCGCGAGCACGAGGAGCTGCATGCCGCGGCGCGCGAGGTGCGGTCGCGCGTCGCCGACCTCGTCCCGGCCGAAGCCACGCCGCTCGCTCCGCCGGGATCGCTGCTCGATGCGGTGCGCTCCATGCTCCTCTAGAGGATTGTCTAGAGCACGGTGATCTCGCGGCCACCCGTCACGAGCACCGCGAACGCGGGCAACCAGTAGGCGCGGCGTCCCTCCCCCAGCTTGAGCTCGATCGTGCAGGCCGTCTCACCGAGCCGATCGCGATAGCGCCGGCGAACGAGCCCGGCGTCCTGCTCATCGGGCGAGGTGAGCAGGATCGCGACGGGCAGCGCGCGCCGCTCGACATCGAGATCGAGCGCGCGCCAGAAGCGGTCCGCGTCGGTCGGACTCCGCGGGATCGCCGGATCGATCAACGCCGTCGCATCGGCGAGCTCGACGTAGATCGATGTGCGCCCGTCGCAGAACCAGCGCCACAGCCCATCGCGTAGGCGCTCGACCTCCACGACGTGTCAGCGAGGCAGCCGGAAGACGGTGATCCGGCGGTTCCAGCCCGCGATCGCCACATCGCGGCCGACCGCGATCGGACCGGTGAAGAACGGGCTCGCGCTGAGCTTCGAGCTCCACAGCTCCTCCCCGTCACGGGCCGAGAACGCACGGATCGACCCGTCGGCGACGCCGACGAAGACGACGTCGTTCGCGACCACCGGCACGCTGTTGAGGTAGCCGCCGAGTGGGACCTTCCAGCGCACGGCGAAGGAGCAGTTGCTGGCCTTGCCGAGCGCGATCAGCCCACCCTTGGGGAAGTCGCCTGTCGTCGTCACGTAGAGCTGCTGTCGGATCGGATCCCAGGCCGGCGTGCCGAAGTACGAGGGTGGCTGGCTGAGCTTGATCCGCTGGTAGGGGCCGTCCTCGAGCGAGCCGCGCTTCCAGAGATAGGTCTTGCCGATCTTGTTGTTTCCCGCGACGAGCGGCGGGCAGCCGCGCGGCTCGAAGAGGAGCGGCGTCGCGCCGAAGTCGTAGTCGCCCTTGCGCGGCACGCCGCCGGGCTTGTCGGCGTGCAGGCGCGTCAGCTGGTCGTCGAGCTCGACGACCGATTCGGCATCGCCGATGCCTTCGTCGGCGTTGTCGATGTCGGACTCGGCGTTTCCGGTGAGCACCCAGACGTGACCGCTCGCCGGCGCGATCGCGGCGCCGCCCCAGCCCCACACGCCGCCGCCGCCGTTGAGCGGGTCGGTGACGGTGACGGGATCCCACTCCTTGACCTCCCGCGTCTCGACGTCGACGCGGAAAACGCGACCCTTGAACGGGCGGCTGTCGTTGCACGCCGACGCCGTCTCGACGTAGGCGTACCGTCCGAGCTGCGCGACCGCGCCGAAGATGTGCTCCTTCAGCGGGTTGAACGCGAACTGGACCGGCCACCCGGCCTCGGGCTTGCCGGTTGCGATGTCGAGCGCGACGAGACGCGTCGAGACCGCGACGTAGAGCTGCTTGCGCACGGCGTCGTACATCGGCGTGCTGGTGACGCCGAAATCGCCGTCGGGGGGAACCCAGCTCGTGCAGACTTTGAGGTCGCGCCCAACCGAGCGTCGCCAGAGCCGCTTGCCGTCGCGTGCGTCGAACGCGTAGACCGACCCGTTCTCGGTCGCGACCACGTAGACGTCCCGCCGTGCGCCCTGGATCGCGATCCGGCGCACGAGCAACGGCTGGGCGTTGACGATGTCGTCGACCGGTTGCGACCACGCCTTCTTCAGCGACGCGACCCGGCGCGCGAAGATCTTGCTCGTGGTCGCACGGCTCTGACGCTCGAGGCCGTTCCCCCAGGTGATCCATCCCGCCCGCGCAGTCACCGCCGCCTCGGTCCGGCTCTGCCCTGCGCTTCGCGCTTCGGCCACGACGCGAGCCGCGTCGTTCGGCGACTCGCGCAGCGCCTGCGCCGATGCGGTCATTGCGATTCCGGCCGCGGCCACTCCGAGAGCCGCGAACACCCAACGAGTCCGACGCATCGCGGCCAGTCTAGGAACTGGGCTCCCGGTCAACCGGCCGCGGGATTCCTACCGCTGGATCGTGCCCTCGGCGAACACGAGCAGCGCGGAGTTCGCCACGAGCGTCGCCGCGACGCCGCCGTTCGGCGCGAGCGCCGATCCGAACGCGCCGTTGAACTTCGAGCTCTTGCTGTAGCGCGGCGCGACCGCGAGCATGAGGACCTTGTAGGCCCGGCCATGGGGGAAGGCGACGTTCGCTCCGACGCGGTCGCGGAAGCCCACGATCGGCATGCGGTGGGCGAATCCGATGATGGTCGGCGCAGTTGCGGCACGCCCGAGCGCGCCCGAGCGATGGAGGCGGTCGCCGAGCCGGCCGTAGAAGACCCGCACGCCGTTCGACTCGCCCGCGAGGCTGGAGACGGCGATTCCGATCTCGCCCGTCGGCGCGAACCCGAGCGTCGCACGCGCGGCGTTCTCGGGCACGCGCCCGAGCGAGACGACGCCGGCGACGGGCGATGCGATCCGCAGCGTGTGCGTCGCGAGGTCGATGTACGACACCCAGAAGCGGCCGCGACGGCTGAGCGCGATGCCCACGCTCGAGGCATTCGCGGTGCTCGCGGACTCGCGGAACTGGGTCGATGCGATCGTCTGCGTCGCCCACTTGCCGTCGCGCAGGCGTGCGATCCGCACGAGCGCCCGCCGAGACGGGCCCGTGCGGGCGAGATACGCGACCGCCGGCTTGCCGTCGGCGTCGAACGCGATCGACGCGCCGAAGCCGTTCTCGTCCAGCTGATCGGTCGTCCACGTCGTCCCATCGGCCGAGCGCGAGACGAACAGGCGCCCGTGGTCGGCCTTGCCGACTCCCAGTCCGAGATGCGTCCGGAAGGTCACGACACGCAGCCCCGTGCGCGAGATCGCGAGCTGCGGCTCGTTGCCGACAGGCTCCCCGACGTCGCTCTCCGAGACGATCACCTTCGTCCGCCAGCCGCCTCCACGCCGCTCGCCGTAGCGCAGCGCGTTGGCCCCGAGCCGGTCGTCGTAGACGACCGCGTAGCCGCCGGGCGTGCCCGGGATGCGGGCGAGATCAGTGCCCGACGGGCGCACCGTCAGGTCGACGAGCTGCTGCCTCCCGCCGATCGTGCGCGGATCCCGGATCGCACCCATCGCGCTCGCTACCGAGATCGCGGCGACCACGATCGCAACGGGCACGAAGAGACGTCTAGCCACGAATCGCGAGCGTACCGTGGGCGTCGGATGGCGAGCCGCACGAGGTCAACTCGGCGGCGTCGCGGAGAACGAATCGCACGCCGGGCGCGAACCACCCGCGACGCTCAGCGCCTCCCGGAACGTGGAGTCGTAGCCCAGCGGCACGAGCCCGGGATCGCGCACGACGATCTGCATGAAGCCGTCGGGACCGCGCTCGACGCAGGCCGCCGAGGCGTCATCGCTGCGCCAGTAGGGCGCGTAGTGCACGCGCAGGACGTAGGTGCCCGGCACCGGCGCGTTGAGCAGGAAGCGCTCGCGCGACTGGAAGACGACCCCCGTCCGCGCCGCCGGCGGCCCGCTGTCGGCGGGCGGCGTCAGCATCGGCGATGGATCCGGCACCCTGAACGCGCGCCAGTTGGGCGAGGCGATGGGTATCTCGGTGAGGCCGCTGCGGCCGCTCGCGACAAGGCCCGCCTCGACGAGCGACGACCCGTCGAGCTTCGCGCGCAGGGGCAGGAAGACGTACTGCACGCTCATCCGGCGGAGCCAAGCGCGATAGGCCTCGACGCTGAGGTTCTGGTCGTAGAGCACCTGGTTCGACGGGAAGTCGTTCTGCCGGTACCAGCCGCGCGCGATCGCCACCTGCTGGCGATTCGGCGCGCGGGTGACGTAGTACGACTCCCAGTGCTGGCCGGTCGCGACGATCTCGACGCGATAGTCGCGACCGATCGTGCGTCCCGGGTCGTGGTCGTCGAGGAAGGCCGTGACGGGGCTCCAATAGGCGGGCGCGGCCTCGGCCTGGCCCTGCACGCCATCGCTCAGATGGCGGATCAGCGGGCTCCCCTGCCAGACGAGCGCGGTCGCGAGCGCGGCGATCCCGAGGATCAGCGGGCGCGGGCGATGCACGGCGATCACGAGCGCGAGCAGCGGGGCCGCGGCGAACTCGAGGATTCGGGCGATGTTTCCGCCGAGCGGCGATGCGATCAGGATCGCGCTCCAGCCGACCACGCCGTAGACCGCGAACAGTCCGACGAGCGGGCGCAGGCGCCGCTCGCCGCGCGCGAGCAGCAGCCCCGCGAGCGGGAAGATCGTGATCCCGACCATGTCGAAGGTCGTGTGCGGAAACGTGCCGCCACCGGGGAACGCCCGGTACACGACGACCTCGCCGATCACCATCAAGCCGATCGCGACCGTCGGGATCACGACATCGCGGTCGAGGCGGCGCGCGCGGCCGGAGCCGAGCACCATGCCGGCCAGGGTGATCACGAGGAAGACGAACGCGAGCGGGCTCGCGAGGATCGTCAGCAGGGTGCCGGCGACCACGAGCCACGGCCGGCGGCGCTGAGCCGCGGCGAGCGCGAGCAGCGCCAGCGCGACCCCGAGCGCGAACGGGAACTGGCCGGCCACGAGCAGCTCGGGCACCGAGCAGGCGAACAGCGCGATCGCGAGCACCGCACGCTGACCCCACTGGCGGAGCACGATCGCCGCGAACACGCCCGCCGATACCGCGACAGAGCAGATGCCGACGGCGGAGATCCCGACGACCGCCGCGAGCGGGTAGAACAGCACGCTGTAGTTGACGATGCTGTAGCGGCCCGCGTACCAGTAGTTGTCCCAGGTGAACCAGCCGCTCTGCGCGAAGACCGCCGTGAGATAGCGGTGGGCGGCGGTGTCGACGCCGGTCAGATCGAGCAGCACCACGGCGAGCGAGAGAGCCGATGCGACCGCGGTCGCGCCGACGACCTCCTTGCGCGGTAGCGAGACCGCGATCCGCCACCGGGTCGCAAGTCCGAATCCCGATGCGGCAGACACCCCGCAACCGTAGACGATCGCGAGGCTCTGGCGGAGCCGGGCAGTCAGCGGCGGATGATCTCGAGGTAGGGAGCATTTTCCAGCGGGGCGATCGCGATCCGCCCCTCGATCAGGTCGCGAAGCTCGGCGCCCACGAGCTCGTGGCGCCAGCCCGTGGCCAGCAGGTGCCCGTCGACCTCGCCGGTCACGACGCCCTCCGCGAAGCTCTCGAGCTCGCCTCGCGTGGCGACGAGCTCGGGTGCCAGATCGGCCTCGTCGCAGCGCACCCGCAAGAGCACCGACGCGAGCACGGACGCCGCCGCGACGCGCCGGACGACGCCCTGCGCGGGCTCGCGCGGCGGAGCGACCGGCTCCGACTCGACGCCACGGGTGATCGCGCCGACCAGGCGCTCGAGGGCCGCGCCCGAGACGCCGCCAATGCCCCGCACTCGAGCGATCGCGGCGCCGTCACGCGGGATCGTGCGCGCGACCTCGACGAGCGTCGGGTCCTTCACGACCCAGCCGACCGGGAGGTCGCGGCTGCGCGCCTCCTCCTCGCGCCACGCGGCGATCTCGCGCAGCACGGCGAGCTGGCGCCCGCTCAGACGGCCCCGCCGAGCGACCTTGAGGTACGCCCGCCGGGGATCCGGCGCGCCCACGCCCTCGCCGTAGCGTCGCTCGAGCTCGTCTCGCGCCCAGGGGCTGCGGCCACGCGCCTCGAGATCGGTCGTGAGCGCGTCCGCGATCGCGTGCAGGTAGCGCACGTCGTCGGCGGCGTACGCGACCTGAATCGGAGAGAGCGGCCGCTTGGACCAATCGCTGAAGGTCTCGTTGTGCACGAGCCTGGTGCGCAGCACCCGCTCGACGATGCGGTCGTAGGCGAGCGACGAGCCAAGGCCGACGAACCCCGCCAGCAGCTGGATGTCGAGGACGTGGATCGGGCGCACGCCGAAGCGATGCGCGAAGAGCAGCAGGTCAGCCGACGGAGCGTGCATCAGGAGCTCGACATCGGGATCGCCGACGAGGCTCGCGATCGGCCCCAGGTCGCCTCCCTCCAGCGGATCGATCACGGCGATCCGCCGCGAGGTGGCGACCTGCACGAGGCACGCGACGGGCGCATACGTGCGCTCCCAGACGAACTCGGTATCGAGCGCGAGCCGTCCCTCGCCCCGTGCCTCGTCGGCGAACGCGGACACCTCGGCAGGCGTTGAGAGGCGCTCGACGGTCGGCTCTGCGAGGGACATTCGACGGCTTGTATCAGAACCGCCGTCCCGCGCTCTCCTCAAAGGGTCCACGAAACGCTTGCCGAACGTGTACCTGGTGCTCATGTTCCGCTCACACCTGCCGATGACGATACCCACATGATCCCGCTGATCCGATGCCGCGCATGCGAGTCGAAGCTCCTCCAGGTGGAGCGGATCTGGGTGCTCGCAGACGGACGCAACGTCGCACACCGGCGCTGCCCCGAGTGCGACATGCGCGACCGGGTGACGGTCGGCTCGTTCGCCTTGAAGCTCTGGATGGCCCGAGAGCAGCGCCTGCGCGAGGAGCTCGACGCACGCGCCACCGCACTCGCCGACGGCGCGCCCGTCGACGTCGCCCTGGCCTGATCCGCCCTCACGGTATGCTCGCGGAGCAGGCTGGGCAGCTGCATGGCGCAAGCCATGAGGAAAGTCCGGACACCGCAGGGCAGGGTGCTGGGTAACTCCCAGGCGGGGAAACCCGACGGAGAGTGCAACAGAAAGGAAACCGCCGACGCGGCCTCGGCCGCGGGTAAGGGTGAAAAGGTGCGGTAAGAGCGCACCAGCGGCACGGTGACGTGCCGGCTCGGTAAACCCCACCCGGTGCAACGCCAGACAGGGACGATGACGCGGCCCGCCGAGTCCCGGGTAGGCGGCTCGAGCCTCGCGGAGACGCGGGGCCTAGATGGATGGCTGTCCTCGACAGAATCCGGCTTATAGGCCTGCTGAATCGGGGCCCCCGTTCGCGGGGGTCCCGACATCACCATCGCGCGGTGATTCTCCAGTATCATTCCGCACATGGGACGGGTCTCGCGTGTGTGGTCGATCGACGGCGAGCTTGTCCTGCTCGAGCGCTGTCGGCGGCGCGACGTGCTCGCCGCCTGGCTCAGCACGAGCCCGAGGCCGCCGCTGCGGATCTTCGCATCGGCGATCGCGCATCCGGGCTATGACGTGATGCGCGACCGCGACGAGCCGCCGCCCGATGTCGGCGATCGCGAGCCTCGCACGCCTCATCTTCCAGGCAATGCCGGCGCCGAGGCGGTCGATCCGCCCTTCGCCGACGCCGCCTGACCACACTCCCGTGGGACGGCAGTGTCCTGAGTCGGAAATTCGGACTCAGAGGCGTAGCGGCTGGGTGGCTCGGGGGCGGCGCGGCTGCGCTGGGCGGGCTGGTGGCCCGTGCAAGCCGCCGGGTCGTTCCCGGGCCGCTCAGACGATCCGAATATGCGCCTGAATTTCCGACTCAGGGCACTGGCTAGACCGAAACGAGCCTGCGCGGTGGGGCGATGAGCTCGAGCTCCGAGCCGCAGCCCGTGCAGGCGAGCACGTCGAAGTCGACCGAGATGCGCTCGAGATGGCCCCCGCAGACGACGCAGCCCTCGCCGACGCCGACCTCGGCGAGCGGGATCCGCGCCGAGGCGACGATCGCCTCGATCTGCTCGGCGAGCGTGCGTGGATTGCGTGCGAGGGCAAGCATCATCAGACCTTCCGGAAGACTCCGACGACGCGGCCGAGCACCTGAACGTCGTCCGGGTACATCGCATCGAGCGCGGGGTTCGAGGGCTGCAGCCGAACGCGACCGGCCTCACGATAGATGCGCTTGACGGTGGCTTCCTCGCCGTCGACGAGCGCGGCGACGATCTCGCCCTCGCTCGCGTCGGCCTGCCGGCGGATCACGACGAAGTCGCCGTCGTTGATGCCGTCGCCGATCATCGACTCACCCCGCACGCGCAGGATGAAGTTGTCGCCCGACGCGGTGAGCATCTCGGGCACCGCGATCTCGTCTTCGACGTTCTGCTCGGCGAGGAGCGGCGCGCCCGCTGCGATCTGGCCGAGCACCGGGAGCATGCGGACGCCTTCGGCAACGGCGCGCGCCGGTACCGCCTTGCCGACGAGCTCCATCGCACGCGGCTTCGTCGGGTCGCGGCGAAGGTATCCACCCCGCTCGAGGTTGGCGAGGTGCGCGTGGACGGTGGAGGACGAGGTCAGCCCGATCGCCGTGCCGATCTCTCGGACGGTCGGGGGATACCCGTGCCGTGCGAGATGTCGGGTGACGAAATCGAGGATCTCCTGCTGACGTGCCGTGAGCGTCACGCGCTCCTCCGAGATGGTGTTTGCGAACATGTGTTCGTAGGGTAGCGCGTGAGGCGGACGGATGCAAGGCTCACCGCCGCCACTCGTTGTTCGCTATCGTTTCGTCTACGCGCTGGTGGCGGAATTGGTAGACGCGCTAGGTTGAGGGCCTAGTGGCCGCAAGGTCGTGGAGGTTCAAGTCCTCTTCAGCGCATGTTGGGAGCGGGCGGTAGGCTAGGGCGATGCAGACGGTCGCCCACGGCAGCTGCCCGCTCGACTGCCCCGACACCTGTCGCTGGGTGCTCGAGATCGAGGACGGCCGGGCGACGTCGATCCGCGGCGATCGGGACCACCCGTTCACGGCCGGCGCCCTCTGCGGCAAGGTCAACAACTACCTCGAGGCCGTCTACGACCCCGAGCGGCTGATCCATCCGCTGCGCCGGGTCGGCGCGAAAGGGGAAGGCCGCTTCGAGCGGATCGGCTGGGACGACGCGATCGGCGAGATCGCCGAGGGCTTCCGCAAGGCGATCGCGCGCGGCGGGCGCGAGTCGATCCTGCCCTATTACTACGCGGGCACGGAGGGCGCCGTGCAGGGCTGGACGCTCGGCCCGCGCCTGTTCCGCGCGCTCGGCGCCTCGCGCCTCGGCACGACGATCTGCACGGCGCCGATGAACGCCGCCCTCGGCGCGACGATCGGAGGCTCGGTCGGGACCGACCCCGAGGCCGCCGTCGACGCGAGGCTGATCGTGATCTGGGGCGCAAACCTGCTGACCTCGAACATGCACTGGTGGAAGTACGCGCAGGAGGCGCGCCGGCGCGGGGCCCGCCTCGTCGCGATCGATCCTCTGCGCACCGATACGGCCGCCCGCTGTGACGAGCACATCGCGCCGATCCCCGGGACCGACGCGGCGCTCGCGCTTGGGCTGATGCGCGTGATCGTCGACGAAGGCCAACTGGACGAGGCTTGGGCCCGGGCGCACACCGAGGGTCTCGACGAGCTGCTCGCACGGCTCCGCGACTGGCCCGTCGAGCGTGCAGCCGCCGTCTGCGGCCTCGAGGTCGAGACCGTGCTCGCGCTCGGACGCGCGATCGCGCACACGCGCCCCACGCTGCTGCGCGTCGGGCTCGGCCTGCAGCGGCACGGTGGCGCGGCGGCGGCCGTGCGCGCGATCGTCGCGATCCCGGCGCTGACCGGCGACTGGCGACACCCCGCCGGCGGCGCCCTGACGATGACCGGCGGGCACTTCGGCGGCATCTCCTCAGGACGCGTGGTGGCACCGGCCGGCCTCCCCCAGCCGCCCGCGCGCACGATCAACATGTCGCGCCTCGGCGACGCGCTCGCGGACGAGCACGCGCCTGTCAACGCGCTCTTCGTCTTCGACGCGAACCCCGCGGCCAGCAACCCGCGCGCCCGGGCCGTGCTGCACGGTCTCGCGCGCGAGGATCTGTTCACGGTCGTCGTCGAGCAGCGCCGGACCGACACGGTGGACTGGGCCGACATCGTGCTGCCGTCGACGATGCAGCCCGAGCACCTCGATCTGCTGACCGCGTACGGGCACCTCTACGTCAGCCTCAACGAGCCGGCGCTCGAGCCACCGGGCGAGTGCCTGACGAACACGGAGATCTTCCGCCGTCTCGCGGCGGCGCTCGGCCTCGAGCATCCGAGCCTCTTCGAGTCGGACGAGACGATCGCCCGCTCGCTGCTCGATTGCGACTCGGCGCGCGCGGCCGGGATCACCTTCGAGTCGCTGCGCGAGACCGGCTACGCCCGCGTCATCCCCGCCGGCACGGCGCCCTTCGCGAACGGCGGGTTCCCGACGCCGAGCGGGAAGGTGCGTCTGCTCGCACCCGAGCTCGCCGAGCAAGGCCAGGATCCGCTCGTCGGCTACGTGCCGAGTCTCGAGGTCGCCGACGACGTGCTCGCCGAGCGCTTCCCGCTCGCGCTGATCTCGCCCGCGTCGCGCTACACCCTCAACTCCACGTTCGCCTCGCTACCGTGGCATGCGCGCCGGCTCGGAGAGCCCGAGGTCCACCTGCACGAGAGCGACGCGCTCGCCCGCGGGATCGCGGCCGGCGATAACGTGCGCGTCCACAACGACCGCGGCTCGTTCGTCGCGCGCGCCGTGATCAGCGCGCAGACGCGGCCGGGCGTCGCGTTCAGCTACAAGCAGCAGTGGCACAAGCGCTCGCCCGACGGCATCAACGTCAACGCGACGACGCCCGAGCGCGACAGCGACCTCGGCGAGGGGCCGACGTTCCACGACAACCGCGTCGAGGTCGAGCGGATCTCCGCCTAGTCGTTTTCTGAGTCGCGTGCTAGGCGGCGCCGCCGAGCAGCGCGTGCTTGACGTGCACGAAGGAGGCGCCCTCGATCGTCGGCAACAGCTCCGGCCGCACGGCGAGCGCGGTCGAGAGCACATCGGCGTCGACCGGATCGGGACAGGCGACGATCGCGAGCGCGTTCGCGACCGGGCCCGCCGTGGCCGGGTCGATCAGGTGGTTCGCCTCGATGCCGTCGCCGTTCAGCCAGGTCAGGTCGCCGCTGGCCGACCGCGCGAGCCCGTGGCCTTCACGCAGGATCACGCCGTCGGGTCCGCCGTACCCGCTCAGCTCGATCGCGTGGTCGCCGCGGACGGCGATGAAGTCGTTGCCGCACTCGAGCAGCAGCTCGGGATCGTCGCTGCGGTTGCGCAGCAGCTCGGCGGCCTTGCGGGCGCTCCACATCGGCGCGATGCCGCCGAGGTCGATCCAGGTCCCGCGCGGGACCTGGACGAGACGCCGGCGCTCGTTGATCACGATCGGTGAGTCCGGCACCGCATCCGGTGCCGGACTCACCGCCGTTCCCGGCCTGGAGATGCGCCGACGGGCGCGATAGCCCCAGGCGGCGAGGACATCCCCCACGAGAACGTTGAACGCGCCGTCGGTGACCGCCAGGCCGCGATCGCAGGCAGCGAGCAGCGAGCACGTCTCGGCATCGACCTCGCTCGGCACGCCGGGCGTGCGGCAGATCCGCGCGATCTGGCTCGCCGGCGCAAATCGCGACCAACGCATGGCGTCGCGCGCGATCGTGTGCGAGATCATCGAGACGTGGTCGATCGTCACCCCACCGGTGTGGTGGACCCGCCACCGCATCCCCATCTCGCGCCACTCCCAGGCGGGGTGGCGTACCTCCCCGTACGTTCCCATACCTGGCAGCATTCGCCACCACGCGCCTTCTCGCATCGCGGGATCAGGGGATCTTCGATCGCCCGACGGAGTGAGTTGCGCAGCCCCGAACGGGCGGGCGGCGAGCGCGAAGCGGTGACGTGGAGTGGGGTCGGACCCACCCACAGAGAGCGCTCAGCCCGTCGAGGTGAGCGCGCTCTCGCGCAGCTCGGCCGCGAAGCGGTAGCCGATGCCGTAGTGCGTGTGCACATAGTCGTAGGCCGTGCGCCGGTCGAGCTTCTCGCGCAGCTTGCGGACGCAGACGTCGACGGTCCGGTCACGGTGGCGGTGCGGCACGCCCCAGACGCGCTGCTGCAGCTCGTCGCGGCTCATCGCACGGCCGGGGTTGCGTGCGAGCGTCCACGCCAGGCGGAACTCGGTGGGCGTCAGGCTCGCGTTCGTGCGGCTGCCGTCGACGAGCAGGAAGGCCTGATGGAGCGACGGGTCGAGCACCAGGCCGGCGACCTCGATCGGCTCTTCCCGATGGTCCGCCGGACCGACGCGCGAGCGGCGGACGAGCGCCTGCACGCGCGCCACGAGCTCGGCCATGCCGAACGGCTTCGCCAGATAGTCATCGGCGCCCATCTGCAGCGCGGCGACCTTGTCGTGCTCGGCGCCGCGGGCGCTGATCACGAGGATCGGCGCGACGAGCCCCTCGCGCCGCGCCTGCTCGATCAGGCCCCAGCCATCGAGGCTCGGCAGCATCAGATCGACGATGCAGATGTCCGGCCGCTCGAAGCGCAGCTTGCGGATGCCGCGCTCGCCGTCATCGACCCACTCGACGTCGAACCCGGCGTGGCGCAGATGCGCGCTGATGGCGCGTGCGATCACGCCGTCGTCTTCGATCACGAGGACACTGGTCACTGACACCGTTGTAACGCGGCTGCCGCGTCGCGGTTGTTCCGTGTGGTGAGCAGTTGGTGAAGATCTGGATCAGTCATCGTCGGCCAGCACCGCCAGGTGCTGCGACGGCCACGCGCTCGTCGAGAGCGCGGAGAGACACAGCTCGGCCGTCGCGCGGTTCGTCGCGAGCGGGACGCGGTGGACGTCGCAGACCTTCATCAACGCCTGGATGTCGGGGTCGTGCGCGTGCGGCGTGAGCGGGTCGCGCAGGAAGATCACCGCATCGATGTCTCCGGCAGCCACCATCGCGCCGATCTGCAGGTCCCCGCCGTGCGGGCCGGAGAGCGCGCAGTCCACCTCCAGGCCAAGCCGATGGCGAAGGAGGTTCCCGGTCGTCAGCGTCGCGATCAGGTCGTGGCGCAGGAGAAACGTCATCCAGGTCCGGGTCAGCTCGAGGAGCTCCGGCTTCTTCTCGTCGTGCGCGATCAGTGCGATCAATCCCATGCCCCGACCGTAGCCCGGCTCGCGCAGCGCCGAGGGCGAGCTCGGGGAAGAAGCGGTGAAGATCCGGTGGGGTGGGGTCAGACCCCACCCCATGAGGCCCGCGGCGGC
>JANLRV010000174.1:0-6851 GCA_031361905.1 Actinomycetes bacterium
GAGCGGGATCGAGATCTGCGCGCAGAGCGCGATCAGCGCCGTCCCACCGAGCACGAGCAGCGCATCGGTGCGAAGGTCGATACGAGGGAACGCGGCGCGCCGCAGGGTGCTCGGATAGGTCGACATGGGTCGAGAGTCTAGCTAGAGGGAGACGCGCGCCGACGCCGAGCGCAGCGCCGCGATCGCGCCCGCCCCCATCGCGACGACGACGATCGCCATCGGCACCGCCGAATGCCTCCCGGCCACGCCGACGAGGGGCGCAACGAGGCCGCCGATCCCGAACTGCGCCGCACCGATCAGCGCCGACGCCCGGCCGGCGATCGACGGCTCGACCCGCATCGCGAGCGCGGTCGCGTTCGGCAGCACGAGCCCGATGCTCGCGACGACGGCGAGGAGGCTCACGAGCACCGCGACGAGGCCCGCGCCCGCGAGCACCGAGACGAGCAGCGCGACGCCGCCCGACGCGCCCAGATAGATGCCGCGCTGCAGCATCGCGGCGGCGCCGAGGCGCCCGACGAGCCGCCTGTTGACCCTGCCGAGCGCCACGATGCCGACGGCGTTGCCGGCGAACACGCACGCGAAGGCGAGCGGCGAGAGCCCGTAGACGTCCTGCAGCACGAACGGGGACCCGGCGATGTACGCGGCCATCGCGGCGAACGCGAGGCTCCCGGCCAGCACATAGCCGCGGAACGCACGGTCGCGGACCAACGCGTGCATCACCCGCCCGGTCTCGGCCAGGCCACCGCCGAGCCGGCGCTCGGGCGGGAGCGACTCCGCGATGCCCGCCGACGCGCCGATCAGGACGAGCAGGCCGCTGATCGCGAGCGCGACGAAGATCGCCCGCCACTCGCCGAACTGCAAGACGAGCCCGCCGAGCACCGGCGCGACGATCGGAGCCGTGCTGCTGACAAGCGTGAGCAGCGCGTAGCGCTGGGCGGCCTCGGCTGCCGGAAAGCGGTCGCGCACCACCGCCCGCGCGATCACGATCCCGGCCGATCCGCCGAGCCCCTGCAGCAAGCGCAACACGAGCAGCACCCAGATGCTGGACGCGAACACCGCGCCGAGTGACGCCAGCACGAACACGACGAGGCACGCGACCAGCGGGCGACGCCGTCCGATCGCGTCGCTGACCGGCCCGAACACGAGCTGTCCGGCCGCGAGGCCGGCCATGCAGGCGGTCAGCGTCAGCTGCCCCGCCGAGGTGGACGCCGAGAGATCGCGGGTCAGCGCCGGCAGCGCCGGAAGGTACATGTCCATCGTCAGCGGCCCGAACATCGAGAGCGCGCCGAGCAGCACGACGAGGCGCGAGCCGGTGAGGCCGCGTCTCGACGAAAGCAGGCCCATGCGCGCCGAGTGTAAAGGCTGGCCCTGAGGATCTAGAGTCCACTCGCTCGCCAATCGGCGTGCTGCCGAACCACCCTCTCCGAGGAGCACCCATGAACGTCGTCAACCTGACCACCCATCCGACGGTCGCCACGAGCGAGGGTCGCTGGCAGGCGCTCAACACCCCGCTTGGCGTGACGGCCTTCGGTGCGAATGCGATCGAGCTCGACCCGGACGAGGAGATCGGCATCGAGCACAGCGAGACCGACTCCGGCCAGCAGGAGCTGTTCGCCGTGATCGCGGGCCGCATGGCGGTGACGGTCAACGGCACGACCGTCGAGGCCGGGCCCGGCACCGTCATCGGTATCCCGGACACGAGCGCGGTGCGCAGCTACCGGGCGCTCGAGCCCGGCACGCGCATGCTCTGCATCGGCGGAGTCCCGACGACCGAGAACTCGGGCTTCGGCGAATGGATCAGCGCCTGACGCGAGCGATCCGAGGCAGCCGCGCGGGAGCTGCCTCGGATGGGGGATCGGGCCATCCCCCGTTCCAGTCGAAACAGAGAGGATGCGCCGGAGTGCCCTGCTCGCGTTCGTGCTCGCCGTCGCCAGCTTGAGCGGAGCGACCGCCGCCTCGGCGCACGCGCCCGCCGTCGGCGCGACCGCGTCGGCACCGCCTCCCCGCAGCGCGTTCGAGCGCGACGAGATCGTCAACCTCGGCGCAGAGCACGCCGCCGAGCACCGCCGGATGCGCGCCGAGATGCGCATCGAGCGAGCGCTTCCAGCGCGGGTACGCCGGGCGATCGCGCTCGAGGAGCGCCGCGCCTACGTCCGCGTCACGACGCAGGACGCGCAGGCCGACGGCAGCTGGGATCCACCGTTCCACACGCCGAGCTTCGCGATGCACGCGGCGCTCCTGCCGACCGGCAAGGTGTTGCTCTTCGGCTTCACGCGAGACCCGGACCGCTTCGGCTATGCAGGCGGCAACACCGCCGAGGCGTGGCTCTGGGATCCGTCGAAGGGCACCGACCGGGCGGCGTACCAGAACGTCGATCCACCGCTCGTCGACAACAACGGAACGGGTGAGCGCCCCGCGCCGCTGTACTGCTCGGGCTTCGCCTTCGCCGGCAACGGCACGCTCGTCCTGATCGGCGGCAACCGCAACCTCGGCAACGAGGAGGGCGGGCGCTGGGTCTTCACGTTCGACCCCTTCAGCGAGCTCTGGCACGAGCAGCAGTCGACGCTCCGGGGCCGCTGGTACCCGACCGTGGTCGAGCGGCCGGATGGCCGCGTCGTCGTGATGGCGGGCTGGACCGAGGCGGGCAGCGACAGCTACAACACCGACTTCGAGATCTTCCCCGCGCTCGCGACGCCGGTGCCGGCCGCAACGCCGGATGGCCGAGGGGCCGCGGACCTCCCCGTCGGCCACATCGCGTTGCTCGACCGCCAGACCGATCTCTACCCGCACCTGTTCCTGCTGAAGAGCGGCAAGCTGAGCATCGTCGGGCCGGCCGGTGACGACACCGCGGTCACGAGCGGCCTGCTCGAGGACCCCGCCTCGACCTGGCTGAACATCGACCAGCTGCCCGTCACCGACGCCGGCAACAACAACCGCAACGGCGGGAACGCCGTGCTGCTGCCGGGTGGGCCCGATGGCTCTGACACCGTCGCGCTGGTCGGCGGCTTCGCGCTCGGCCTGCCGACCAACCCGAAGCCCGCCGCCGCCCGCGTCGACGAGATCACGCCCGACGCGGCGACGCCCCAGTGGCAGACGCACAGCACGCTCAACTACGGACGCGACCAGCAGAACACCGTGCTGCTGCCCGATGGGTCGATGGCCGCGATCGGTGGCTCGCCCGCCTACATCGCGGTCGAGAACGCCGATGACGAGGTCGGCCGGCGCAACGGCGGCAGCACGCCGGCCGAGCGCGTGGCGATGCTGAGCCCGGAGCTGTACGACCCGGCGAGCGGCACGTGGCGCCTCGGTCCGCCGCAGACCTACCACCGCACCTACCACTCGGTGGCGCTGATGCTGCCCGATGGCAGCATCCTCTCGGCCGGCGACGAGATCCACGAGCAGCGCGCGACCGCGGATGCGCCGTTCTGGGTCGGCACGGCCGAGGTCTACCGGCCGGCCTACCTCTACTCGGGCGCCCGCCCGGTGCTCGAGGCCGCACCGCCGCAGATCCCCTACGACGCGACGTTCCCGGCACAGACGCCCGACGCGGCCACGGTCGACCGGGCCATGCTGATGGCGCCGAGCGCGACCACGCACGCGGAGGACTCGACCCAGCGGCACGTCGAGCTGCGCATCACGGGTCGCACGGACGACACCCTCACGCTGCGCTCGCCGGCGAACGGCGCGATCGCCCCGCCCGGCTACTACATGCTGTTCCTGCTGCGCAACGGCGTCCCGTCGGTCGCGAAGTTCGTCCGGCTCGGCGCGAGCGGCATCGAGCCGGCGCAGATCATCGCGCAGTTCGCGCCCTGGAAGACCCCGCCCGTCGTGACGACGCCGACGGGGACGATCCCGCCGGCATCGCAGCCGAACGGCACCGCGACGCCGCTCGGCCGGCCCGTCGGGTTAAGCGCGCGCGTCCGCTCGCAGCGCGTCGCGCTGCGCTGGCGGGCGGTCGTCGGCGCCACCAGCTACACGGTGCTGCGCGACGGCAGGCCCGCCGGGACGGTCAAGGTGCCGGCGGCGACGCTGACCGGCCTCGCGCCCGACCGCCGCTACCGGGTCACCGTGGTGGCGCGCGACTGGACGGGAACGCTCTCCCCCGTCTCGCCCGTGCTCTCGCTGCGAACGCTCTCGCGCCTGACGATCACCGAGCTGCGGACGACGCGCCGCGGCATCGTCGTGCAGGTCCGCGCCTCGCGCCCCGTGACCGTCAATCTGGTCGCGCAGGTTGCCGGCAAGATCGCCGGCCGACCCGCTCGCATCCGCGCGACCCCGGCCGGCGCCCTGCTGCTCGTGCCGACGAGCGAGGGCCGGCGGGCCACCGTCGCCGCCCCGTGGCTCGGACCGAGCCGGTGGGACGTCGTCGGAGCCACGCCGGCCCGCCGGTAGCACCGGACCGGCGAGATGACATGGCCCGCGCCGAGCGGGGGTAGGTTCGAGGCAGAGGCGCTACCCTCACGGGCCGTGAGCACCGAGATCATCCTGACCCTGCACCGGCTCGTGAAGCGCTATCCGCCGGACCGCATGGTGCTCGACAACATCACGCTGTCGTTCCTGCGTGGGGCCAAGATCGGCGTGCTCGGGGCGAACGGCTCGGGCAAGAGCACGCTGCTGCGGATCATGGCCGGCCTCGACACCCAGGTCGGCGGCGACGTCTTGCTCGCCGAGGGCGCGACCGTCGGGATGCTCGAGCAGGAGCCCCAGCTGGACGAGACGAAGACGGTCGTCGAGAACGTCGAGCTGGGCATGAGCGCCACGCTCGGGCTGCTCGCGCGGTTCAACGCGGTCTCGGCCGAGATGGCCGATCCGGCCGCCGACATGGACGCGCTGATGAGCGAGATGGCGACGCTGCAGGATCGCATCGACGCGGTCGACGGCTGGAACCTCGAGCGCACGCTGCAGACCGCGATGGAGGCGCTCCGCCTGCCGCCGCCGGAGGCCGAGGTGACGACGCTCTCGGGCGGCGAGAGGCGCCGCGTCGCGCTCTGCCGCCTGCTGCTCTCCGCGCCCGACCTGCTGCTGCTCGACGAGCCGACGAACCACCTCGATGCCGAGAGCGTCGCGTGGCTCGAGCGGTTCCTCGCCGAGTCCACGAGCACCGTCGTCGCGGTCACCCACGATCGCTACTTCCTCGACAACGTCGCCGGCTGGATCCTCGAGCTCGACCGCGGCAAGGGCATCCCCTACCAGGGCAACTACTCCGGCTGGCTCGAGCAGAAGCAGGAGCGGCTCGCGCAGGAGGAGAAGCAGGAGTCGGCACGGCGGCGTGCGCTCGCGCGCGAGATGGAGTGGGCCGGGATGTCGCAGAAGGCCCGCCAGGCGAAGGGCAAGGCGCGGCTCAACCAGTACGAGACGCTGCTCGCCGACGAGGGGCGGGTCGAGATCGACAAGCTCGAGATCCACATTCCGGCGGGCAAGCGCCTCGGCGATGTCGTCGTCGAGGCGAAGGATCTCGTCAAGGGCTACGGCGACCGGCTGCTGATCGAGAACCTCGAGTTCTCGCTGCCGCCCGGCGGGATCGTCGGCGTGATCGGGCCGAACGGCGCGGGCAAGACGACGCTGTTCCGCATGATCGCGGGCCAGGAGCAGCCCGACGGCGGCACGCTGCGGGTCGGCGACACGGTCGAGCTCGCCTACGTCGACCAGTCGCGAGCCGACCTGAATCCCGAGAAGACCGTCTTCGAGGAGATCTCCGACGGGCACGATCGGCTGCAGGTGGGGCCGCGAGAGGTCGCATCGCGCGCCTACGTCGCATCGTTCAACTTCCGCGGCGGCGACCAGCAGAAGAAGGTCGGCAAGCTCTCGGGCGGCGAGCGCAACCGCCTGCATCTCGCCAAGCTGCTGAAGAGCGGCGGCAACCTGCTGTTGCTCGACGAGCCGACCAACGACCTCGACGTCGACACGCTGCGCGCGCTCGAGGATGCCCTCAACCGCTTCGCCGGATGCGCCGTCGTGATCAGCCATGATCGCTGGTTCCTCGACCGGATCGCGACGCACATCCTCGCGTTCGAGGGCGACTCGCAGGCCCGTTTCTTCGAGGGCAGCTTCGCGGACTACGAGCGCTGGCGCCGCGAGACGCTCGGCGAGGACGCCGCGCCGAAGCGGATCCGCTACAAGCCGCTCGTGCGAGCCTGAGCTAGCTGATTGATTCCACGGCCTCGTGTGCTGTGGGCGTCGGATCGACGCGTTCTGACGAGATTTCCGGGCGATGGCGATGCAGAGACACATCGGTGAGCCCGGAAATCGCGGAGCGATGCGGAGCGGCAGAACCGCCCGAGGTGGCGTCCACAGCGCGCGAGGCCGTGGAATCAATCAGCTAACTGAAGCGAGCCTTGACGATGTGGCTCGCGCCCGTGCGCCGCTCCCAGACCGTCAGGTAGGCGATCCGGCCGCGCGCCGAGACGCTGTAGAAGCGCCCGCTGCGCACGCGGCGCACGCGCGCCCCGGCGATCGAGCTCACCTTCAGCCAGTCGCGAGACGCACGCCGCTCGATCCAGACGAGGCGCGTGGGCGTGAGGCTCGGGCTCGCGAGCTCGCCGAGCCGGCTCTCGATCACCCGCCGCAGACCGCTCGCGAGGTTGCGCACGACGAGCGTCGACCGCCGCTGGCCCGAGACGACGTAGGCGATCCGGTTCCCGCCGAGCGCCGGACGCCCGATCACCTGGCCGTGCGGCGCGCGCAGGAGGACGCGCAGGGTCCCGTCGCGCAGGTCACGCAGCACGAGCTCGTCGCCCGTCGCGCCCGTGCGGACGTACGCCAGGCGCGGCCAGCGCAGCGCCGGCGTGGGGGCGGGGCCCAAGCCGCGCGCCCCCACCGACCCCCCCCCCCCCCCCAACACCCCCGTGGCC
>JANLRV010000232.1:0-10123 GCA_031361905.1 Actinomycetes bacterium
CGGCGCGCGCGAGCGCCTCGGCCGCCCGCGCGCAGAAGAGCGCGAGCGGCGCGTCGGCGAACGAGCGCTCGGCTCGCTCCCGATCGCTGAAGAACAGCTGCAACACGCCCTGCGCCTCGCCCTGCGCGAGCAGCGGCAGCGAGAGAGCGATCGGCGTCTCGACGCGCCCCGAGAGGGCGGTCACGCCACCGCCATCGCCGGTTAGCACCGGCTCGCCCCGGCGCATCGCCGCAACCGCCAGCGCATCGCCCGGCCCCGGCACGAGCGGCGCGGGCGACCCTCCTCCGAACGTCGCGACGGCCTCGAGCCCGTCGCCCTCGCGCCGGTAGACGGCCGCGGCGTCGGCGCCGCACGAGGCGGCGGCCTGGCGCACCGTGACGCGCCCGATCTCGCCGACGTCACCGCCGGCAAGCAGCGCGTCGCCGGCCGCCGTGAGGTCGACGC
Source organism: Actinomycetes bacterium (assembly GCA_031361905.1). Lineage (GTDB taxonomy): Bacteria > Actinomycetota > Thermoleophilia > Gaiellales > JALYLC01 > JANLRV01. The sequence continues at coordinate 445 of JANLRV010000232.1, forward strand.
CGGTCGTGCTCGAGGCGTGCGACGGCCCGGCGTTGAGCACGAGCGCGATCTGAATCGCAACGTGGCGCACGAGCTCGCGCTCGGCCTCGCTCAGCTGCTCGGTGCCGGCGCGCAGCACCTGCAGCAGCGCGCGGGCTCGCGGGCCGGCCTGGATCGGAAAGACGATCCCGGCGAGGTCGCCGCCGCGGGCTTGCAGTCGGCGGGCCAGCGCGGGCTCGCAGAGCTCGGCCGTGAACGTGGACTCCCGGCCCGCGAGCGCATCGGCGACGGGCCCGCGCACGGGCCAGCTCGTGCCGGCGAGCTCGGCCGAGAGCGACGCCGCGTCGGCATGCACGGCACGAGCGATCACGGCTGCCCCGTCGGGCTCGAGCTGCTGCACGAGCACGAGCTGCGCGCCGCCCAGCTCGCGCGCAGCGCCGGCGAGCAACGCGAGCGCGCGCGTCTCGTCGCCGGCGATCGCGGCCTCGGCTGCTCGGTCGATGTCGACGAGGCGCGCGGTCAGGCGCTGGGCGCCGGAGGCGGCCTGCGCCGCTTCCAGCGCACGGCACGCGATCTCACCGAGCCCGTCGGCGAGCGCCATGTCCTCGGAGCCGAGCGGCTCGCCCCCGTCGCGTCCGCAGAATGCGATCGCGATCGGACGGCGAGCGGCATCCCGGACCGCGAACGAGATCAGCGCCTCGGGGCGCCCTTCCCCCTCGAACGGCATCGCGTCGGGACGGTGCGTCACGACCGAGCCGGGACTCGCGATCGTCTGCTGCACGAAGCCGAGGTCCGCCCGCAGCTGCCAGCGCTGCATCCACCCCGCCGAGCGTCCGACGGTCGCGACGATCGAGCACCTCCCGTCGGACTCGATCTGCGCCACCGCCGCCCAGTCGCAGGCGAGACCATCGGCGGCCGCGCGCGCGACCGCCTGGAGCACGGCATCGGCATCGGCCGACGACCCGGCGAGCGTGGCCGCCGCGCTGCGCACCCGGTCTGCGATCGCGGCGCGGCGGCGCAGCGAGGCCCGGTGCGTCGTGTCGAGCTCGCTGGCGGCAGCCCCCACGAGACGCTCGACGAGCGCGCTCCCGATCGCGGCGATGCGCTCGTCGCCGATGCGGTTGAGCGGTGCGTAGCCCGCATGCAGCGCGCGCACGAGCGCCACGAACGAGAGTCCCTGCTGCACGCACGAGGCGATGTCGCGCTCGAGCGGCAGCGAGCTCAGCGCCGCACGCGCCGGATCGGCGAGACCCTGCTCGAGCGCGGCGAGCGCATCGCCGACGGCCGCTCGCACGCGCGAGAACGGAACGCCCTCCGGCGCGAGCACCTCGTGCGCGGCCAGCGAGAGGTCCTCGATCAGGCGGGGCCGGTGCTCGGCGAGCACCTCCTGCGCATCGGGCAGCGGGGGGAACGGCTCGGAGGCACTCACGGCCGTCTCAGCATACGCCGGTCGCGAATGGGGCATGCGCTCAGGCGCGCGGACCAGGTAAACACGCTGCAAAATGCGGTAAGCTTCCAGAATCGTGAGCGTGCTCAATCGCCAAGGTGTCCGCTGGCGAGACCGTGCCGAGGACCCCGAGCTCGAGAGCGAGCTGATCAGCGAGCTCGAACGCCGCCGCAGCGAGCGCATCGTCGAGCGGCAGCGGCGGGACGAGGATCGTCGCTCCCGGCGCCTCTTCGCGGTCTTCGTGGTGCTCGCGCTGAGCTGCGCCGCCGTGCTCGGCTATGCCGCGCTCACGATCCTCCGCTCGCTCTTCGGCTGAGCCGCGGGGCTGCTCGCGCCGCGCAGCAGGCTATTCTCTCTCGCGTGTCCCGAAAGACCGCAGCCCTGAAGCCCCAGCTGAACCGCATCCGCGCCTGGGCGCAGGAGGGCTCGACCGACGCCTGGATCGCGCATCAGCTCGATACGACGGCCGAGATCATCGCCGAGTTCCGCGCCGAGCAGGCGATCGGCAAGAGCGGGCCCGCCCCCGTGCTGCCGATCACGCCCGACGCGATCGTCGAGGCGATGCGCGCCGAGGAGGAGGCGGGCACCGCGCCGCCGAAGCGCCGTCGCACACCCGCGGCTGCCGTCGAGGTCCCGAGCGAGCCCGCCGACGAGAGCGCCGAGGACGAGCCGCCGGCGTCCGCACCGAAGCGCCGTCGGCGCACGAAGGCCGACGCCGCGCCCCCCGAGACCACCGACACGCCAGAAGCCGCGGTCGACGCCGAGGCCGCCGAGGCGGTGACCGAGCCGGCCGCCGAGGGGAGCGAGGAGGGCGAGCCCGCGCCGCGACCGCGCCGCCGCCGCCGCAGCGCCGCCGAGCGCGCAGCCGAGACCGAGACCGAGGCCGGCGATGAGGCAGAGCTCCCCCGCCCGGCGGTCGAGATCGCTGACGCTCCCGAGAACTCCGCAGACGAGCACGAGCACCCCCCCGTCGAGGGGGCGGATTCCGCCCCATCGACCTCGACCCGGCGCCGGCGGCGCCGTGGAGGCCGCGGTCGCGGCTCGGGCTCGGGCAACGGCGCGGGCGGCGGCGAGCTGCGCGCGCAGGCCGTGCCCGGCCGCGTGATCGTGCTCGGCGATGCGATCACGTCCAACGCCACGTTCCGTGAGCACTGGTCCGACACCTCGGCCTTCACCGTCGAGGTCAGCGCCGACGCGATCACCCTGCGTCGAAGCTGACCCGGCAGCAGGCGGATGGCCCACCGGCGACGCGCACTGTCGAAGCGAGCGCTTAGATTAGAAGCTCTAACAGAATGCCTCGTGGCGTCTGGCGGCGTCTCACTGGCGCCTGGAACGTGATCGCCTCTTGCTGTTCCGTTCGGTACAGGAGCGGCTGCGAGGCGATCACGCCCCAGGCTTGCGAGCCCACTCGCCAGCCGCTCACGATTCATTCCGTTAGAGCTTCTTAGCCGAACTGGGTGACGCGCACGCGCAGCATGCCCTTGACCTGCTCGACGAGCGCGAGCGGATCGAGCGCCGGCTTGCTGACGAAGGCGTTCGCGCCATGCTCGGTCGCCTCATCGCCGACGTCGGACTGGCCCGAGAACATGATCACGGGAAGCGAGTCGATGCCGTGGCGCTCGCGCACCCGGCGCAGCATCTCCATGCCGTCGATGCCGGGCAGGTTCACGTCGAGCATGACGAGATCGGGCGGATCTTCCTCGAGCGCGTCGAGGCCCTCCTCGGCGGAGGCCGCCTCGCGCACGACGATGCCGTCGAACTCGAGGTTGACGCGGATGAACGACCGCATGCGCGCGTCATCGTCCACGACGAGCACGACCGCATCACCGCGCGGACGCGACCCGGCGCCGTTGCGCTGGATGAAGGTGTCGAGGTCGGATCGCTGGAATCGACGATGACCGCCAGGCGTATAGAACACCGGAAGACGGCCGCTGTCGGTCCACACGCGAACCGTGCTCTGGGCGATGCCGAGGTACTTCGCGGCCTGCCCGAGCGTCAGCCACGCGGGCTCCGCAGAGCGTGCCGCAGTGCGGCGCCGGGGTTCCTCGTCGCCGGTCATGCATCGGAGTCTACCGGGAAAGCCACGGGTTTGGCTTCCCGGGCGGTGAACTCACCCCACCAATCAGGGAACGGTGACCGTGCGCGTCGCGACCGTCTGCGTGATCGTGAGGGGCCCGATCGTGATCTCTCGCGTGGTCAGACGCGCCTTCTCGCCGCCCGAGAGCGCGGCTCCGAGCAGCACCCCTCCTGCCAGCACGAGCACGAGCAACGCGCCTCCGATCGCGAGCTGGCGTCGCACGCGCCGCCGTGACGCGGCGTACGCGAGCTCGCGCTGGCGCGCCCGGTCCTCCGGGATCACCGTGGCGTCCAGTCGAGCGCGCCACGCACCGCCTGGGAGAAGACGGCATCGACGATCGTCTGATCCTGTGCCCAGCTCTGCCCCGGCGCGATGCGCTGCGCCGCATCTCGCGCCCAGCGGTCGCTCGAGGTGTAGACGGCGTGCAGCTCGAGCATCGTGTACGTCTGGCCGACGGTCCGGCGCAGGTCGCGCTGCAGCGCGATCACCACGCGGTCGATCGTCGCGACACGACGCGAGTCGGCCCGCCGCAGCCGCGCCAGCCGCGCCTCGCCCCGGGACCAGTCCTCCCGGGCGGAGTCCAGCTCGAGCTCGCTCACGTCCACGCGCAGCACTCCCTGCGCTCGCCGATCCCGGCGCGCGCCCGTGCGAGCTCGCCGAACGCGTACGGCGGACACGCGAGCGCGACCGCGACGTGCGCGTGCAGGCACTTGATCGGAGCACCGGGCCGCTCGCCCGCGAGGCCGAGCTCGAGCGAGCGGGCGCCGTCGAGGGACGGGCCCGCCTCGAGCAGCGATCGTCGCAACGCTTGCACGCGGCGGTCGGCCGCGGCTCGGCTCCGGCGCAGCGCAGGCCGCCGCTCGAGCTCGCCCTGAAGCTCGGCGACGCCGCCCGCCGACTCGAGCCGTGAGACGGCGTCGACCTCGGCCCGGCACGTCAGCCAGAGCGTCGTCGGAAACGGGGTCCCGTCGCCGTCGTACGGACGCTGTGAGACCACCGCCGGCTGCCCGAACCGGCACCTGGCGGCGACGCGGGCGAGCGCGCGCGGCTCCCGGCCGAGCTGCCGTGCCACGGTCTCGCGGTCGCTGATCGAGATCCCCGTCACGCTCGGCAGTGTGGCAGGAGCGGCGACTCCGGCCGCCAATACGGAGGCATGGCCCCCCGCCCGTCCGAGACGCCACGCCGCAGACCTCCGCGCCGCGACTGGCGGGCCAAGGGGCGTTCGATCGCCGTCGTCCTGGCGCTGGCGCTCTTCGGGCTGCTCTCGATCGGGCCGGCGCAGTCCTACCTCTCGGCGCGCGCGGACACCGCGCGGCTGCGCGACCAGGTGCGGATCGAGAGCACCCGCCGGGACGAGCTGCGCCTGCGCGCACCCACGATCAACGACCGTTCGAGCACGATCGCGGCACTGCGACGCCTGGGCTACAGCTTTCCCGGCGAGCAGACCTTCCGCATCTCGCGCTAGCTAGAGCGTGCGCACGAGGATCGTGTTCGTCGCACCCTTGCGGTTCACGTTCGTGCCGCTCGTGATCACCACGCGGTCGCCCGGCCCGGCGATCCCCGCGCGCAGGACGGCGTCGACGCTGCGACGCCAGAGCGTCTCGACGTCGTGCGTCGGCTCGAGCAGGAGCGGCACCACGGCCCAGTCGAGCATCAGCTGCTGGCGCACGCCGATGCTGGGCGTGCAGGCCACGATCGGCCGGCGCGGCCGGTGCTTCGAGACCTCGCGTGCCGTCTCGCCCGAGACCGTCGGCACGACGAGCGCCGCCGCCTCGATCACCTCCGCCATGTCGCAGGCGGCGTGGCCGACGACGTCGGAGATGAACCGGGGTCCGAGACGCGCATCGTCGTACGACGACTCCAGGTAGGCGTAGCTCGGCTCGACCGCCGCCGCGATCCGCACCATCGTCTCGACAGCCTCGACGGGATACTCACCGACTGCGGTCTCGCCGGAGAGCATCACGGCGGACGTCCCGTCGAGGATCGCGTTGGCGACGTCCGAGGCCTCGGCACGCGTCGGGATCGGGCGCTCGATCATCGACTCGAGCATCTGCGTGGCCGTGATCACCGGCTTGCCGGCCGCTCGGCCGCGCGCGATCATGCGCTTCTGCGCCATCGGCACGTCCGCGGTCCCGATCTCGACGCCGAGATCGCCGCGCGCGACCATGATGCCGTCCGCCGCATCGATGATCGAATCGAGCTTCTCGACCGCCTCCATCTTCTCGATCTTCGCGATCACGCGCTGGCGTCCACCCGCCTGGTCGATCAGCCGGCGCAGCTCGTCGACGTCCTCGGCGCGCCGCACGAACGAGAGCGCCACATAGTCGACGTCCTGGTCGATCGCCATCGCGAGCATCTCGCGGTCGCGATCGGTAATCGACGGGATCGGCAGGTACGTGCCCGGGAAGTTGACGCCCTTCTGCGAGCGAATCACTCCGCCCGTCACGACCTCGCAGCGGCAGCGCGTCGGCGTGGCCTCGACCACGCGCAGCCGCAGGCGGCCGTCGTCGATCATCACGGACGCACCGATCTGCACGACGGCCGCGAAGTCGATCGTGAAGCCGAGCTCGAGCTCACCAGCCTGGGCGGTACCGGGCGTCGTCAGCACGACCTCGCTGCCGGTCTCGATCAGGCGCTCCTGCGGGAGCGTGCCGAGGCGCAGCTTCGGTCCCGGGAGGTCCGCCAGGATCGCGACCGGGTGGTCGATCCGCTCCTGCACCTCCCGCACGATCCGGATGCTCGCGATCAGGTCATCGCGAACGCCGTGCGAGCAGTTGATGCGCGCGCAGTCCATGCCGGCCCGGATCAGCCGCTCGACCATCTCGGGGTTCGCGGTCGCCGGGCCGATCGTGGCGACGATCTTCGTGCGGCGGAGCGTGGAATGGTTGGTCACGCGTGCGCCTTGAAGGCTGTGATCCCGCGGAAGCTGCCTCGCGAGCCGAGCTCCTCCTCGATGCGCAGGAGCTGGTTGTACTTGGCGACCCGATCGGAGCGGGACGGCGCGCCGGTCTTGATCTGCCCGGCGTTCGTCGCCACCGCGAGATCGGCGATCGTCGCGTCCTCGGTCTCGCCCGAGCGGTGCGAGATGATCGGCGCATAGCCGTTGCGCACGCCGAGGTCGATCGCATCGAGCGTCTCGGTGAGCGTGCCGATCTGGTTCACCTTGACGAGGATCGCGTTCGCGACGACGCGCCTGATGCCCTCGGCGAGCCGCGCGGTGTTGGTCACGAAGAGGTCGTCGCCGACGAGCTGGACCTTCTCGCCGAGACGATCCGTGAGCAGCTCCCAGCCGTCCCAGTCGTCCTCGGACATCGCGTCCTCGATCGAGAGGATCGGGAAGCGCTCGCAGAGCGAGACCCACCAGTCGGCGAGCTCGGCGGAGGTGAGGCTCTTGCCCTCGAGGTGGTAGCGCCCGTCGCGATAGAGCTCGGTCATCGCCGGGTCGAGCGCGATGCCGACTCGCTCGCGGTGGCCGGCATCGTCCGCCGCGGCGAGGATCAGCTCGATCGCCGCCTCGCTCGAGTCGATCGCCGGCGCGAACCCGCCCTCGTCGCCGACCGCGGTCGCGAGCCCGGCGGCCTTGAGGCGGGCCTTGAGCGCGTGGAACACCTCGATGCCGATCTGGAGCGCCTCGGAGAAGGTCGCGGCGGCATGGGGAACGACCATGAACTCCTGCAGGTCGAGCGGGTTGTCCGCGTGGGCGCCGCCGTTGATCACGTTCATCATCGGCACGGGCAGGACGTGCGCGTTCGATCCGCCGACCGCGCGATAGAGGCCGAGTCCGAGGTCGGCGGCCGACGCCTTGGCGACGGCCAGCGAGGTGCCGAGGATCGCGTTCGCGCCGAGGCGCGCCTTGTTCGGCGTGCCGTCGAGCGCACAGAGCAGCGCGTCGATGCCGCGCTGGTCGCTCGCGACGTGGCCGATCAGCGCGGGCGCGATCTCATCATGCACGGAGCCGACCGCGCCGAGCACGCCCTTGCCACCGTAGGCCGAGCCGCCGTCACGGCGCTCGACGGCCTCGTGCGAGCCGGTCGAGGCACCGCTCGGCACTGCCGCACGCGCCCACGCGCCCGAGTCGAGCACGACGTCGACCTCAACCGTCGGATTCCCGCGGGAATCGATGATCTGACGTGCGGCAACGGCGGTGATCTCGCTCATTCGGCTCCCAGTAGCGCGGCTTTGGCTCTTTGATAGTAGGTCTCCTGCAGCGCGACACCCGCAGCAGCGAACTCGACGCCGTCGCGATCGGCCAGCTCGGCCGCCTGCTCGACGCGTCGGCGAAAGCGATCAGCCGAGGCACGAAGCGCGAGCTCCGGGTCGCAGTTCCAGAGGCGGGCGACGTTGACGCAGGCGAACAGCACGTCGCCGATCTCGCCGGCCACGCGGCGATCCGGCTCGTGCTCGCCGGCCGGCTCGGCACGTTCACCGATCTCGGCCCGCAGCTCGTCGAGCTCGCCGGCGAGATCCGCGAACGCGGCGCTCGCCGAGGCATAGTCGAAGCCGACCGCGGCCGCCCGTCGCTGCACCTTGCGCGCGAGCGGGAGCGCCGGGAGCGAGCGTGGCACGTCGTGGAAGATTCCCTCCCGCCCCTCGGACGCGACCTTCACCTCGTCCCAGCGGCGGCGCGCGCCGTCCGCATCGGCGGCCCGCTCGACGCCGAACACCCACGGATGCCGCACGCGCAGTTTCTCGCTGACGCCACGCGCGACCTCGCGCCAGTCACCCGCCCCCTGCTCGTCGCAGAGCAGCGCGAGGAAGGTGGTCTGGAAGAGCAGGTCGCCGAGCTCGTCGATCAGCTTCGCCGATGGCCCGTGCTGCGTCGCGGCGTCGGCCACCTCGTAGGCCTCCTCGACCGTATGCGGCACGATCGAGAGCACCGTCTGCGCGCGGTCCCACGGACACTCGCGCCGCAGGAGCGCCGTCAGCTCGACGAGCGCCCCCGCCGCCTGCTGGGCCGCCTGACGCGCGAGCAGCGGACGCGGCGGGATCGTGACGGCCGCCGGCCACGCGCGAGCCTGCTCGTGGGCGCGCTCGTCGCTCGCCGCCACCACGGCCGATCGCGCGTCGATCCTGCAGCCGGTTGCCAGCACGAGCTCGGCGAGGCGCGGCTCGACCAGACGAACCGCGCCAGCCGCCTGCAAGGCGGCGATCGCGGCCGCCGGCACGAGCTCGGGCTCGCCCGGCCCGAGCGCGATCACCTGCGAGACCGGCGCGTCGGTCAACGCGCCGCTCAGCCGGAGGCCGAGCCGAAGCCCGGGGCGTACTCGATCTTGGGGTCGAGCTCGGTCCCGATCCGGGTGAACCAGGCCTGCAGCTTCTGCTGCTTCTTGCGGGTCTCGAGCTGCGCGCGCAGCTGCGCGTTGAGCGCGGCGTCGAGCGGGCGCGTCGTCGCGGGGATGAGGTCGCCGACGGCCTCGATCAGGTGGTAGCCGAACTGCGTCTTGACCGGCTTGGAGACGACGCCGGTCTTGATCGAGAACGCGACCTTGTCGAACTCGGGGACGAATGACCCCTTGCTCGAGACGCCGAGCGCGCCGCCCTTGCCCTTGCTGCCCGTGTCGGTGCTGTACTTCATCGCGAGCGCGGCGAAGCTGGCATCCGAGGTCGAGAGCTGCGCGTACAGCTCGTCGGCCCGCGCCTTGTCCTTGACGAGAATGTGCCTGACGTCCCGCTTCGCGGGAACGTCATAGGTCGACTTCGTCTTGGCGTACTCGGCTGCGATCTCCTTGTCGGTGACCGTGGCCTTCGGCGCGACCTTCTGCTGAATCGCCTCGGTGATCAGCTTCAGCTCGACCTGGCTGCGGAAGACGGCCTCGCTCGATCCGCTCTTCTTCAGGTCGGCGAGGAACTTGGCGCGGTCGATCGTGCCCGCGACCTTGCCCGGGAACGCCGTCTTGGCGATGCTCTTGACCTCGGCGTCGAGCTTCGTCGAGCTGACCTTGATGTCGAGCTTCCTCGCGCCTTCGCGGATCTCGGCGTTGCGCAGGAGCGCGCTCAGCGCCTCGGCGCGCAGCTGGTCGTAGCTCGACGTGCCGACGACCGGGTAGCTCGTGCCGAGAGAGGCCTTGGCAAGCGCCATCTGCTGCTCCAGTTGGACCTCCGTCACCGAAATGTGCACCTACTCCCGCACCGTGTACGAGCGCGAAATGCGCAACGAAACCGTCAACGTCGCCGTC
>JANLRV010000246.1:0-11529 GCA_031361905.1 Actinomycetes bacterium
TCCACCGCGCCGGCATCGCGAGGATCGACTCGCCGGAGCAGCGGCAGGTCGTCGAACCCGCGATCGGCCGAGACGATCGTGTCGATCAGATGCTCGAAGCAGGTGGCTGCGATCACGCGATCGTTCGCACCGAGCCGGCCGCCCTCGAGCCGCATCGCGCGCACGAGCGTGCCGTGCGAGAGCTCCAGGACGGGGGCGAGCAGGTCGCGGGCGCGGGCAGCGATGCCTTCGAGCCCGGGCACGCGCCCGCTCAGCTCGAGGTGCCAGAGCTCCTCGACGACCGTGACCGACGAGCGGGCCGCGAGCGTTCCCGCCTCTGCCGCGACGAGCAGACGGAGCGCCGAGGCGTGCTCCAGCGCGTCGATGAACACGTTCGTGTCGAGGAAGACGGTCGCGCTCAAACCGGCTCTCGTCCCGACGTCGTTCCTCGCAGGATCTCAGCCGTGTGCGACTCGTCGATCAGGCGCTTCAGGTCGTCCGATGCCGGCACAGACGGCGATGCGTCGTGCTGCTCGCGGAACCAGCGGAGGGCGCTCTGCCGCTCCTGCTGTTGCCCGCTCGCGAGCCTCGCATCGAGCGCGGCGCGCACGATCGCGGCAGCCGACACGCCCGTGCGCGCGGCCTCCTCGTCGAGCTGCCGCTTCTGCTCTGCCGAGAGCAGGATCTGCATGCGCGTGCCGAACATACACATATCCTACACACCGGGCAGCGAGCATCAGCGATCGACCTCCGCGAGGAACGACCCGACGAGCTCGATGAACCGCTCCGGCTCCTCGAGGTGCGTCGAGTGGCTCGCATCCTCGAAGAGCTCCCAGCGAGCGCCCGGGATCCGCTCGTGGATCTGGCGGACGATGTGGGGCGTCGCCTCGTCGTAGCCGCCCGAGACGAGCAGCGTCGGCGCGCCGATCTCGTGCAGGCGATCAGTGATGTCCCACTCGCGGATCGTGCCGATGCAGTGGAACTCGCTCGGGCCGTTCATCGTGTGGTAGACGGTCGGGTCGTCGCCGATCGCGGCCATCGAGCGCAGCAGGCAGTCGGGCCAGTCCGGCAGCCGGCAGAGGTGGCGGCGGTAGAACACCTCGACCGCCGCCTCGTACTCGGGCGCGTCGGTCGTGCCGTCGCGCTCGTGGCGCGTCAGCGCCTCCTGCACGTCGGGCGGGAGGTCGAGCCTCAGCCGGTTCGCCTCCTCGACCCAGAGCGGGATGCTCGCCGGCGAGTTGCAGACGACGATGCTGCGCAGGCCCTCGGGGTGTCCGAGCGCGTGGATCATCGCGAGCATGCCGCCCCACGACTGGCCGACGACGTGGTAGCCGCCCTCGACGCCGAGCGCGCGCACGAGCGCGCTGAGCTCGCGGTCGAAGAGCTCGGTGGTCCAGAGCTCGGCCGGCGCGTCGCGCAGGTGATCGCTGCGACCGTTGCCGAGCTGGTCGTAGAGCACGCAGGCGCGCCCGCCCGTCGCGAGCGCCGCCATCGGCTCGAGATAGTCGTGGGTCGCGCCCGGCCCGCCGTGGCAGAGGATCGCCGGCGGCGGCCCTCCCGGCGTCAGCTCTCCGACCACGCGATACCAGGTCCGGTGGCCCTCCCACTCGAAATGCGTTCCCTCGTCGGCTGTCATCACCGGCCGATCAAAGCAGGATCGACGCCCAGGCCGATCAGCAGCGGACGCTCGAGCACCGCGAAGCTCGCTTCGAGCGTCTCGTCGTCGGCCGGGATCTGGCCGTCGATCATCAGCCGCGCGAGCCCGTGCATCGGCGCCCAGGCGACGAGCTCGATCTGCGCCCGCGCAGCCGCTTCGAGCGCGCCCGAGGTGACGAGATCGTCGAGGATCCGCACGAGCGTCGCGTGCGCCGCCATGCCGCACGCGTCCTGCTCCTGCTGCTTCCCGGCGCACGGCCCGGCCAGCTCATTGCGGGCCCACGGCCCGAACATGACGCGGAACTGCGCCTGGTGGTGAACCGCGAAGCGCACGTAGGCGCGTCCCATCGCGCTGAACGCGGCGACCGCGCCCTCTGCCCCGCGACGCTCCGCACGCGCCTCGTCCGCCTCTGCCTCCATCTGCTCCGCGAGCCGGGAGAACCCGTCCTCCGCGACGGCGCGAAGCAGCGCGAAGCGATCGCGGAAGTGGCGGTAGCTCGCGCTCGGAGAGACGCCGACGCGCCGCGACGCCTCACGCAGGCTGAAGGCGTCGACGCCCGACTCCCCGACGAGCTCGACCGCAGCCAGGACGAGCGCGTTTCGCAGATCGCCGTGGTGATAGGTCGGACGTTCGATGGTCGCCACGGGTCTATGTTGACACTGTTCACGTTCGATTGCTAGTGTGATCGACGTTCACATGCGGCAGAGACCCGGGGAGATGGGGAGATCGATGGAAGCTAAACCAACACCAGCGCACGAGGGCCTGCTCGCGCGCATCGGCCATGCCTGCGCCTACAACGCCGGACGCACCATGATCGTCTGGCTGATCGGGCTGATCGTCGTGATCGGCGCGGTAGCCGGCGCCGGAGGCAAGCTCTCGAACGACTTCTCGATTCCGGGATCGGACTCGCAGAAGGCGCTCGATCTCCTCAAGACCCGATTCCCCCAGCAGGCCGGCGACTCCGCGTCGATCGTCTTTGCGGCCGCCAAGGGGAAGAGTCTCAAGACGCCCGAGTCGCGCGCCGCCGTCGCGGCGGGACTCGCGGCCGTGAAGAAGATCCCCAAGGTCTCGCAAACCACCGACCCGTATCAGAAGAGCAACATCTCGAAGGATGGCCAGGTCGCGTTCAGCGACATCTACTTCAGCGGCCAGCAGGCGTTCGAGATCCCCAAGAAGGACGTCACCACGCTGATGGACGACGTCCGCAAGGCGGTTGAGCCGAGCGGGCTCTCCGTCGAGTTCACCGGCCAGGTGATCAGCGCAGCGGATGCGCCGGAGGCATTCGGTCCGAGCGAGCTGATCGGCATCGCCGTGGCGCTCGTCGTGCTGCTGGTCGTGCTCGGGACGTTCTCGTCGGCATTCATCCCGCTCGCAGTTGGAATCTTCGCCGTGATGCTCGGCTTCATGATGCTCCTGCTGCTAGCCCGGGTCACGTCGATCAACACGATCACGCCGCTTCTCCTCTCGATGATCGGGCTCGGCGTGGGCATCGACTACTCGCTCTTCATCGTCACGCGCTTCCGCCAGAACCTGCACGAGGGCATGGAGCCGAAGGAGGCCGCCGCGAAGGCGCAGGCCACCGCCGGCCGAGCCGTCGTGTTCGCCGGAATGACCGTCGCGATCTCGGTCGCCGGGCTTGCCCTGATCGGGCTCGACTTCGTCACGAAGCTCGGTATCGGAGGCGCGCTCGGAGTCTTGACCTCCGTCGTGATCGCCATCACGCTGCTGCCCGCCGTGCTCGCGAAGATGGGCCACCGGATCGACAGGGGCAAGGTTCCGGGCGTCGTGCTCGACGAGAGCGAGACAGGCCGCGCCGCGTCGTTCACCGGACGCTGGGGCCGTCTCGTCACGCGTCGGCCGGCGCTCGTCGGCGGGGTCGCCGTGATCGCGCTGCTCGTGCTGGCCTCACCCGTGCTCGGGATCCAGCTCGGCGCAGCGGATGCGGGCACGCAGCCCTCGAGCTCGACCGAGCGAAAGGCCTACGACCTGCTCGCAGAGGGCTTCGGGGCGGGCTTCAACGGGCCGATCCTGGTGGTCGTCGATCAGAAGAACGACAAGACCGCAGGCGCGACCGTCGCTGCGGCCCTGAAGAAGCAGAAGGGCATCAGCTTCGTCGCTCCCGCCGTCGTCAACAAGGCCGGCGACACGGCGATCGTGACCGCCTTCCCGACGACCGCGCCGCAGTCGAAAGAGACCAGCACGCTCGTACGGCACCTGCGCGACGTGCTGCCTGCGAGCCTCAAGCAGACCGACGCGAAGGCCTACCTGTCAGGCACGACGGCGGCCTTCGACGACATCGCGCAGCGCATCTTCTCGGCGATCCCGCGGTTCTTGCTGTTCGTGATCGGCATCACGTTCCTCGTGCTCGCGATGGCGTTCCGCTCGCTCGTCGTCGCTGTCAAGGCGGCGTTGACGACGCTGCTCTCGGCGCTCGTGGCGTTCGGAGTGCTGACGTTTCTGGTCACCGACGGGCATCTCATCGGGGTGGTCGGTCTGGATAAGACCGGGCCGATAGAGAGCTTCCTCCCACCGATCGCGTTCGCGATCCTGTTCGGGCTCTCGATGGACTACGAGGTGTTCCTGATGAGCCGGATCCGCGAGGAGCATCTGCGCGACAAGCAGACCAAGCAGGCGACCGCCGACGGCATCTCGGCGATCGGACGCGTGATCATCGCAGCCGCGCTGATCATGACCTCGGTGTTCTTCGCGTTCGCGCTCGCGCCGGACCGCACGACGAAGGAGTTCGGCGTGTTCCTCGGCGTCGCGATCCTCACCGACGCCCTGATCATGCGGATGGCCGTCGTGCCGTCACTGCTCTCGCTGCTAGGCGAGCGCTCCTGGGCCATCCCCGCCTGGCTCGACCGGATCCTGCCGAACATCACGATCGAGCCGCCCGGCGAGCTTCCCCCGCGGCCGGTCGGCTCGGCAGAGCCCGCCCTCGGCGCCGACTAGGACAGTGCAGAAGGGCGCCGCATCGCCGATCATGTGGTGATGCGGTGCCCGCTCACGTTCGCCGCGATCACGCTCGCGGCATTCGGGTTGAGCGCGACGCCCGCGTTCGCCGCGCCGCTCGCCGACCTGCGGGCCGACGTCGACCGCGACGGCGTCGCGTCGCTGACCGATCCGGCCGACGATCTCGGCGAGGACACCTGGGATGCGGCGCACGGCGCGATCGTGCTGCCAAACGTCGACGACGACGGGCGCCGCTGCGCCGCCCGCGCGCGCCGACTCTCCGACCGGGCGATCGCCCGCTGCAACGACGCGACCGACCCGGTCGTCGACGGCGCGCAGGACGAGCTCGATCTCGCACCGCTCGCGGTGGCGCCATGGGCGGATGCGCCCGACGACGCGACGGCGACCCTCGCGATCGCCGAGCACGGCCGCGGACGGCTGTTCATCCGCCGCGACGGCGCGCTCGTCCCGCTCCGCAACGGCCGGCTCACGCTCGCCGAGCTGCGCTCAGGGGTCGCGCTCGCGCTCGAGGCGCGCGACATCGTGCGCGACACGCGCGTCTGGACGGGCTATCTGACGATCACGCTGACCGTGCGGAGCGTCGGCGAGACCGCGTCCGACACCGTCAGGCTGCGCGTCGCACCCGTGCTCTTCCAGCACGACCTGATGCCGGTCTCGCGGCTGCTCGCGACGCCGCCCGTGGCGTCGGATGCCGGCGAGTTCGCGTTCTCACGCAACGCCTTCGACCCCGCGGACACCTCGACGGTGCACGCGCTCGCGACGGGCCGGGCGCTCGCCACGAGCGGGCAGCGCTCGCTCTTCGACGGGCTCAGCCGCAGCCTCGCCCAGGCCGGCCTCGGGGCGCACCTGCAGAACCTGCGACCCTCGCGCACCGACATCTGGGCGCAAGACGTGTTCGAGCCCGGCTACGCCTCCGTTCCCGCGGTGGGCGGCACGCACACGATGCGCATCCTGATCCGCTCGGCGAACGCGAATCGCACCGGGCGGCGGCACGGGCGCCCGCTGCGCGACGCCGGACGGCCCGTGTTCACGCAGCTCGCGAGCCAGGGGATCGGGGCGGTGCAGCAGTACAGCCCGGCCTGGCAGCGCCGCTCGCCCGGGCAGGACACCTACAGCTCGACCGGGAACTTCGGCGCGATCCCGCCGTACTCGCTCGGCACGCGCAGCTTCCCGTCGGGCCGGGTCGTCTACGGGTCGGCGACCGGACACGCCCCCGATCCGTCGTTCGTGCGCATGCTCGAGGCGCAGGGCGCGCAGCCACCGGTCGTGCTCGACACCTCGTGGCTCGTCGTCGGCCACATCGATGAGATCGTCACGTTCCTGCCGGCGCCGACGGCGCGCGGCTGGGTCGCCGCCGTCGCCGACCCGGCCGGGGCGATCGCGCTGCTGCAACAGGCACGCGCGTCGGGCCACGGGAGCGCGCTCGCGTTCGCCGGCCTCCGCGAGCCCGGCTTCTCAAGCCGGTCGAGCAAGCTGCAGGTGCGGCTGCGCCCGCTCGAGCGCACGGTCGCGAGCCTGCTCGCGAGCCGGCGCCTTCGTCGCGCGAACATGCGAGCGGCAGCTGCGATCGAGCGCGCGCTGACGGTCCTGCGCGCCGAGACGGGGCTCGCGGACGACGAGATCGTCCGAGTCCCCGTGCTGTTCGGTCCCGCGCCGGCGAGCATGCATGCGAGCGGCCTCGTCGCGCTGACGCCGAACGCGGTCAACGGGGTGTACCTCGGCGGCGGGATCTACGTGGCACCGCGTCAGCACGGCCCCGTCGTCGATGGCCGCGACCTGTTCGAGCAGGCCGTTCGCGAGCGCCTGCAGGCCGTCTCGGTCCGCGTCTCGTTCGTCGAGGACTGGTTCTACGCACACCGCGGCGTGGGCGAGATCCACTGCGTCACGAACGCGCTGCGTCGCCTCGACGGCGCCGCGCCGTGGTGGACGGCAACATCGTGAGCGATTTCTGTGCTTGGGTGAGAGGATGGCCCGCCGCTCGCTCCTGCTCGTGCTCGCGCTCCCGCTCGCCCTTCCGCTTGCGGGGGCGACCGGCGCGCGCCCGGACGGCCTCGCGCTCTACGAGCACCACGCGCGCGACGCCGCTTCGACGATCGTCACGTTCACGACGGTGAACCGCGGTGCGAGCGCCGCAGCGGGGATCCGCGTCTGCGAGCAGCTGACTGCGAGCGCTCGCACGTGCCGGCGCGTTGGCACGCTGCAGCCGGGCGAGGCGTTCACATTCGAGCTGCGCGTGCGTGCCGCGGGCGGGCGCGGCTACGTCGAGTCCGGCAGCCTGCGCTCGCGCGCGATTCGCGTCTGACGAGGGGCGCCGAGCCCAAAGAAGCTCTCACGGAATGCCTCGCGATGCCTGGCGGCGTCTACTTTTCGTGCCTCTGCTGGTAGCAGAGCACCGTGAGCCACTCGCCAGTCATTCACGAATCATTCCGTGAGAGCTTCTCAGCCCTTCGCCCCTCGCTAGCGGTCAGACCCTCGGTGCGTCGTCCGCCGGGGTCCCTGCAACGTCCACCGGGGTCGCTGCAACGTCCACGGGGGTCGCTGCAACATCCGCCACGGCGGCTGCCTCGTCGTCGGCCGAGCCCTTGACGCCATCGACGGCGTGCTTCGCCTTGTCGACGAGGCCGCCCTCTCCGACGGTGGCGTCCTTGACGCCCTCGGCGGCGTCCTTCGCCTTGTCGACCAGGCCGCCCTCTCCGACGGTGGCGTCCTTCGCCTTATCGAGCAGGCCGCCCTCGCGGGTTGCCGCGTCCTTCGCGCCCTCGACGGCGTGCTTCGCCTTGCCGAACAGCTCGCCGCGGTCGCTGACGGCTTCCTTTGCTCTGTTGACGAGATCACTGAGACCCATGGGGATTTCCTTTCAGGTGGTCAGCGCTGCAGCGTAGATCAGCGCGCGGCCTTGAGGGCGTCGCGGATCTCGGTCAGCAGCTCGATCTCGGTCGGGCCGCCGGCCTCGACGGGCTTGCGTAGGCGCTGGTATGGCTGCACGACGAAGAAGTAGATCGCCGCCGCTGTCGAGACAAAGGTGATGGTCGCCGTGATGAAGTGACCGATCTTGAAGACGCCGTCGCCGATCGAGAACGTCGAGCTGAACTCCGGCTTGCCGACGATCGCCCCGACGATCGGCGAGATGAGATCTTCGACGAACGACGTGCTCAGCGCGGCGAACGCAGTGCCAAGCACGAACGCGACGGCAAGATCGATCAGATTGCCGCCCATGATGAAGTCCTTGAATCCCTTGATCACGGCTCACTCCTCCTTCGATGAAGGGCCCAATCGGAGCCCGGCGCGATGATAGCTCGCATGCCGTCCCACCGGACGTTGCCGGCCGTGCAACGCGGGTAGACTGCCTGCGGAATTCCGTTGATCCGAAGGGGTTAGAGATGGCGACTACGGTCGGTACGGCCTACGAGATGCTGATCGGCGGCGAGTGGCGCGGCAGCGAGGGCGGCACGTTCGACGTCACGAATCCGGCGACGGGTGCCCTCGTCGGCACCGTTCCGAACGCGACGACCGACGATCTCGCAGACGCGATCGATGCCGCAGACGCCGCGCTTCCCGCGTGGCGCGCGCTGACCGGCAAGGAGCGCGGCGCGATCCTGCGGAAGGCGGCGGCGGCGATCATGGCCGAGGCCGATCACATCGCCGGCGTGATGACCGACGAGCAGGGAAAGCCGCTCGCGGAGGCGCGTGGCGAGGTCGCCTACGCGGCCTCCTTCTTCGACTGGAACGCGGGCGAGGCCGAGCGCGTGTACGGCATGACGTTGCCCTCGATCGTCGCCGAGAAGCGCGTGCTCGTGCTCAAGCAGGCGGTCGGCGTGACCGCTGCGATCACGCCCTGGAACTTCCCGGCGGCGATGATGACGCGCAAGCTCGGGCCCGCGCTCGCGGCCGGTTGCCCGATGATCGTCAAGCCCGCCTCGGCGACCCCGCTGACCGCGATCGAGATCGTGCGGATCATGCACGAGTCCGGCGTTCCGGCCGGCGTCGTCAACGTGATCACGAGCCGTCGCACGGGCGAGATCTCAAGCCATCTGTTCCACGACCCGCGGATCAAGAAGATCTCGTTCACCGGATCGACCGAGGTGGGCAAGGAGCTGATCCGCGCGTCGGCCGACCAGGTCAAGCGCCTCTCGCTCGAGCTCGGCGGCCACGCGCCGTTCATCGTCTTCGACGATGCCGACCTCGACAAGGCCGTCACCGACGTGATCGCGTCGAAGTACCGCAACGCGGGTCAGACGTGCGTCTGCGCGAACCGCGTGTACGTGCAGCGGGGCATCCACGAGGCGTTCCTCGCCGAGCTCGTCAAGCGCGTCTCAACGATGAAGGTCGGTCCGGGGCGCGAGGAAGGCGTCGTGATCGGCCCGATGATCGACGGCCGCGCCGTCGAGAAGAGCGATGAGCACGTCCGCGACGCGGTCGCGAAGGGCGCGAAGGTGCTCGTCGGCGGGCACGAGCTCAAGGGCAACGGGCACGCAGGCGGTCACTTCTACGCGCCGACCGTGATCGACGGCATCACGCCCGACATGCTGATCCACTACGAGGAGACGTTCGGCCCGGTCGCCGGCGTGACCGTCTTCGATACCGAGGATGAGGTCATCAAGCTCGCGAACGACACCGTCTACGGTCTCGCGGCGTACTTCTCGACGCGCGACTACGCGCGCCTGCTGCGCGTCGCAGAGCGCCTCGAGTACGGCATCGTCGGAGCGAACGACGGCATCATCAGCTCGGCGGCGGCGCCGTTCGGCGGCGTCAAGGAGTCGGGCTACGGCCGCGAGGGCGGGCCACAGGGCATCGACGAGTACCTCGACGTGAAGTACGTCTCGATCGGCGGGGTGGGAACGGCGTAGAGCAAGCCAACCCCTCGACGCGGCTAGCTAACCGCGCTGGCTCATCCTCGTGTCCTCGACGACCGTTCCCTGGACGGGCTGCTGATCGACGACCCGCGCCCGCAGGACCACCGGCTCGCGCTGCGATTCCGCAACGCGCGTCGTCAGGAAGAGCTCCTCGTCGAGCGCGCGTACGAGCGCCGACAATGTCTCCACCGTCGGCGAGATGCGGTCGCACTCGATCCGCGAGATGGCCGACTGCGCGGTGTGCGCGCGTACAGCAAGTTCTTTTTGGGTGACACCGTGCCGCTCGCGAACCAAACGCACGAGCTCGCCAGGCGTCAGCGGCTGCTCCTTCAACATGCCCGCTCTGTTCTAGGATCCGCGCGCGTTCCCTTCTTCCCCATCGAAAGTCGGGCGAAGCTGCGAGACTCCGAGCGATGACGCGCATGGCAGGCATGGACGACGGCGTGCTCGCGATCGAAGGCCGCGACCTCCTGCAGCGCTACCGGCGCATCGCGATGGTCGGCCTCTCTGGCAACCCCTCGCGGCCGAGCTACCGCGTGGCGGTTCACCTGCTGGCCTATGGCTACGAGATCGTGCCGGTCAATCCGACGATCGACGAGGTCCTCGGGCTCACCGCCGTGCCGACGCTCGCCGAGGCCGGCCCGCTCGAGATCGTGGACGTGTTCCGACGGCAAGCCGAGGTGCCGGCCGTCGTCGACGAGGCGATCGAGCTCGGCGCCAAGGCGATCTGGCTGCAGCTCGGGCTGCGCGACGACGCCGCCGCGGCCCGCGCCCGCGCGGCCGGGATCGCGTTCGTGCAGGACCGCTGCATCAAGATGGAGCACTGCCGCTTCTTCGGCGGGCTCAACTGGGTCGGCCTCTCGACCGGCGTGATCTCGTCGCGGCGGGAGGAGTCGCACCATGCCGGCTGATCGCGTGTTCGGCTTCGACACGCTGCAGCTGCACGCCGGCCAGCGCGTCGACGCGACGACCGGGTCGCGCGCCCAGCCGATCTTCCAGACGACGTCCTACGTCTTCGAGGACACGCAGCACGCCGCGGATCTGTTCGACCTGAACCGGTTCGGCAACACCTACACGCGCATCGTCAACCCGACGACGGCCGTCTTCGAGGAGCGCGTCGCCACGCTCGAGGGCGGGGTCGGCGGGCTCGCGACCGCGTCCGGGATGGCCGCCTGCGCGATCGTGATGCAGACCCTGCTCGGCTCGGGCGACGAGATCGTCAGCTCGCAGAACCTCTACGGCGGGACGCACAACCAGTTCGCCCTGACGCTCCCCCGCTTCGGCGTGACGACCCGCTTCGTCGATCCGCACGACCTCGACGCGGTGCGGGCGGCGGTCACCGACCGCACCCGCGTGCTCTACGCCGAGACGATCGGAAACCCGCGCATCGACGTGCTCGACATCGCCGCCTGGGCGAAGATCGCCGACGCCGCCGGCGTGCCGCTCGTGATCGACAACACGTTCGCGACGCCCTATCTGTGCCGCCCGATCGAGCACGGCGCGCACATCGTGATCCACTCGGCGACGAAGTTCATCGGCGGCCACGGAACCTCGATCGGCGGCGTGATCGTCGACGGCGGCACCTTCGACTGGTCGGCCGGCCGGTTCCCCGAGCTCACCGAGCCATCTGCCGGCTACCGCGGCATGCGCTTCCATGAGACCTTCGGGAACTTCGCCTTCGTGATGAAGGCGCGCGTCGAGACGATGCGCGACCTCGGTCCGGTGCTCAGCCCGTTCAACGCGTTCCTGCTGCTGCAGGGCCTCGAGACGCTGTCTTTGAGGATGCGCCAGCACGTCGCCAACGCGAGGACGGTCGCGGCCGCGCTGCGCGCGCACCCCTCGGTCACCTGGGTCGCGTACCCCGATCTGCCCGACTCGCCCTACGCCGCGAGCGTCGAGCGCTACCTCCCGCGAGGCCCCGGCGCAATCCTCGCGTTCGGCATCGCCGGCGGGCGCGAGGCGGGCCAGCGGTTCATCGAGGCCTGCGAGCTGTGCTAGCTACTCGCGTTTGTTGTTGACGCGAAGACCCTAGTGATCCATGCTGCCTCGTCGTCACATCGGCGGCTC
>JANLRV010000266.1:0-2578 GCA_031361905.1 Actinomycetes bacterium
CCCCCCCCCCCCCCCCCCCCCGACTGCACCGCGCCGATCAGCGGATGCCGATCGACGCCGCTGTCGACCACGCACACGCGCACCCCGGCACCGGTCGAGCCGCCGAACGCCCACTCGCGCGTCACGCCGGCGGGCCAGTCCGCCGCGATCGACGAGCGCGCGAGCGCCGATGCGGGCATGCTCCACGCCGGCAGCTCCTCGCTCGCCTGAGTCACCTCGGCCATGGCGGACGAGTCTAGCCCGGTGCCGGAGCGGGCGCAGAGGTGCGCACGGGGGAAGAAAACTCGCACTCGTTGCGTCAAGAGCGCAGAATCGGCCCATCCACGTGAGGAGCCAGCGATGCACCGCGAGCCGCGCGACACCGATCCCACCACGCACCACGAGCCCGGCGACGTGGAAGCGCACAGCCTCCGGCACGCGCACGAGCAGACCGATGACGTCGACGCGCACGCGTCGCACGGCAAGGAGGTCCCGCCCGCGCCGGACGTCGAGGCGCACGCGTTTCACAGCACCGGCACGCCGCCCCTGATCGAGGGCGAAAGCTAGGTGAAATCCGCACGGCCTCCGACGACGGTGGAGGTCGCGTGAGCTCGAGCACGCTCGGCGCGCTCCGCTCGGTCTGGTCGAACGAGGCGGTGCGCCGGGCGCAGCTCGCGTTGGCAGGCTCGACGATCGGAGACTGGTCCTACGGCGTCGCGATCAGCGTGCTCGTGTACGAGCGCGCCGGCGTCGCGTGGGTCGGCATCGCACAGGTCTGCCGTCTCGTGCCGGCGGCGCTTGCCGCGCCGTTCCTCGCGTCGGTGGTCGACCGCCATTCGAAGCAGCGCGTGCTGTTCGCGACGGACGCGGCGAGAGCGGTCCTGATGAGCGGCGTCTGCATCTCCGCCGCGCTCGGCGCGCCGCTCGTCGTGCTGCTCGGGCTGACGACGCTGACGGCGCTCGTGAGCACGCTGTTCTGGCCGGCGCAGGGCGCGATGCTGCCGACGCTCGTGCGAGACCCGGAGGAGCTGACGGTCGCGAATGTGACCTCCAGCACGGTCGAGTCGACGGGATGCGTGATCGGCCCTGCGCTCGGCGCCGCGGCGCTCGCGGCGTTCGGTACGACGCTCGCGTTCGTCGTCCCGATCGTGGCGTACACGCTCTCTGCGATGGCGATCACACGGGTGCGCCCAGAGGTCGCCGAAGCCGACGTCTCGTCGGCGCTCGACCCGGGCGAAGACGACGCGGAGGCTGGCCATGGGGTCTTCGCGGGGCTCGCCGCGATCGTGCGCAACGGCGACGTCCGCGTGCTCGTCGGGCTCTACTGCGCCCAGGTGGTCGTCGCCGGCGCGCTCAACGTCCTCACGGTGGTGATCGCCCTGAAGCTGCTCCACTCGGGCGATGCCGGCGTCGGCGCGCTGCTCGCGGCAAGCGGAATCGGTGGCCTGCTCGGTGCCGTCCCGGCACTCGCGCTGTCGCAGCGCGTTCGCCTGACCACGACGTTCGTGCTCGGGCTGCTGCTGTGGGGAGCCCCGATCGCGCTGATCGGGCTCGCGACGACCATGCCGGTGGCGATCGCGATGCTGGTGCTCGTCGGAATCGGCAACACGCTCGTCGACGTCTCTGCGATCACGCTGCTGCAACGCGCGACCCCGAGCGCGCTCCTCGGCCGCGTCTTCGGGGTGCTCGAGAGCGTGGTGATCGCGTCCGTGGCAATCGGCGCGGCGGCGACCCCGGTCTTGCTCCGGGTCGCGGGAGGCCAGGCGACGCTCGTGATCACGGGCGCGCTGCTTCCGCTCGTGACGCTGCCGCTCTGGCGGAGGCTGCGGCGGCTGGACGTTCCGATCGTTCACCCCCGTCGCATCGAGGTGCTGCGAGGCGATGCAATCTTCGCTCCGCTCCCGACGGCGATCATCGAGCAGCTCGCGAGCGCCCTCGAGCCGGTCTCGCTCGCGCTCGGCGAGGTGCTCTTCCGCGAGGGAGACGCCGGCGATCGCTACTTCGTGATCGACCGCGGCAGCGTGCGCATCGAGCCTTCGGGTGCGCCGGAGCGGATGCTCGGGCCGGGAGACGGCTTCGGTGAGATCGCACTGATCCGCGGCGTCCCGCGCACGGCGACCGTGCGCGCCGAGACGGCGGTCAGCCTCTTCGCGCTGCGGGGCGACGAGTTCGTCTCGGCCGTGACGGGCCACGCGACGAGCGCTGCGGCCGCGGACGCGGTGATCGCAAGCCGCATGCACTCCCTGCGCCCCTCGCTCGCGTCGGTGTAGAGCTTCTTCGCGCGGTCTCTCTGCGCGGATCGAGGCTCGGAGGGAAGAAATCGGTGGTGCTCCCCGTCAAGCATCCAACCGAGCGATCCAGGGAGGATCATCATGTCCGACGAGACGCCCAAGGCCGAGAATGAGGACGAGGACGTCGACGGTCACGCGAGGCGCTCTCACGAGCCTGCCGAGGAGCCGAGGCTAGACGTCGACGGTCACGCGAGGCGCTCTCACGAGCCTGCCGAGGACGTCGAGGCGCACATGCTGCGCCGCGCGCCGCCCGTGCGGAAGGTCTAACCGCGAGAAGGGGGTGGGGTCGGTTCGACCCGACCCCACCC
>JANLRV010000271.1:0-5083 GCA_031361905.1 Actinomycetes bacterium
TCGCGCTCGTGCCAGAACGCCGTCTCGGCCTGCTGGGCGACGAGCGAGTTGGCGCGGCGCTCGCCGACCTGGTTCGCGCTCGAGATCGCGTTGTCGTAGCGCGAGACGGTGATCAGCACCGAGGCTGCCAGCAGCACGACGAGCAGGCCGCCAGCGATGCCGGCGAGCCGGACGCGATCGTCGGAGAATCTGGTCGTCGATGCATGCCTCATAGGAGGGAGCTATCGACGACCCCGATCGATCACTTGAGGCTTTTCGCGCAACCGGCGCGGAACCTTCTCAGATGCGTGATCGGCGGCTGGTGAGGCGCGGATACGATTGCGGCATCAGCTGGGAAGGACGCCGATCTGCTGCATCAGCCCGGCCGTGCTCGGACGGCCTGCGGGTTCGCATGCGCTTTCGTGCGTGCTCGGGCGGCGCGATCGAACGCGCGCGAGCCGGGCCTCGCGGCGGCCGTGCGTGGGTCGAGCTGCGTCCGGCCGCTCGGTTGCTCACTCGGAACGGCCCCGTCAGGCAGACCGAGGTGCGACGACGGCTCGGCCGTCTTCACCGCACGTCAGGAGGGTTCGACGGCGTAGAAGAGGCAGTCGCTCGTCGCGATCCCGGGATCCGTCGTCATCATGATGGGCACGAGCTCACGCCGGGTCACGAGCCGCCCGTCGACGAGCTCGAACAGCTCGCGCGAGCAATCGGCGCCATCCGCGCCGCGTGCCACGAGCGGCCAGGGTGCTCCTGCTGCGAGCCAGCCCATGGCCGTGCCCGGCGCGAGACGCTCGAAGTTGTGGCGGTCGATGTCCTCTGCGACCGTCAGGGCCGCTCCCGCGCAGGCACCGGCGCCGTAGGCGAGCGAGACCCCGGGGGCAGCCTCGACCCGCACCGGCCGGCTGAACAGCTCGAGCACGGGGACCGGGAGGCCGGAGCCGACGATGTCGTCCTGGCCGAGCAGCAGGTCGAGCCCGCGCCGCGCCGCCGCGTCCGCGGCCGGGGCGCCGGCCCGTCCGGCCTCCACGACCACGGTCGGGCACAGCTCCGGCGTCTCCTCCACGAGGGCGCCGAGCCGCAGGTCGTAGTGAACGACCCGTCCCGCGAAGAGCCCGACGAGCTGCCGCTCGGCGTCCCCGACGCGAGGCGCGACCCCGTACACCGGGTTGTGGCCGGTGTTGTTGTGCACGTCGACGAGCGCCTCGGGCTCGCTCCGGCGGATCAGGTCGAGGATCGCGCGGGCGAACTCGCGCGCCGGCCCGGCCGGCTCCCGGTCGCCGAAGCACCGGTTCAGGTCGACCGAACCCGGCAGCTCGCGGCGCGTCAGCACTGGCTCGGCGAGCGCCGCGGCGACCCCTCCGAGCACGAGCAGCGCGTCGGTCGCGGGCAGCCGCCCCGCGCGCAGCCAGCCGTGCACGGCCCGTAGGCCGGACGGCTCGTTGCCGTGGAGCAGCGTCACGACGACGCGGCAGCGCCGCCGGTCGCGCCCGGCGACGCGAATTGCGGCTGGCCCGCCGAGCCGGCGCAGGAAGGCCACCGGGTCGGCGGGCACGTCCGCCGCACGGGGCCCGTCGAGCAGCTGCAGCGGGAAGCTCACGCCGCCGGCACTGGCCAGGTGTGCACGGGCGCGCCCTCCTCCGAGAGCGCCAGGTAGCGCTCGAGCATCGCGCGCAGCCCCTCCTCGCGGCCGAGCCGGAGCTCGAGCGCTGCCAGCGCGCGGCGCTGCCAGCGTGCGCCGGTCTGGCCCGCGCGGACCCGCCCCTCGACGATCGCGAGCAGCCGGTCGGCCTCCCGCGGCTCCACGCCGCCTACGGCGACGAGACCGTCTCGCGCGACCGGCAGGAGCTCGAGCGCGAGCAGATCGGCTCGTCGCGAGCCGCCGGGCCAGTCGATCCGAGCGGCGAGCCCCTCGCGCGCGGCCGCATAGAAGCTCCGCTCGGCAAGCTTGAAAGGGTGCGCCTCGACCCACTCGGGGTCGCGCGCCAGCGCGAGCGTGAGGCCGAGCATCAGGGCCGCGTTCGCGGCCATGTCCGAGATGGTCGGTCCCGAGGGCAGCGTGCGCAGCTCGATGCGCAGGTGGCCGCCACCGGCTGGGTCGTAGATGGCCCGGTTCCAGCGCCACACGGTTCCCTGGTGAAGCCGCAGCTCTCGCAGCTCCGGCACCGGACCCGGCTCCGCCTCCTCGGCGCCGAGCAGCGGCAGGAGCGGCTCGTGGAGCGCGACGCTCTCGGCGAACAGCTCGAGCGCGCCATCGCGCACCCAGCGCCGCCCGAACGAGACGCGGGGATCGTCGTGCCGCGCCCGCTGCGCGTCGTCACGCGCGTCCACGGACTGCTTGAACAGCGCGATTCGCGTCTCTTCCCAGAGCCGCCGGCCGAGCAGGGTCGGGGCGTTCCCGGCGACGGCGAGGACCGGGGCGGTGGCGAGCTGGGCGGCGTTGTGGACGGCCGCGAAGCTCGTCGGCTCGACGCGCAGGTGCAGCTGGAAAGACGTGTTCGCGCCCTCGTACGACACGTCCGTGGTCTCCAGCTCGAGGTCGTCATCCCCGTGAATCGAGAGCACGAACGGGCCGCCGCGCCGCTCGACCAGCGCCGCGTTGAGTGCGCGGTAGCGGACGGCGTCGGTCAGCGACGACATGCCCAGGTCGCCAAGCACGAGCGTCGGCAGGATCCCGATCGGGACGATTCGCCCGCCGTGGGCCGCAGCCCCCCGACGGAGCACCGCGAGGCAGTCGGCGAGCTCGCGCTCCAGGCGCTCGAACGGCCTGCCGGCGAGCGGCCACCAGGGCAGGTTGCACTCCAGGTTGAATCGCTCGACCTCGACGGTCACGCGCGGGTCGCAGACCGCCTCGACGACCTCCACGTTGCGGGCGAGTGGCCCTCCCACGGCGTCCACCAGCGACACCTCAAGCTCCGCCCCCACGGTCGTCTCGCCGTGGCCGAACCCAGGCCGGGCGAGCAGCTCCTCGAGCACGCGAAGGCTCTCGCGCAGCCTCTCGCCGAAGCGCGCGAGCTCCTCCCCGCCGAACTGCTCGCTGTCCACCTCGACGCCCACGAGCCGATCGTAGCCCGGCCGGAGCGCGCCGGCGCAGCGCTGCCGCCGAGCCCCGCGCCTGCCCTACGACCGGTCGGCGATGACGCGCACGACCCGCCGGTCGGGGACGAACCAGATCAACGCGACCGTGACGAAGAGCGCGATCGAGGCCCAGGGCACGACGAACGAGCACGCGAGCGCGACGACGTACGCCGCGACCGAGACCTTGCCCTTGCGGTCGTCGCCAATCGCCTGCGCGAGCTGTGAGCCCGGCTCGTGCAGGCCGAGCAGCGCCAGCGTCAGCAGCGTGTACGCGATCGCGCAGCCGAGCAGCACGATCGCGTACGCGGCGACCGGCCCCGTCTCGGCGCCCGTCTCGCCGAGCCAGTCGGTCGCGAGCGGGGTCAGCGAGAGCCACAGGAGCAGGTGCATGTTCGCCCAGAGCGTGCGTCCGTCGACGCGATGGACGACCTGCATCAGGTGGTGGTGATTGACCCAGTAGATGCCGACGAACGCAAAGCTCAGCAGGTACGCGAGAAGCTTGCCTTTCTCGTCCAGGATGTCGCCGAGCTGGTGCCCGTCGGGCGGTCGCAGCTCGAGCACGAGGATCGTGATCAGGATGGCGATCACGCCATCGCTGAAGGCGTTCATCCGCTCCGGCTTCATGATGCGAGTATGTCGGCCGGCGCGCGTCCATGTCGCATCGTCCCGCTCCGGCACCGCCCAGGCCGGCACGCGCGTTCGCGCTGGTCGTATCCGTGGGTGAGGAGCACCTACGTGTTGAATGGCGATTCCACCCGGATCGAACCAGGCAGGCTCGCTACCGCTTTGGCGGGAGGCTGCGGGCGAACGTCGCTGCCTGCTCGACCCAGGCGCGGAGTGAGACCCCCTCGAGGCCTGCGGGAGCAACGAACACCATGCTCGACATCGGGCGGCCGGTGAAGTCCATCGGGCGCACGTGACCGTGCTCCAGCGCGCTGTCAGCGCCGTCGGGCCCGAGCCGGAGCATCAGGTCGTCGGCAACGACTCCGCAGCACATGTGGCCGGCGAGCATGAAGGCGATCCCACCGAACATCTTGCGCTCACTGAAGCCCGCGTCAGCTTCGAGGAGCGCGCGAACCCGGTCGGCGAGGTTCTCGTCGTAGGCCATCTCGCGCTCAGTATGCGTCGTCGGCGTCGAGCTCGATGCGAAACGGGTGGCGGTTCGGGTCGCTGCGGGAAGTGGCGGCGTCGACGAGTCGATGGCGCAACGAGGCTTCGACGAATTCCCATCGGCCGTCTCTGGGCCAACTCCATGCGCGTAGTGTCCCTACGCGTCGTGGAAATGGCTGCCATCGCCAATCGCGCCATCGATCTCGTCCGCCGCGCTGGGATCGTTGATCGGGTAAATGTCGGCGTCCCTCGATCGCAGTAGCTCGCTTCGGCGTCGCTCGTGATCGCCCGGCGGATCTCGTCAAGCGGCTGATCGAGCAGAAGTCGCGTTCGCTTTCCCGTGCGAGCTTCGAGAGCATGAGATCGTGCGGCTCCAGACACCATCCAGATGTCTACGGGAGCGCTTGGAGCTGATGCCCGGCTCCCATCGTGGGCTCGTGCGGCCCCGGCTTGCAGGGGCAATCGCTCGCGCCGCGCGCTAGTGCGTTGTGTCGGCTGGCTTCCGATCACCGATGGCGCTTCGACTCGGATCAGGCGCCGCTGCCAATCGGCGGGCGCGATTGACGCTCAGTAGGCACCAGTCGCGTGCTTGGTGCCCTCGAGCAGGGCGTTAAGGCTGGTCACTACCTCCGCTGCGAGCGGAGCGCGGCCGTTTGGCGTCGCGAAGGCGAGCACGTTTGCGATCGTCACGCCCGCGAAGGATGGCGTCGACGGCACCAAGCCCGATCCATCCTTCGCGGGCGTGACGATCGCAAACGTGCTCGCGTTCGCAACGCCGAACGGCCGCGCTCCGCTCGCAGCGGAGGTAGTGACCAGCCTTAACGCCCTGCTCAAGGGCACCAAGCACGCGACTGGCGCCTACTGAGCGTCAATCGCGCCCGCCGATTGGCAGCGGCGCCTGATCCGAGTCGAAGCG
>JANLRV010000022.1:0-5202 GCA_031361905.1 Actinomycetes bacterium
CCCCCCCGCGCGGGGGGGGGTTGTCCCCCCCCCTGGCCCGCCCACCCGCCCCACCTTTCCCCACACCCCGGGGGGGGGCGGGGGTGGGGGGCGGCCGGCCCCCGCCGCCCCCCCACGAGCGCGATCGCGTCGGCGATCACGCGGGCCTCGTCGATCGCCACGGCTTGGGAGAGGCGCAGCAGCGGCAACGCAGGCGGCCGCGGGGGCGAGCTGCCGGTGAGCGTCCGGAGCCGTCGCCGATAGACGTGGCGCTGCGAGCGCCTGAAGCAGCCGAGCGTCGCGCTCGCAGCGCGGCGCCTCCTCGCCTGCGTCGGATCGAGCAGCGCCGCGCGAAAGAGCAGCTCGGCGCGATCATGGCCGTCTCGGACTTGCGCCGCCTCGGTGAGCGTTCGGGCTGCGCTCTGGCCATCGACTGCCCCGCGCAGCACATCGCTGCGGACGCGAAGCGAGAGCGAGCGGGCCGAGGCATCGTCGGGCACCGTCCTCGTCGCGAGCGGTCTTCGACCTGCGAGCTCGCGCTCGGCGATCGCCGCCAGCACGTCGGCTTCCAGGTCGCGATCCCCGAGCGCGCGGGCGGCAACGCGGACGGCCTCGAAGCCTCGCGCGCCCCCAGGCAGGCCGCGCGAGCCTGCCGCCAGCGAGAGGTTCAGCAGCGCGCTGGCGGCCACGGGGCGGTCACCGAGCGAGCACAGCTCGCGCAGGGCGAGCGTCGCGTAGCGGCGCGCGCGCGCGGAGGAGCCCCACTCCCGCTCGAGCTCGGAGGCGTTGACGAGGATCACGGCCGAGATTCGCCGATCGCCGATCTCGAAAGCCGCCGAGAGCGCGGTCTGCAGCGCGCCGATGCACTCCCGCGTCCTTCCCGCCATCCCATACCCCACGGCCGCATCGCTCGCGCACTGCAGGAGGATCGCGCGATCGCCGATCGCCTCGGCGAGACGCATTCCCCGCGTCGAGGCTCGCAATACCTCGACCGCCGATCCCCGCCGCGTCGCGACGGCGCCGCGAAGCCCGAATCCGCGTGCGAGCGCGCGTCGCATCTGCGGGCCGCGCGCACGCAGGAGCAGCTCGTCGGCCGCCTCGGCGGCCGCATCGAGCGCGCCGCACATGTGCGCGGCGAGCCCATCGCTCTCGATCACCCGCAGAAGCAGCTGCTCGTCGCCGACTCGCTGGGCCCTCCGACGAGCGCTCTGCAGAAGCACGCGTGCCTCGTCATAGCGCCCGGTCAATCCGATCAGCTGTCCGAGGCCGGTCTCGATCGCCACCCGCTCTGCACCCCGCGCGCCGGATCGAGCACGCTCGTAGGTCGCGCGCGCTCGATCCCAATCGCCGGTGTGCTGCTGGATCTGGGCGATCGCCTCGAGGACCCGCCTCTGCTCGCCGGCGCGGACGAGGGGGAGCAGCGCCTCGTAGTGCCCGAGCGCGCTCTCGTTCGCGAACGCGGCACGCGCGAGGTCGCCAGCGGCGCGGAGGTAGCGGCGCTTGCGCGCGACGTCGCGGCCGAACGAGAAATGGTGGGCGAGCAGCTCGACGTCGGCGTCGCGGTCCCGCTCGAGCGCACGGCCGACAAGGTCGTGGAGCCGGATCCGCGTCGCTCGCGGAAGCGCTCCGTAGACGGCATCGCGGACCAGCGCGTGGCCGAACCGGAACGCTCCGGGCTCGCCGGCCACCGGGAGCACGAGCTCGCGGCGGGCCAGCTCACCGAGCGAGCGTGAGACCCCCTCCTCGCCACCGAGCGCCGGCTGCGCCGCGGCGAGCCAGGTGCTGCGGAATCGCCGGCCGGCGACGCTGGCAACCGCGAGCACGGCCCGCTCGCGCTCGGGAACACGGTCGACACGCGCCCGCACGACGGCTTCGACGTTGTCCGGCACGCCTGCCAGACCACCGGCCTCGCCCGCGAGCCGCCCGAGCTCCAGCGCGAACAGGGGGTTCCCCTGCGCGCGTGCCTGGATCGCCTCGATGATCGGCTCGTCGGCGTTCGCGAACGTCCGTCTGACGAGCGTGCGAAGCGCAGCCGGGCGCAGCGGCCGAAGGCGGATACGCGCGCTTCCCGGCTCGGTCCTCGCGGATCCGATCAGCGTTCTCGACGTCGTCACGAGGGCGATCTGCGACGCCCCGGACCGCTCCTGCAGCGATCGGAGCAGCACGAGCGAGGCGCCGTCCGCCCAGTGCAGATCCTCGAGCAGCAGGAGCCGCGGGGCGCGCGACGCCGCCCGCTCGACGATCTCGACGACGAGGGAGCGAAGCGCATCGGCGCGCTGGCGGGCATCCAGCCCGAGCATCAGCGGCGAGTCGACGAACGGACCGATGCCGACGGCAGCTGCGAGCAGCGGCGCGCGCTCGGCCGAGCCGGGAACGAGCTCCTCGAGGCGCGCCGTCGTGACGGCCGCGTCGGCACCGGGCTCGAGCTCGAGCAGCGACCGCAGCGGCTGTCGCCAGACGCCATAGGGCAGGGCGCCGGCGGTCGCGCGAGCCGCCCCGGCGTGAACGCGGAACGCCTGTGCGAGCGCGCGGTCCGCAATCTCGGCTGCCAGGCGCGACTTGCCGATCCCGGCATCGCCCGCCAGCTCGAGCGACGCGCCGGCCCCGGCCAGCACCCGCTCGAGGATCGCGTCGGCCACCCGCAGCTCGCGCGCCCGACCGACCAGCGGGCTTCGCGAGGCTGTCGATTCGGCAGGCACCGCGACGCGACGCCGAAGCGGCCTGACCCGCACCGGCGCGGACTTCCCCTTGATCCGCACGATGCGGACCCGGCCACCCGCGATCGCCGAGCGAGCGCCCATCGCGGTCACCTCATCGACGAGCGCCTCGCCCGGCCGGGCGAGAGCGAGCAAGCGGGCTGCAAGATTCATCGTGTCGCCCGTGAGCGTGTACTCGCGGCGCCCGGACGAGCCGAGCTCGCAGCAGAAGACGCGCCCGGTCGCCGCGCCCGCGCGCGCATCCGGGGCGATCTCGCCGGCCGCCTGCGCGAGCAGGGCGACGCGCTCCGAATCGTCCTCATGGCTCACCGGGGCGCCGAACACGGCGATCGCGACGGCTCCCTTGTCGGCGAGCTCGAGCTGATGGAGATGCCCGTCCAGGTCCGCGATCTCGCGCGAGAGCGCAGCGACTCGAGCCTGCAGATCCTCCACCCGCAGGCTCGCGCCGAGCGAGACGAACGCGACGCTGACCCGCCGGTGCTCGGCGATGAAGGCGCCGAGCCCTGCCTGAACGCGCAGGGCGAACCCGGGATGGAGGAACCGCGCGACGAGCGCATCGTCGACGGCGAGCGGGCGCTGGCGAACGAGCGGAGGCCCGGCGCACGCCCGCGGCGAATCGACGACGACCGCGCCGGGCCGCGCACGGGCCTGGCTCGCGAAGGCAGCGAGCAGCGCGCTACCGGTCAGGACGTAGTCGAGCCGCGCCTCGTGGTCGCCGAGCACGAGCGCGCGTGCCTCGCCCGCACCGACGCCCAAGCGGAGCGTGACGCGATGGCCGCTCGGCTCGCGGACCGTGCGCCGGGCCTCGCGGATGGCCTGTGCGCAGCGCACGGCGGCCCCGCGTGCGCGCTGCAGGTCGCCGTCAGGTGCAGGGAAGAACGCTGACACGGCATCTCCGCCGAAGCGTCCGGCGACGCCACCATGCCGCTCCACCTCGCGCACGATCCCACCGAACAGCTCGTCGAGCAGGCCGGCGAGCTGCTCGACCCCGTCGCGACCTTGCGAGGCCAGCGCCTCGGCGAGCGGCGTGAATCCGGCGATGTCGGCCACGAGCGCCGCGGCCGGAAACCGGCGCTCGCTGCCGGCGAGCCGCTCGACCGGAAGCGAGCGAGCCAGCAGAGCGACGGGGCGCGGAAGGTACGCCGAGAGCAGCTCAGGCACGGCAGCGAGGTCGTGCACGCGGTCGGTCGCATCCTCGGCCACGAACGCGAGCGGGCGGCTCTCCATGACCGGGCAACGTCATGCGCAGATCATCGCCGATCACCACGTACCCGTGATCTCGTACAGACGATCGAACCTAGACTTAGCCAAACCTAAGTGGTAGCGTTTCAGCGAACACTTAGGTAACCCAAAGTCGCTGAAGGGCCACCATGTCGTTTGCGCACACCGTGCTGCTCGGTGCGCTGGCGGGATTCACGATCTATCTCGGTCTGCCAATCGGACGCGTACGCGTGTTGGGGCAGCGCGCGCGTGTTGCGCTCGCGATGTTCGCGGTCGGCATTCTCGCGTTCATCTTCGTCGACGTGCTGGAGCACGCGAACGAGATCGTGGATGGCGCGCTCAGCGGCTACCGGGATGGAAGCGGCGGCTTCGCGCAGCTGGCGGGGTACGTGGCCCTCCTGATCGGCGGATTCGCCCTCGGCAGCGCCGGCCTCACGATCGTCGAGCGACGGATGCTCCCGCCGGGCACCGATCTGCCACCGATCGCGGGAGGCTCGGAGGCCGCGGCGCCGTCGGCGCGCGGCGTCGCGACCGCAGACGCGTCCCCTGACGCGATCAGACGGCGCGCGCTGCGCGCAGGCATGGTGATCGCGATCGCGATCGGCCTGCACAACTTCGCCGAGGGCCTCGCGATCGGTGTCTCGGCACGGGCCGGCGAGGTCAGCCTGGCAACCGTTCTGATCATCGGGTTCGCCTTGCACAACGCAACCGAGGGCTTCGGCATCGTCGGCCCGCTCGGCTCGGTCACACCGTCGTGGCGCTGGCTTGCGCTCGCCGGGCTGGTCGGAGGCGGGCCGACGTTCGTCGGGAGCATGATCGGCTACGAGGTCACCTCGCGACCGCTCGAGCTCGCGTTCTACGCCCTCGCCGGCGGTGCCATCCTCTACGTCGTCTGCGAGATCCTCAACGCGGTGCGCCGTTTCGGTCATCGGGAGCTCGCCGCGATCGTGCTGGCCGCCGGGTTCGCGGCAGGCGTGCTGACCGACCTCGTCGTGGCCTACGGCGGCGGCTAGCCGTCCGCGGTCTGTCTCAGAAATGAGTGGACTGAGAGCAGGTTTCAAAAGTTTCGGGGTGTCTGGAGTCGCTGGATCGTCCTACGGTTCTCTTGCGGGGCGTTGCACGCCCAGCGAGAGACCTGCGGCGCCCCGCAGCCCGCGCTACGCGCGGTCTGCGGGGCTTCGCGGGAGCACCGGCCGGCTCTTGAACAGGCCACCAGCCTGCCCCGCGAGCCGGCCGGCACCCCCGCTCGCTCCAGCAACCCCAGACACGAACGACACTTTTGAAA
>JANLRV010000048.1:0-14808 GCA_031361905.1 Actinomycetes bacterium
CGAACATCGACCGGCCGACGGAGGTGCTGATCGAGCGCGCGCTCGACCGACTCCAGACCGGGCGGACCTCGCGGAACAACGCCAACCGCCTCGCGACGGTGATGCGCGCAGACCAGCTGATCGTGCTCGATCACGGCCGCATCATCGAGCGCGGCCGCCCGCACGAGCTGCTCGAGCGCGACGGTCCGTTCAGGCACCTCGCCCGGGAGCTTGCAGCCACGTCGTGACGAAGCTCCGACAGCATGCTTCGTGGCGTCTGGCGTCGTCTCGCGGGCCAGTCACTCACGATTCATGCTGTCGGAGCTTCTAAGCTGACGTGGTGAGCTCGGGCTACGTCGGCATCCTCTCGTTCGATCTGCACTTCCCCGACGAGCACTCGCTCAAGGGCAAGCGGCGGCACCTGCTGTCGCTGAAGGCCGATCTTGCGCAGAAGGCGGGCGCGTCCGTCGCGGAGGTCGCGCACCACGACCTCTGGCAGCGGACCCGGCTGACGGTCGCGATCGTCGATCGCGGGCTGCCCGAGCTCGATCAGCGGCTCGACCGCTGCGTCCATCTCGTCGAGCACCATGGCCACGATGCCTCGAGCATCGTGCGCGCGGTCGTGACCCCGGAGGATCTGCAATGAGCGAGCGCGTACGGCGCGTCAACGAGTTGATGCGCGAGGTGCTCGGCGACGCGATCGGCGAGCTGAACGACCCCTCGGTGGCGCGCGTGACGATCACCGCGGTCGACTGCACGCGCGATTTCGAGCACGCCACCGTGTTCTTCCAGGCGAGCGGCAACGAGATGAAGCAGGAGCGCGCGCTGCAGGGCCTGGAGCGCGCGAAGGGCGTGCTGCAGGCGCGCATCGCCCGCGAGGTGCGGCTGCGCCGCACACCGCACCTGCGGTTCTCGTACGACGGCTCGATCGACTACGGCTCGCGGATGGAGAAGCTGATCGCCGAGAATCCGCCGCTCGACGAGCCGATCGTCCTCGACCCGGAGTAGCTGTGATTAGCCCGGGGTCAGACCCCGGGCTATTCACAGCTGAAATTTCACGCGTGTGAATACCCGGGGCCTGACCCCGGGCTATTCACGCCCCGCGTAGACTTCGGGCGGTGAGCGCGACAGACGCAACGGCAGCCTCGCGGGCCGCAGTCGTCGCCTTGCTCTCCGGAGACGAGCCGCTCTGCGTGATGGCGCACGAGTCGCCTGACGGCGACGCCCTCGGCTCGCTGCTCGGCTGCGTGCTTCCCCTGCAGGCGATCGGCCGCGACGTCGTCTGCGTGATCGCGGGCGATGCCCCCTTTCCCGGCGAGCTCTCGTTCCTGCCGACCGCACAGATCTCGCGCTCGCTGCCGGCCGACGCCGCCGCGCGCGTTCTGCTGACGCTCGACTGTGGCAGCGAGCAGCGGATCGCCACGGGAATCGACGTGCGCAGCCGCTTCGCCCGCATCGTCAACGTCGACCATCACCACGACAACACCTGCTTCGGTGACGTGAACCTCGTGCTCGGGAACGCCTCGAGCACCGCCGAGATCGTCGCGGGCCTGCTCGCAGAGGCCGGCATCGAGCTGACGCCCGACGCGTGCGAGGCGCTCTACGTCGGGCTCGTCACCGACACGGGGCGCTTCCAGTACGCGAACACCACGCCGCAGGCGCTGCGCCTCGCCGCGTCGCTCGTCGAGCGCGGGATCGAGCCGGCCCGGCTCTTCGCGCTGCTCTATGAGAGGCTGCCCCTCGGGCGGCAGCTGCTGCTCGGGATCGCGCTCTCCCGCGCGCGCTCCGAGCTCGACGGGCGCCTGCTCGTGACATGGCTCGAGCGCGCCGACTTCGATCGGACCGGTGCCGCCGACAGCGCCGCCGACGGCGCGGCCGACGCGCTGCGCGCTGTCGACGGGGCGCAACTCGCGGCGCTGATCCGCGAGCCGGCGAGCCCGCGCGGGGGCCGCTACAAGATCTCGCTCCGCTCGCGTGCGGACGGCGTCGACTCGTCTGCCGTGGCGCGCGTGGCCGGCGGCGGAGGACATCGCGGGGCTGCGGGATTCTCGTCCGACGGGACGATCGACGAGATCATCGCGTTCCTCGCCGCGCAGGTCGTCGCTCAGACGCCGGCGTGATCGGCGTCGAGCTCGTCGACAAGGCCGCCGGGCCGACCTCCCACGATCTCGTCGCGGAGCTGCGCCGCTCGCTCCCACGGGGAACGAAGGTGGGCCACGCCGGCACCCTCGACCCGTTCGCGACCGGCCTCGTGATCCTGCTCGTGGGCGGCGCGACACGGCTCTCCGGGCCGCTGATGGGTCTGCCCAAGCGCTACCGCGCCGTGATCCAGCTGGGCGCTCGATCGGCCACCGGAGACCCCGAGGGACCGATCGAGGAGACCGGCATCGCCCCGCCGGACCGCGACGCGATCGCGGCCGCGCTCGCAGGCTTCCGCGGCTCTATCGAGCAGATCCCGCCCACGTTCTCGGCGCTCAAGATCGACGGCAAGCCGGCCTACGCGCGGGTCCGTGCCGGCGAGGTCGTCACGTTGGCGGCTCGCACCGTGAGCATCGACGCGCTCGATCTCGTCGCGCACGACGCCGCGCGCGGCCGGGTCTCGCTGGACGTGCGCTGCTCGAAGGGCACCTACATCCGCTCGCTCGCGCGCGATCTCGGTGACGCGCTTGGCTGCGGCGGCTACTGCGCCGAGCTGGAGCGCAGCGAGATCGGCTCCTTCACGCTCGCGCAGGCGGGCACGCTCGAGCAGGTCGTTGCGGCCCCGGGCGCCGCTCCCTGGTTCGTCACGCCGCGCGACGCGCTCGGCCATCTCGGCGAGCGCCTGCTCGCGCGCGACGAGGCCGCGCTCCTCCGTCACGGCCGCTCGATCCCGCTCGCGGGCGAGCACGGGGTCACGCGCTGCGTGCTCGACGGGACGCTCGTCTGCCTCGCCGAGCCGCGGGACGGTATCTTGGCTCCGACGATGGTGCTGCCCGAATGAAGGTCGTGACTGCCATCGACGAGCTCGAGCCCGTGCAGCGCGTGATCGCGCTCGGCGCGTTCGATGGGGTCCATCTCGGTCACTGCGGCCTGATCGACCGCGCCGCCGAGCTGGCGCGCGAGCGTGGCGTGCGGAGCTCCGTCGCGACGTTCGATCCGCTGCCGCTCGAGCTGCTGCAGCCCGAGGCCGCCCCCCGGCGGCTCTCCGGCGTCGAGCGCCGGGCCGAGCTGATCGCGGAACGGGACGTCGACGAGCTGATCGTGATCCCCTTCACGCACGAGCTCTCGCGCCTCAGCCCCGAGGCGTTCGTCGAGCAGGTGCTCGCGCACGCCGCGCACGCCGTGCACTTCGTCGTCGGCCCGGACTACGGCTTCGGCAGCCACGCCGCCGGCGAGGCTGCGACGCTCGCCGCGCTCGGGGAGCAGCACGGGTTCGGCGTGACCACGGTCAGCCTGATCACGCTCGACGGCGAGCGCGTCTCATCGTCGTGGATCCGCGAGCTCGTGCGCCAGGGCGAGGTCGGGCGCGCCGCGCGCCTGCTCGGGCGCGACCCATGGCTCGAGGGCTACGTCGAGCGCGGCTTCGCCCGAGGCCAGGAGCTCGGCGTGCCGACGGCGAACCTCGCCTGGCCGCGCGGTCGGGTCGTCCCCGGGCACGGCATCTACGCGGGCTACGCGACCGTCGGAAGCGAGCGCGCGCGCTATCGGGCGGCCATCTCGGTCGGGCGCAATCCGACCTTCGACGACGTCGAGGGCACGGTCGTCGAGGCGCACCTGCTCGACTTCTCGGGCGACATCTACGACGAGCCGATGCGCATCGACTTCACGCGCTTCCTGCGCCACGAGCTGGCCTTCGAGACCGTCGCGGAGCTCGTGGCCCAGATGTGGGACGACATCGCGCAGACCCGCGCGCTGCCGCTCTGACCCGGAGGCTAGTCCTCGTCCTCGCGCTCGGCGAGGAAACGCTCGATCTGCGCGGCGATGTCCTCGCCACCCGCAGACTCCTCCTCGATCTCGTCCGAGACGTCGTCGTCGGCGCGCTCCTCGAGCTCGCGCACGTACCGGCTGACCTCCTCGTCGGTCGAGACGGCCTGCGTCACCTGCCGCTCGAACGCGACGGCGGCCTGCGAGAGGTTCGTGGTGTCGAAGCGGTTGCCCGCGACCTCGCCGAGCTGGCGCAGCAGGGCCAGCGCGGCCTTCGGGTTGGGGGAGACCTGGATGTAGTGGGGAACCGCCGCCCAGAGGCTCGCGGACGGGATGCCGGCGGTGCGACAGGCGTCGTGGAGCACGCCGATGATCCCGGTCGGCCCCTCGTAGCGCGACGCCTCGAGCCCGAGACGCTCGGCCATCTCCGGCTCGGCCGACGTGAAGACGGGGACGGGACGCGTGTGCGGCGTGTCCTGGAGCAGGCCGCCGAGCGTGACGACCATCGAGGCGTTGATGCCCTCGGCGACGTCCATCACGGCGCGGCTGAAGGTGCGCCAGCGGTTCTGCGGCTCGATCCCGATCAAGACGACGCAGTCGCGCTCGCCGCCGGGCAGCGCGCCCTGGCTGAAGACGTTCTCGGGCCAATCGATGCGGCGGACCATGCCCTCGGTCAGGGCGACGTGCGGGCGGACCTCCTGGAAGTCGTAGAACTCCTCCGGGTCGATCTCGCAGAACGGCTTGGCCTCAATCTGGTCGCGCAGGAACGTCGCGGCGAGGCTCGCCGCCTGGCCGCCGTCGTTCCACCCCCGGAACGCTGCGACGACGAGCGGGTCGCGCAGCACCGGGCGGTCTCGCCAGACAAGTGCATCCATATCGGCAGTCTGACACGCCGCCGCTCGCAGAGCGCCGCGCTATCCTGTGCAGGTCCCCGCAATGCGGCGAGCGTGCAAGTCCGGCACGAACAGCTGCGGCGAGGGAGAAACCCCGAGATCAGGGAGGCGCGATGGCGCTGACGACAGAGGACATTCAGGAGGTCGTGCGCAAGCACGGCGGGAGCGAGGCGAACACCGGTTCGACCGAGGTGCAGGTCGCGCTCTTGACGGCGCGGATCACGTATCTGACCGAGCACCTCCGCCTGCACAAGAAGGATTTCCACTCGAGGCGAGGCCTGCTCGCACTCGTCGGCCGGCGCCGGCGACTGCTTGACTACCTCGCGCGCAACGACCTCGAGAAGTATCGCGCGCTGATCGCCGAGCTCGGCCTACGACGCTGATCTCGACGCTGCGCACGAACGACTACC
Source organism: Actinomycetes bacterium (assembly GCA_031361905.1). Taxonomy (GTDB): domain Bacteria; phylum Actinomycetota; class Thermoleophilia; order Gaiellales; family JALYLC01; genus JANLRV01. The sequence goes on from JANLRV010000048.1 coordinate 5,186, forward strand.
CGACGGCTCGCGGGACGAGCCGCGTTTCGCCGTGCCCATCCGGGCGCGGCCGCTTTGGAAGAAGAAGAGGATGAACGAACTGCACCTGCACGAGACGACCGTGACGGTCGAGATCGGGGGAGACCAGATCTCCCTCAGCGCGGGCAAGCTTGCCCGCCAGGCCCACGGCGCGGTCACCGTGCGAAACGGCGACACCGTCGTGCTCGCCACGGCCGTCGGCCGCACGGAGGCACGCGAGGGGATCGATTTCTTCCCGTTGACCGTCGACGTGGAAGAGAAGATGTATGCGGCCGGAAAGATCCCCGGCGGCTTCTTCAAGCGCGAGGGCAAGGCCAGCGAGAAGGCCACGCTGAACGCGCGCATGACGGATCGGCCGCTGCGGCCGCTCTGGCCGAAGGGCTACAAGAACGAGGTCCAGGTCATCGCGACCGTGCTCTCGATCGACGGCGTGCACGCGCACGACGTGCTCGCGATCAACGGCGCGTCCGCCGCGCTCGTGATCTCGCCGCTGCCCTTCCTGGGGCCGGTCGGCGCGGTGCGCATCGGTCACATCGACGGCGCGCTGGCGGTCAACCCGTCGATGCCCGACATGCTCGAGTCGAAGCTCGACCTGATCGTCTGCGGCACGCCGGGCGCGATCACGATGGTCGAGGCCGGCGCCTTCGAGGTCTCCGAGGAGACCATGATCGAGGCGTTCGAGCTGGCGCACGAGAACATCAAGAAGCTCTGCGCGGCGCAGCTCGAGCTGCGTGAGCAGGTCGGTCTGCCCAAGTGGGTCGACGACGCGGTCACGCAGGAGCTCGACGCCAAGTACGGCGCGCGCTTCGATGCGAAGCTCGCGGAGCTCGGCATCGCGGGCATCGCCGCCGCCCAGGCCGAGGTGCTCGAGAGCGAGCTCGCGACGGTCACGGCGGCGAGCTCCGAGGCCGACATGGTCCGGCGCACGCAGGTCCAGTTCGGGGTCGAGGCGATCGCCGAGAACCGGCGCATGGCCGCGATCAAGGCTCCCGTCGAGGCGCAGTTCAAGACCGCGCTGCGGGCGCTCTCCGACGCGGAGAGCGACTCCAAGGACCTCAAGTCGGCGAAGCGCTCGGCAATCATGAGCCAGATCGTCAGCGACCTCGAGCTGCCGTTCCCCGGCAAGGGCGAGAGCGGGCTCGACTCGCTCACGGCCGGCTGGGCGCGGCGCGCGGCCGACTCGGTCTACAAGCAGATCGTCCGCGAGAAGATCGCGATCGAGAAGCGGCGGCCCGACGGGCGCGCGGCGACGGAGATCCGGCCGATCGAGTGCGAGGTCTCCGTGACCCCGCGCACGCACGGCTCGGCGCTCTTCACGCGCGGCCAGACCCAGGCGCTGACGCTCGTCACGCTCGGCACGGCGAAGGAAGAGCAGCGGATCGACGATCTCTCGCTCGACTCGACCAAGCGCTACATGCACCACTACAACTTCCCGCCGTTCTCCGTCGGTGAGACGGGCTTCATGCGGGGACCGAAGCGTCGTGACATCGGCCACGGGGCGCTCGCGGAGCGAGCCCTCCTCGCCGTGATCCCGGACTCCGAGACGTTCCCGTACACGATGCGGCTCGTCTCCGAGATCCTCGAGTCGAACGGCTCGTCGTCGATGGCGAGCATCTGCGGGTCGACGCTCAGCCTGATGGACGCGGGCGTGCCGATCAAGGCACCCGTGGCCGGCATCGCGATGGGGCTGATCGTCGAGGGCGACGCCTCGATCGTGCTGACCGACATCCAGGGCGCAGAGGATCACCTCGGCGACATGGACTTCAAGGTCGCGGGCACGGCCGAGGGCATCACGGCCCTGCAGATGGACATCAAGATCACCGGCGTCACGCAGCAGCTGCTACGCGAGGCGCTGAGCCAGGCGCGCGACGCCCGGCTCTCGATTCTCGGCAAGATGACGGCGGCGCTTCCGGCTCCGCGCGAGACCCTCTCCGAGCACGCGCCGCAGGTCGTGACCGTGAAGATCGACTCCGATCAGATCGGCATGATCATCGGCAAGGGCGGCGAGACGATCCGCGGTCTCGAGGAGGAGTTCGACTGCAAGATCGACATCGAGGAGGATGGCTTCGTCCGCATCTACGCCTCGAACACGGTCAACGGGAACGGCTGTCACGACCGCATCGAGGAGATGACGCGCCCGATCGGCGTCGGCACGGTCTACCGCGACCGCAAGGTCGTCAAGACGGCCGACTTCGGCGCGTTCATCGAGCTGCGCAAGGGGACGGACGGCCTGCTCCACGCCTCGCGGATCTCGCCGGGCGTGCGCATCGACACCGTTGATCAGGTGCTCTCGCGCGGCGATCTCGTCGCCGTCGAGGTCGTCGAGGTCGACACCGAGCGCGGCCGCATCGGCCTCAAGCTCGTCTCGAAGACCGAGGACGGCGTGGAGATCACGCCCGAGCAGATCGGCGCGCGCTACAAGGAGCAGTACCCGAACGCCGGCCAGGGTGGCGGCGGCGGCGCTGACCGCCCGCCGCGTGACGGCCGCGGCGGCGGCGGCGGCGATCGTGGCGAGCGGCGCGGACCGCGCCGGCCTCGGAGCGAGTAGCCCCCTGATCGAAGAGCGAGACATCGCCGGCCTGCGGGTCGCCCTCTCGGGTGACCCGCAGGCCGTGCCGATCGTCCTCGTCCATGGTCTCGCCGAGCGCTGGCAGGTGTGGGGTCCGCTGATCCCGCTGCTGGCCGAGAGCTTCCGCGTGATCGCGGTCGATCTGCCGGGCTTCGGCGCGTCGCCGCCGCTCGCCGGGGGCCGCTTTCCGCTCGACGCGGTGGCAGATCGGCTCGACGCGACGCTCGCGGCGCTCGAGGTCGAGCGGCCGGTGCTGTGCGGGCACTCGCTGGGCGGCGGCCTGTGCGTCTTCGCGGCGGCGCGCGACCCTTCTCGCTATCGCGCGGTCGTGCTGATCGCGCCGGCCGGACTGATCGCGACGGGCGCGGTGCGGCCGTCCTGGCGCCGCCCGCGCGTGCATGCGGCGACGCGGCGCCTGCTGGCGCTCGCCCAGCCGCTCGCGAACATTCCGGCGCTGCGCTCGCGGGTGTTCGCGCGGCTCGCGGTGCAGACCGACCGAATCGATGGGGCCGAGCTCGTGGCGGGCGCCCGTGTAGCACGCTCGACGCCCGCCGCGGGCGTGACGATCGTGCACGCGGGTCTGCGCGACCGCCTGCACCGCCTCACGCTCCCCGCGCTGGTCGTCTGGGGAGCGCAGGATCGCGTGATCTGGCCGGGCTTCGCCGAGCCGCTCGCGGAGGCGTTGCCGGACGCGCGCCTGCTGGAGGACGAGGACGCGGGTCATCTGGTGTTCGTGGAGAACCCGGAGCGAGTGGCGGCGGCGATCGCCGATCTCGTCCGTGAATAGCCCGGGGCCTGACCCCGGGCTATTCACGACTCGTTAGATTCCGCTCGTGGACACCCACCGCCTGACGACGCTCCCGAGTGGCGTTCGCGTCGTCACCGAGGCGATGCCCGGCATGCGCTCGGCGGCGCTCGGGCTCTGGATCGACGTCGGCTCTCGCGACGAGACCCCCGCGCAGGGCGGGATCACGCACTTCATCGAGCACCTGCTCTTCAAGGGGACCGCGACGCGCACGGCGCTCGAGATCGCCGAGACGTTCGACGGGCTCGCGGGCGAGCTCAACGCCTTCACGACGAAGGACTCGACCTGCGTCTACACGCGGGTGCTCGACGAGCACTCCTCCGAGGCGCTCGACGTCATGTGCGACATGCTCTCGTCGCCGATCTGGGCCGAGCTCGAGCCCGAGCGCGAGGTCGTGCTCGAGGAGATCGCGATGATCGACGACGATCCCGCCGATCTCGTACACGACCTCGCTGCCCGCTGCGTCTTCGGCCAGCATCCGCTCGGGCGCCCGATCATCGGCACGGTCGAGACCGTGGCGTCGTTCGAGCGGGAGCACGTCGGCGCGTTCCACTCCGCTCGCTATGGCAGCCGCAGCGTCGTCCTCGCCGCCGCCGGGAGCGTCGACCACGACACGATCTGCGCCCACGCGGAGCGCGCCTTGCAGCTCTGCGACGCACCGCTCGCCACGCGCGGACCCGTCTCCGAGTTGGCCCCCCGCCATGCGTTCTTCTGCAAGGAGACCGAGCAGGCGCACGTCTGCGTCGGCGGTCCCGGCATCGGCCGCGGCGACGATCGCCGCTTCGCGCTCGCGCTGCTCGACCACGTGCTCGGCTCTGCCGCATCCTCGCGTCTGATGCAGGAGATCCGCGAGAAGCGCGGTCTCGCCTACAGCGTCTACAGCTACACGAGCCAGTACGCCGGCAGCGGCCAGGTCGGGATCAGCTTCGGCACGCGCAACGAGAACGTCGGGACGTGCCTCACGATCGCCCGCGAGCAGCTCGACGACCTGGCCGGCTCCGGCCCGCGCGTGGACGAGCTCGCACGTGCCAAGCAGAGCCTGAAGGGGCGCATGCTGCTGTCGCTGGAGCAGACGTCATCGCGCATGTCGCGCCTCGGGCGGAGCGTCCTCGCCGACGACGAGATCCTCTCGCTCGATGAGCTCGGAGAGCGGATCGACGGCGTCAGCGCCGCCGATGTCGCGGCGCTCGCAGCCGAGCTGTTCGCGGACGACCGGCTCTCGATCGCCGCGATCGGCGACGATCCGTCGGTGCTGACAGTCGATGCCGAGCTCGTCGAGGCGATCGCCTGATGCGCGTGATCGTCGCCGGTGCGACGGGGCGCACGGGGGCGCCGGTGGCCGCGGGCATCGCGCAGGCCGATGGGCTGGAGCTCGTCGCGCGGGTCGCCCCGAGCCTCGCGGGCAGCGCCGGCGCGAGCTTCGGCACGCTCTCGGAGGCGCTCGCGGCGGTCGAGGCCGACGTGCTCGTCGACTTCACCCAGCCGCAGCACGCGGAGCAGCACGCGCTGCTCGCGATCGAGCACGGCCTCGACCTCGTGCTCGGCACGACGGGGCTCGCCGCGTCGCAGCGAGCCCGCATCGATCAGGTCGCGCGCGAGGCGGGGCGCCGTGCCTTCTACGGGCCGAACTTCGCGCTTGGCGCCGTGCTCGCGATGCGCTTCGCCGAGCAGGCCGCCGCGCTCTTCCCGCGCGCCGAGATCGTCGAGCTGCACTCCGAGCACAAGCTCGACGCCCCGTCGGGGACGGCCGCGGCCACCGCCGAACGGATCGAGGCGATCACCGGCGCCGAGGTGCCGATCCACTCCGTTCGCCTGCCCGGGCTGATCGCCCACCAGGAGACGCTCTTCGGCGGCGACGGACAGCTGCTGACGATCCGCCACGACACGACCTCGCGCGAGGCCTTCGTGCCGGGCGTGCTGCTCGCGCTGCGCGGCCTGGCGAGACTGCCCGCCGGCCTGACGGTGGGCCTCGAGGCGTTGCTCGATCAGCAGTCGCCCGCCTCGTAGAGGCCGAATCGGAGCGACGGATCGCGCGGATCCCAGGTGCCCGTGATCTGCGACCGCTGGCCTATCGCGCGCACGCGCTCGCCGAGCGCCCGGCCGAGCTGGAGCCGGGCCGGCTCCCAGCGAGCCAGCGCGCCTGCGACGTCGCCGTTGCCCTCCTCGAGCGCCTGCGCGAGCGTGCGGGCGTCGTCGAGCGCCTTCGCCGTCCCGGCGGCCGCGTGCGGCCGGCCCGCGAACGCCGCGTCACCGATCAGGCATGCCCGTCCGACGACCATCCGTGGCGTCGCGAGGTCGACGATCTGCTGGACGAAGGGCCTGTCCGTCGCGACGACGAGCTCGGCGAGAATCGGTGCGAGCGAGGCGCGAGCCGTCTCGCGAAGCGCGTCCACGAACCCCGGCTGGACCTCGCCGGGCCGGAGCGAGACGGCGCGCCGCTCGCCCGCCTGCGTCGTCATCAGCGCATCGATCGCCGTGACGTTCCGGTAGAAGACGTAGTTGACCAGCGGTCGCGCGCCGGCCGACGGGATCGGGTAGGCCACGATGTGGCTCGCCGGCGCGAGGCCGAACGTGACCGCGCTCGAGAGCTCCGCGTAGGCGTCAGCGCCGAGATCGTCGAAGCCCGCCGTCCCGCGCCACCCGACGTATCCGGCGTACGGCATCGGCAGCTCGCCGATCAGCAGCGCCCGTCCCGTCGAGAGGATGCCGTCGGCGAACACCGCGAGCTCGCAGCGGACGCGCCGGCCGTCGACGAGCGAGAGCGTGACGCCGTCGGCGTCCTGCTCGGCTCCGCTGACGCTCGCGCCGCCGTGGTATCCGCGCTCACCGAAGCGGTCCCTGAGCGGCCGGTAGAGCGAGCTCCAGGCGGCGGTGCGGTAGCTCCGCGCATCCTCGAGGAGCAGCGAGCCGGTCTGGTCGAGGGTCCGGACGGTGCCGACGGCGAGCGAGAACGCGTCGAGCGATGCGCCCGTCAGGTCGGCGATCGTGCTCGAGGTGACCGGGTGCACGATGATCCCGGCGCCCGTCGATGCGAGGCTGCTGCGCGAGCGCTCGTAGACCTCGACGTCCCAGCCCGCTCGGCGCAACGCGAGCGCGGCGGCGAGGCCGCCGAGCGAGCCCCCGACGACTGCCGCGCGCATGCGGTTACCGTACCGGCAACGGCAACGACAGGAGAGCTCGCATGGGATTCACGGTCACGCCGATCGGCACGCCGGGGACGGCAGGAGCGTTCACGATCACCTCGCGCCGCGAGCTCGAGTCGATCGACGACCTCGCCCCGGAGTCCCTCGCCCTGATCGACGGCGCGCACACGGTCACCTTGGCCACGCACGGTGCGGGCGAGCGCATTCATCTCTCGCCGATGTGGTTCAAGGCGAGCCCGGATCGCAAGGCGGTCGAGATCAACACGGTCAAGGGACGCGCGAAGGATCACCAGATGCGCGCGAACGGCACGGTTTCGATCCAGATCACGGATGCGACGAACCCCTATTCGTGGATCACGATCTACGGCGAGGTCGAGGACGTGATCGAGGAGTCCGACCCCGAGCGCGGCCACCTCGCGACCGAGTCGATCGACGACCTCTCGGAGCTGTACGTCAAGCGGCGGCCGTACGCGTTTCGCGTCGAGGGCGAGGAGCGGGTGATCTTCCGCATCGCCGTGTCGCAGATCAGCACGTTCGGCTGATCGGATTCACCGCGCACCGCGGTACACTGCCCGGGTGATCGAGCCTCGAAATCCGGCGACTGCGCCGTTCGGGCGGATCGTCACTGCGATGGCGACGCCGTTTGCGAGCGACGGCTCGCTCGATCTGGACGCCGCGCGACGGCTCGCGCAGCACCTCGTGGCGAACGGCTCCGAGGGGCTCGTGACGGCGGGGACGACGGGCGAGTCGCCGACGATCTCCGATGCCGAGAAGCTCGCGCTGCTCGCTGCGGTGCTCGAGGAGGTCGGCGACCGGGCGCACGTGATCGCGAATGTCGGCACGAACGACACGGCGCACTCGGTTGACCTCGCGCGTGAGGCCGCTGCGGCCGGTGCGCACGGGATGCTCGTCGTCACGCCGTACTACAACAAGCCCCAGCTGGACGGGATCGTCGCCCACACGGCCGCGATCGCCGATGCTGCCGCCGGAGCACCCGTCGTCTACTACAACATCCCGCAGCGCTGCGTGGTCAACGTCTCGCCCGAGGGGCTCGTGCGGCTGCGCGACGAGGCCGGCATCGTCGCGGTCAAGCAGGCGACGACCGACCTCGACGAGGCGCGCGCGATCGTGCGCGCCGGGCTCGCCCTCTACGCCGGCAATGACGATCTGCTTGCACCCTTCCTCGAACTCGGGGGCGCGGGCGGAATCTGCGTCGCCTCTCACCTGATCGGAACCGACATGCTGCACCTCTGCGAGCTCGCGGAGAGCGGTGACTTCGACGCGATGCACGCGCTCGACGCCGAGCTCTCGAGCGTCTACGACGCGCTCTCAATCACGACGAATCCCGTGCCGCTGAAAGCCGCGCTTGAGCTTGCCGGCCATGCCGTCGGCGGGGTTCGCTTGCCGCTCGTCGCGGCCACCGACGATCAGCGAGCCGTGGTGCGCGCGATGCTCGAGCAGCGGGGACTGCTCGTGACCGCGTGAGCGATCCAGTCAAGATCATCCCGCTCGGCGGTCTCGGCCAGATCGGGAACAACATGACGGTCTTCGAGCAGGGCGAGGGGTGCATCCTGATCGATGCCGGCCTCAGCTTCCCGCGCGACGAGATGCCGGGCGTCGATCTCGTGCTTCCCGACTTCACGTACCTGCGCGAGGGCGATCCGCTCGACGCGATCATCATCACGCACGCCCACGAGGATCACGTCGGCGCGCTGCCGTACGTGCTCCGCGAGGTCGGCGCGAAGGAGGTGTGGGGCACGCGTCTCACGCTGGGACTGCTCAAGTCGAAGCTCGATGAGCACGGCCTGCTCCAGGCGACCGAGTTCGTGGAGATCGATCCGGAGGGCGAGCGCGTGCAGTGCGGCCCGTTCGAGGTCGAGTTCGCGCGCGTCACGCACTCCGTGCCCGATGCGGTCGCGGTGGCGCTGCACACGAGCGAGGGCACGATTGTCCACACGGGCGACTTCAAGCTCGACCACACGCCGATCGACGGGCGGCCGAGCGATCTCGCCAAGCTCGCGCGGCTCGGCACGGCCGGCGTCGACCTGCTCTTGTCCGACTCCACGAACGCCGAGCGCCCCGGCATGACGGCCAGCGAGCAGGAGGTGGCGGCCGCGCTCAAGCGCATCATCCGCGAGACGCCGGGCCGCGTGATCGTGACGAGCTTCGCGTCGCACATCCACCGGCTGCAGGAGGTGATCGACGCCTCCGAGGCGTGCGGTCGCCGGGTCTGCGTGGTCGGGCGCTCGATGGTCAAGAACCTCAACATCGCCCGCAATCTCGGCTACGCCGAGGTCGCGGAGGGCACGCTCGTGCGCCCGCAGGAGATCGACAACCTGCCGGACGACCGGATCACGGTGCTCTGCACGGGCTCGCAGGGCGAGCCGATGTCGGCGCTCACGCGGATGGCGTTCAACGACCATCACCAGATCTCGATCCGGCGTGGCGACACGGTGATCATGTCCGCCAAGCCGGTGCCCGGCAACGAGCTCGCGGTGCACGACACGATGAACGCGCTCTCGCGCAGCGGCGCGCGCGTGCTGCACCAGGAGAACGCGCCGGTGCACGTCTCGGGTCACGGAGCGCAGGAAGAGCTGAAGACGATGATCTCGCTGATCAAGCCGCGCTCGTTCATGCCGATTCACGGCGAGCACCGCATGCTCTCGGCCCACGCGGCGCTGGCCGAGGGGATGGGCGTCGAGAGCGAGCGGATCTTCGTCTGCGACGCGGGCGACGTGCTCTCGCTGGAGGGCGGCAACGTGGCGCGCGACGGCCAGGTCGAGGCGGGGCTCGTGTTCGTCGACGGGCTCGGTATCGGCGATCCGAAGGACGCGGTGCTGCGCGATCGGCGGCAGCTCTCGACCGACGGCACGCTGATCATCGTGGCGCAGCTGCATGCAGGCCCGGGCTACCGGCCCGAGGTGATCGCGCGCGGCTTTGCGCCAGAGGAGGCGGACGCCGCCGATGCGCTGATCGACGACGTGCGCGAGCTCGCGGCGACGATCCTCAGCCGTCTCGCAGGTGACGGGGTGCGCGAGCACAAGCTCGTGCAGACGCACCTGCACGACGAGCTCGCCGAGCTCGTGTG
>JANLRV010000057.1:0-16362 GCA_031361905.1 Actinomycetes bacterium
TGGTGGCTGGGTCGCTCGGGGACGGCCCGGCTGCGCTGGGCGGGCTGGTTGCCCGTGCAAGCCGCCGGGGCGTGCCCGAGCGATCCAGACGCCGCCCAGACGCCAACGAATTTCTGACGCGGGGCACGAGATCATTGTCCAGCACGTTCTGACCCGCTCGAGGGATCTCCCTTGACACCGCGTTAGGATGTCCTAAGATTCGACTCGTTAGGTCGGCCTAAGGACTCTTGATGGCGCTCGCAGAGACTCATATCGCCGTGCGATCCCCGCTCGCTCGCTGGTGGCGGGCGTGGGGCGTCTGGGCGCTGGCGGGAGCCACGATCATGGCGATGATCGGCGGCATCGCCGTCGTTGCCGCCAGCTCGAGCGCCGATCCGACGGTCGCGAGCGACGCCGAGAGCCACGCGGTCGTGGTCGTCAACTCGGCCGTGATCGTGTTCCGCGAGGGGCTCGAGGCCGTGCTGATCTTCGCGGCGGTGACGGCATCGATGATGGGCGTGCAGCGGCACCTCCGCCGCCACGTGGTCGCGGGCGCGGGCGTCGCTGCCGTCGCCACGGTGGCGACCTGGTTCCTCGCGCAGGCGATCCTCGGCCAGTTCTCGCGCTACGCGGACAAGCTGCAGGCGATCACCGGGCTGATCGCGATCGCGGTGCTGCTCGTGATCATGAACTGGTTCTTCCACAAGATCTACTGGACGCACTGGATCGGCAAGCGGAACGAGCAGCGCAAGCGCATCCTCTCGAACGAGCGCAAGGCGTTCCTCGGCGGCCAGACCGCCGCGCTGATCGCGCTCGGCTTCACGAGCGTCTATCGCGAAGGGTTCGAAGTCGTCTTGTTTCTGCAGAACCTGCAGCTCAAGGCCGGCACGCCGACCGTGCTCGAGGGCGTCGCGATCGGCCTCGCCGGCACCGTGGCCGTCGGCATCGTCACGTTCTTCCTGCAGCAGAAGCTTCCCTACAAGCGGATGCTCGTCGTGACCGGCGTGCTGCTCGGCTTCGTGCTGGTCGTGATGGTCGGCGGCAGCGCTCGCTCGCTGCAGTCCGTCGGCTGGCTCTCCACCACTCCGCTCCCGTTCGCGATGCCCGACTGGCTCGGGCGCTGGTTCGAGCTCGTGCCGACCTACGAGACGGTGGGCGCCCAGCTCGGTGCCGGCGTGCTCGTGATCGGCTCGTACTACGCAGCCGAGCACGTCAAGGTGCGCCGCCCGCGTCGTCGCGAGGTGGCCGAGGCGCAGCGCGCCGAGGCCGGTCCGCGCGCTCGCGGCGCCATCCGCGCAGAGGCCTAGGCGGCGCTCTTAGAAGCTCTAACAGAATGCCTCGCGATGCCTGGCGGCGTCTCACTGGCGCCCGGGCGGTGATCGCCTCTTGCGGTTCCGTTCGATACAGGAGCCGCTGCAAGGCGATCCCCGCCCAGGCTTGCGAGCAGCGTGTCAAGCGCTGGCGCTTGACACGCGTGTGGAGTCGGCTGCTACCGAGCAGCCGACGGAGTCCAGCCACTCACGAATCAGTCTGTTAGAGCTTCGAAACCGCCTGGCCGAGACGGCTCGAGCGCGCGGACGCGAGGCGGGCAATCCGGAGCGAGAGGTAGTGCATCGCGAGTGCGACCGCGCTCCCGAGCAGCGCTCCGGCGATCACGTCGGACAGGTAGTGCACGCCGAGCCAGATGCGCGAAAGGCCGACCAGCGTCGCCAGCGCGAGCGCCGGAATGCGCGCGCGCGGCACGAGCAGCCCAAGCGAGACGGCGAGCGCGAACGCGCCCGAGGCGTGTCCCGACGGGAACGACGCACTCTCGGGCAGGTGCACGATCGCCCGGATCGCGTGATCGTCGAGCGGCGGCCGCAGTCGGTCGAACTCCTGCTTCAGGCCCGCGGTCGCGCGCGAGGTGACGAGGATCGCGGCGAGCACCGTCGGGAACGGGCGGAACGTGCGCCCGCGCGCGCTCGCGCCGATCGCGACGGCGAGCACGACGAGGTTGAGCCAGCCGAGCTGCGAGAGCTGGCGGAAGACGTCGTCGAGGAAGGGCGTCCGCAGCGACTGCACCCCCTCGCCGACGGCGCGGTCGAGCTGGCGGATCAGATCGAGCATCTATCTCACGATAGAGCGCGCGTGCGCACGTGTGGTGTCGGGCACGAGTCATGCCCGACACCACACGGCCCGCGCCAGACGCGCGACGCTAGCGGTGCATCATCTGCTTCGCGAGCATCGCGCCGATGCCACCGATCGCCATGCTCACCATCGGGTTCGACATCAGGCCGCCCGCGCCGCCGAGCATGCTCATCAGGCCGCCGCCCGAGCCGCCGCTCCCGCCGCCCTTCTGCAGGCTCGTGAGGATCGAGGCGAGGCCGCCGAGGGAGCTCGGCGCGTGACCGCCTGCGAGCTGTGCGATGTCGACGCCCTGGCTCTGCGCCTGCTGCTGCAGATGGGAGCTCAGCTCCGCGTGCTGCTCGGGCGACAGCTGCGAGAGCGCGCTGGTCGCGGCCTCGTGGTACTCGGTCTCGGAGGCATGCTGGGCGACCGCCTCGTGCAGCTCGTGCGCCTCGTCGCCGGTCAGGTTCGTGTCCGTGCCCTCGTGCTTCTCGATCAGGCCGCTCAGCTGCGAGAGGCCCCCGGCACCGAGCAGATCGTCAAGTAGTCCCATCGCAGTTCGTCTCCTCTTCGCGTGATTCGAACGGGCGGACTGTAGCCGCGCCCTGCCGGCTCGTCCAACGCGACAACGGCAGGCGCGCGATTTTCACGGCTGGATGAGCACGCCGGTGCCGGCTGACACGATGCCGAGATGGGCAGCGCGCGCAGCGAGGGAACGGTAGCGACCGCGGACGCGCTCGCGAGCGCGATCCGATCCTCCGTTCTGAGCGGTGCGCTGGCGCCTGGAACGCACCTGCGCGAGGCCGCCCTGGCCTCCGAGCACGGTGTCGCGCGCCACACCGTGCGGGCCGCGATCGCGAGCCTCGTGCGAGCCGGCCTGGTCGTCCACGAGGCCAACCGCGGCGCCTTCGTGCGCGTTCCCGACGAGCGCTCGGGCGAGGACCTCTTCCGCTTCCGCCAGGTGCTCGAGACAGGAGCGCTCCGGCTTGCGGTCGCGGCCCGATCGGAGTTCCCGCACGCCGCCGCCGCGCTCGAGCACCTGCGCGACCTCCCGCACGAGACGTCCTGGGACGTGGTCACGATCGCGCACGCCGAGATCCACCGCGGCATCGTCGCCGCGGCCGCCTCACCCCGGCTGTCGGCAGCCTACGACCTGCTGCTCGCCGAGCTCCAGCTGTTTCTCACAACCGTCCGGCCGGCTTACACCGTGCCGGGCCTGATCAGCTCCCACGAGCATCTGCTGCACGAGATCACGAGCGGAGACGTCGCCCGGGCGACCGAGGCGGTCGAGCGCGATCTCGCCGACGGCCAGGCCGCGCTGCGGAACGCCTTGCGTTAGGATGCACAATCCCTGGAGGCCTCGATGTACGACCGCTTCGACGTGCTGACGTTCGACTGCTACGGAACGCTGATCGACTGGGAGAGCGGCATCGAGCGCGCGCTTCGCTTGGCGCTCGGCGATGCCGCCGCAGACGTGGACGGCCCCCGCCTGCTGGCCCTCTTCGGCGAGCGAGAGCACCACGCCGAGGTGCCGTACAAGCGCTACCGCGACGTCCTCACGATCACGCTGCACGCGGTCGCCGCCGAGCTCGGGACGACGGTTGACGACGCTCGGGCAGCCGCGTTCGGCGGCTCGGTGATCGACTGGCCGGCCTTCCCGGACTCGCCCGCCGCACTGCAGCTGCTGCAGACGCGCTTCAAGCTCGCGGTGATCACAAACTGCGACGACGACCTGTTCGCGCGAAGCGAGCAGCGGCTCGGCGTGCGCTTCGACCACGTGATCACCGCCGAGCAGGTCGGCTCCTACAAGCCCGACCTGCGCAACTTCCACTTCGCGCACGAGCGCATAGGGATCCCGCGCGAGCGCATCCTGCACGTCGCGCAGAGCCTCTTCCACGACCACGTGCCGGCGAAGAGCCTCGGCATGACGACGGTCTGGATCAACCGGCGCGCCGCGCGCGGCGGAGGCTTCGGTGCCGCACCGCCCGCGACCGCGACGCCGGACCTGACGTTCACCGACATGGCCTCGTTCGCGGTGGCCGCGACCGCCGGCTAACCGCTCTCACAGAATGCTTCGTGAATGGCTGGACAGTGGCTCACAAGCCAGGGCGGGGATCGCCTTGAAGCGGCTCCTGTACCAAACGGAACCGCAAAAGGCGATCACCGCCCAGGCGCCAGGCAGGTGCAAGCGCAACGCCCTTGCACCGATCAGAGGCCTGCTGCTACCCAGCAGCAGGCCGATGGCCGCCAGACATCGCGAGGCATTCTGCGAGGGCTTCGAACGCCGGGCTACCCCCGCCCGACCGGCTCGCGACGGAGCGGCTGGCACATGCAGTGGACGCCGCCGCCCGCGAGCTGGTACTGGCTCATGTCGGGGTCGTAGACCTCGAGGCCGAGCGCGCGCATCTTCGCGTTGAGTTCCGGTGCGGCGGTCGATGACAGCACCCGGTCGTTGCCGAGCGCGACGACGTTGCAGCCGAGGCCCATCGTCTCGCGGAAGCTGACCGGCACGATCTCGATGCCCTTCGACTCGACCCAGCGCACGATCTCGGGGTCGGTCGTGTCGTGGCAGACCGCGGCGAGGTTCTCGGCGAGCATGCAGACCATCAGGTCGATGTGGACGTAGTACTCGTCGATCGGCGCGTACTTGACCTCGATGCCCTCGGCCTCCATCCAGCCGCCGACCTGCCGTGCGGCCACCTCCTCGCCGCGCAGCCCCGTGTAGCCGATCAGGACCGACCCGGGCGTGACCATGTTGAAGTCGCCGCCCTCGAAGTTTCCGGCCGAGACGAGGTCGTAGACGGGAATCTCGTGGGCGAGGTAGAAGCGGAGCGCATTCGCGTACTCGCCTCGCCGCCGCGGGCTCGCGAGCTGCGTGATCACGGCGCCGAACGGGGTCATGAAGTTCGAGTCGCGGGCGTAGACGGCGTAGGGCAGCTCGTCGCGGGCGTCGAGCAGGTGGACGTTGACGTCGGCCTGCCGGTACGCATCGACCATCTCCGCGTGCTGGCGGAGCGCGAGGTCGCGATCGAACACGTAGCCCCGCCGGAGCGTCTCGCGGACGAGCGCGCTGTACTCGGCGTTCTCCTCGCCGAGCCAGCGGAAGCTATCGGGCGAGCCGAGCAGCACGTCGCGGAGCACGCCGAACTCGGAGTCGATGCCCCACTGCTCGAGGACCTCGGTTCCGCCGTCTTCGTGGCGTGCGCGAAGCGGTGCGCTGGTCGTGGACGTCTCGTTCATGGCTCCTCCGGAGATCAGACTATCGATCGATAGGCAAGGTATATCACACGGGTTCTGAGGCGGCAAGCGGCCAGGGAGCATCCGTCGCGGCGAGCGCGAGCGCGCGCACCTCGTCGAGGCGCCCCGGGTCCGTGAGCAGCGCGCGCACGGCGAACGAGGCCGCTCGATCGGGCCGATCGCGACCGCCGGCGGCCGCCCCACCGCCGTGCTGTCGCACCGTCTCGAGCGTGATCCCCGTGATCGCCTGGCGCGCGAACTCGGGATCGGCACACGAGAGCTCACCCGCGGCGACGCCCTGCTCGATGATGCGGCGCACGTCGGCGTGGTACTCGTCGACCTTGCGCTTCCAGACCGCGAGGGCCGGGTCGTCGACGATGTCGGCGCCGTGCAGCCCGCGCAGATCGAACGGCGACTGCACGCAGTAGGCGATGTCCCAGAGCACGTAGCGAAAGAGGCGAACGGCTGCGCTCCCGGGTGCCTCGCGGAGCGACCTTGCGTAGGCGTGCGGCAAGTCGAGATCGAAGGCCAGCAGGGCCTCGACGATCGAGAGCTTGCTGGCGAAGTGGTGGAACAGCGAGGGCTGGCGCACGCCGACCGCGGCCGCGATGTCGCGGGTCGAGGTGCCGTGATAGCCGCGCACTGCGAACAGCCGCGCGGCGTGGAGCAGGATCAGCTCGCGCCTCGGCCACTGCTCGATCGGCAAGGCGGCAAGCGCGCCGGGCCCGAGCGCGGGAGCGCGATTCGTGTCGGTGATCTGCAGCCTCCCAAAGAAGGTGCCTGGCACTTTTATTGGCCGATCGAGCGGCGATCTGAGTCCTATGCTCGTTTTCGATCTCGGTGCCTGGCACTTTTATTGGCCGAATCGCCCGGAGTG
Organism: Actinomycetes bacterium; assembly: GCA_031361905.1. Lineage (GTDB taxonomy): Bacteria > Actinomycetota > Thermoleophilia > Gaiellales > JALYLC01 > JANLRV01. The sequence goes on from JANLRV010000057.1 coordinate 6,200, forward strand.
CACCATAGCCCGGTCGCCCTCCGCGAGACTCTGCTCGATGAACGCAGCGAACCCGTTCGACGGCCTCGCCCTGAGGTGCCCCGAGTTCACGGTCGATGAGGCGGGCCGCATCGCGCGCCAGCTGTTCGGCGTCGCCGGCACGATCAAGGAGCTCGGCTCCAACCAGGACCGCAACTACCGCGTCGACGCGGCCGACGGCCGCTTCGTGCTGAAGATCGCGAACCCCGGCTGGGAGCGCGTCGCGCTCGAGGCGCAGAACGCCGCGATGCTCCATCTCGCATCGCGCAGCCTGCCCTTCGACGTCCCCGTGCCGCGCGCGGGCCCCGGGGGCGAGCTGATCATCGCCGTCGAGCGAGACGGCCAGCGCTACGACGCCCGGCTCGTCAGCTACGTCGAGGGCCAGCCGTTGCAGGACGCGGCGCACTGCTCGGTGCCGGTCCTGCGCGCCGTAGGGCGCCTCGCCGGCGAGACGGTGCGCGCGCTCGCGGACTTCACGCACCCCGGCCTCGAGCGCACGATCCAGTGGGATCTCAAGCACGCCGGCGAGGTCGTCGAGGCCCTCGCCCACGTCGTCACCGATCACGCACACCGCACCCAGGCGACGCGGATGATGGCAACCGCGGACTCGCTGCTCGCGCCCCTGCGCGGCGCGCTGCCGATGCACGCCGTGCACGCGGACTGCACCGACTACAACGTGATGGCAACGCTCGACCGCTCCGGCCGGATGATGCCGACGGGCCTGATCGACTTCGGCGACCTCGTCTCGAGCTATCGGATCTCCGACATCGCGACCGCCGTGCAATCGCTCGTCCTGCGCGATCCCGCACACGCGCTGGAGCTCGCGGTCGAGATCGCACGCGGCTTCGACGGCGCTCTCCCGCTGACCGATGCCGAGGTGGAAGCGATCTGGCCGCTGGTGCTCGCCCGGGCCGCAGTCTGCGCGATCTGCGAGGAGCAGCAGGCCGTGATGGAGCCCGACAACGCCTACGCGCAGACGTTCCTCGGTGACGGCTGGCTGATCGCCGACGGCCTCGAGTCGGTGCCGCCTGCGCTCGCGCACGAGACGCTGCGGGCTGCGCTCGGCCGCGGTCCGTCGGCCACGAGCACCGCCACCTCGGCGCGCCTCGCCGCGCTCGCACCGCTCGCCGTCTCGCCGCTCGGCACGCCGCTCGGAACGCCGCTCGACCTCTCCTCCCGCAGCGAGATCCTGCGCGACGGCTGCTGGCTCGATCCCGCAACCGCTCGTTCCGTGGTCGCGCTCGCCACGGCGGCGGGCGCCGGCGTCGGCCGCTGGGGCGAGGGACGGCTCGTGCACGCGGTGCCGAACAGGCGCGAGCCGCCAGCGTCGGTCCACCTCGGCGTCGACCTGTTCGCCGAGGCCGGCGCGAGCGTCTCGTCGCCGCTCGCCGGCACGGTCGCGCGCACGGGCAGCGGCGAGCTGGTGCTCGACATCGGCGGCCTCGGGCTGCGGCTCGCGGGGATCGCGTCGGCGCTCGGCGTCGGCGCAGTCGTGTCCGCGGGAGACCCGATCGGCACGGTCGCGGCTCCCGCTGCGGCGGATCCACTGCCCGCGCACCTCCACGTCCAGGTGCTCGCCGACGCTCGCCTGGACGCGCCGGGCCTCGCGGTGCCGGCACGCGCCGCCGGGTGGCGCGCCCTCTGCCCCGACCCCTCCCCCCTCTTCGGAAGCGACTGCAGCGCGCCGATCGACGAGCCCGCTCGGCTCGCAGCCCGGCGAGACGCGGTCGTCGCGCGCGTGCAGGAGCACTACTTCGCCGAGCCGCCCGAGATCGAGCGCGGCTGGCGCCACCATCTCTACGACACCGACGGCCGCGCCTACCTCGACGCCGTCAACAACGTCGCGATCCTCGGCCACTCCCATCCGGGCGTGGCCTCAGCCGTCGCGCGCCAGCTGCGCCTCCTCAACACCAACTCGCGGTTCCACTACGACGTGCTCGTGCGCTTCTCGGAGCGGCTCGTCGCGCTGACGCCCGAGGGACTCGACTCCGTGTTCCTGGTTGGATCGGGCTCGGAGGCGAACGACGTCGCGCTGCGGCTCGTGCGCAGCTTCACCGACCGCCACGACGTGATCACGATCCAGAGCGCCTACCACGGCTGGACGGCCGCCACGGACGAGGTCTCGACCGCCCTCTACGACAACCCGCGCTCAGCCGAGAAGCGCCCTCCGTGGGTCCACCCCGTCGAGAGCCCGAACGCCTACCGTGGCGCGCACCGCGGTCCCGACGCCGGCGATCGCTACGCCGAGGACGTCGAGCGCGCGCTCGCCGAGATCCGCGCGCGGGGGGCCGGCGTCGCGGGCATCATCGCCGAGACCCTCTATGGGAATGCGGGCGGCGTGCCGCTCCCCGACGGCTACCTCGAGCGCGTCTACGCGGCCGTGCGTGCCGACGGCGGCCTCTGCATCGCAGACGAGGTGCAGGTCGGCTACGGCCGCCTCGGCGAGTTCTTCTGGGGCTTCGAGCAGCAGCGCGTCGTGCCCGACGTGATCACGATCGCGAAGGCGACCGGCAACGGCTTCCCCGTCGGCGCGGTGATCACGACGCGCGCCATCGCCGAGCAGTTTGCACGCGACGGCGCCTTCTTCTCGTCGACGGGCGGCAGCCCCGCGAGCTGCGCCGCTGCGCTCGCCGTGCTCGACGCGCTCGAGCACGAAGGGCTGCAGGAGAACGCGCGCGTCGTCGGCGCGCACCTGCGCTCGCGGCTCGAGGAGCTCTGCGAGCGCCATCCGATCTGCGGCGCGGTTCACGGCATGGGCCTCTACCTCGGTCTCGAGCTCGTGCGCGATCGTGAGACGCTCGAGCCGGCGGGCGACGAGACCTCCGCGATCTGCGAGCGCCTGCGAGAGCTCGGCGTGATCATGCAGCCGACCTCCGACGGCATGAACGTGCTCAAGATCAAGCCCCCGCTCTGCCTCGACCGGCCTTCGGCGGACTTCCTCGCCGACGCGATCGATCACATCCTCTCGACCGGCTGGTAGGGCCGCGATGAGCCCGCAGATCGCCGAGATCCGCGCCACGCCGGTCAACATCCCGCTGCGCGCGCCGTATCGCTTCAGCTATGGCTCGATCGCATCGCTCACGAAGACCGTCGTGGAGGTCGTCACCGACGACGGCGTCGTCGGCCTCGGCGAGTGCGCCGACGGCGATCGCTCGGCCGACGTGCTGCGACTGCGCGAGCTCCTCGTCGGCCTCGAGATCCGCGACCTGCACGAGGCCGAGCGGCGCTGCGTGCCCGCGATGCGCTTCACGCCCTGGAGCGACGTGCTCGCAGCCCGCCGCGCGTTCGCCGGCGTCGAGATGGCCCTCTGGGACGCGCGCGGCCGCACCGAGGGCGTCTCGCTGGCGCTCCTCCTCGGCGGCGCCGTGCGGACGGAGATCGCGCTGACGGAGTACTTCTCGTACCGCCTCGCCGGATCCGGCGAGGCCGGGGAGTCGTCGCCCGTCGAGATCGCACGCTACTGCGCGCGCATGATCGAGGAGCACGGAGCCGACGGATTCGAGGGCAAGGTCGCCACGGTCGGGCTCGCAGAGGAGGTGGCGATGGTGCGCGAGGTGCGCGCCGCGATCGGCGACGAGCGGCTGCTGCGCCTCGACGCGAACGGCGGCTGGACCGTGCCGACGGCACGCGAGGCGCTGCGACGGCTCGACCCGTACGTGATCCACTACTACGAGGACCCGGTCGAGAGTTACGATGAGATGGCACAGCTGCGCGGATGCACGCGCGCCTCGTTCTCGACGCACGTGATCGATCTGCCGGCGGCAGTCCGGCTCGGCGCACCCGACGCGATCGTGACGAACCTGAACGAGCTCGGCGGCGTGCGCCGAACCGTCGACCTGATCCGCGCGTGCGAGCGCTTCGACGTGGGCTTCCGTTTCCACAGCGGCGAGACCGGCATCGCGAGCGCCGCCTACCTGCACGTCTCAGCTGCGATCGAGCACGTCCGCGAGCCGAGCCAGACGCTCTTCCGCTGGTACGGCGACGACGTGATCGCCGAGGGGCCGTTCGTGCCGAAGGGCGGGCTCGTGCCACTGCCCGCCGGACCCGGCCTCGGCGTCACGCTCGACCGCACGGCACTCGCGCGCTGTCACGAGCGCTTCCGCAGCGAGGGCCCCTTCCCGAGCGGCGCGCCGGGAGCGGCCTACGGGAGCTCCTTCCGTCGCTCGTAGATGAGCGGAATCGGTCGTCCAACGTCTATCCTCGGCGCTATGCCCGTTGACCTTGCGGTCGCCACACCGACGTTCCTCGACCTGACCTTCATCGGTCTCGAGTCGCTGCCGAAGCTCGGCGAGGAGTGCTTCGCGGGCGACCTCCTGCGCTCCCCGGGCGGCGGTGCGATCATCGCGGTGGGTGCGGCGCGCCTCGGGCTCTCCGTCGCTCTGGCGGCGCCGCTCGGCGAGGATCCCGCCGGCGACCTCGTGGAACCTGCCGACGTTGCCGGGCCAGAACGGGCGGCGAACGAGGGCCTCTCGTTCGGCGGCGCGCGCCGTCTCGCGGCGTCAGGCGCGGATGCGCACGCGAACGAAGCGCGCTCGCACGGCGACGCGGCCGGCATCGCCGTGGGTGACGGCGAAGGCCAGCCGGACGGTGCCGGCCCCGAGCGCGCGGTAGCGCAGCACGACGCCGGTCGCAGCATCGCCGCGCTCTCCCACCTGCTCGATGCGCGTCGCGGCATAGGCACGCGCGAGTCGCCACACGTAGCCGGCCGCCGCGAGCCGCGGGAGGCGCCCCGTCACGGGCTCGCCGACCCTGCTCTCGACGCGAACCGTCGGACCGGCAGACAGCGGCCCGACCGGCGTCGCTGAGCCGAGCGCGCTTCCCGGCAGCGCGATCGCGCGCACGACGAGGAGTGCGAGAGCGACGGGCCGGATGCCCGCGCGCGTCACGCCGGACAGGGCTGCGGCCGGTGCGTCCGCTCGGTCGTCGCCGGATGCTTGGCGAGCATCGCCGCCGGCCTGATCGGGCGGGGCGCGAAGTTTCCGCCGCAGTTCGGGCAGACGCCGCCGAGCTGCCCCGAGACGCACGACGCGCAGAACGTGCACTCGTAGGTGCAGATCATCGCGTCGGGCGAGTCAGGCGGAAGCGCCACCTGACAGCACTCGCAGGTTGGTCGAAGCTCGAGCATGTGGGAACCTCCTTGGAAGCTCTGAAGGTGAGAGCTTCTTCGCCGGACGGGAAGCATCGCGCATCGGGTCGACGCGGCGAGGCATTTGGCAATACTGAGCGGATGCACCGCTACGCGATCACGGTCACCTGGACGGGGAACGACGGCGACGGGACCGCCACCTACCGCTCGTATCGCCGCGACCACGACGTCGCCGCGGCTGGGCGCCCGACGATCCCCGGCTCGTCGGATCCGCAGTTCCGCGGCGACGCAACGCGTTGGAACCCCGAGCAGCTGCTCGTGGCCGCGCTCGCTCAGTGCCACATGCTCTGGTATCTCCACCTCTGCGCAGACGCCGGCGTCGCGGTCGTCGACTACCGCGACGAGGCCGAGGGCACGATGATCCTCGACTCCGACGGTGGGGGTCAGTTCAGCTCGGCGGTGCTACACCCGCACGTGACCGTCGGTGCACCGGAGATGGTCGAGCGCGCGCTCGCGCTGCACCGCGAGGTGCCGGCGCTCTGCTTCATCGCGCGGTCGGTCAACTTCCCGGTCTCGCACGAGGCGACGGTCGTCGTCGGCGAGCCTCGCTGATCGCGGCGAATCGCCGTGCGATCTCGGCCGTCCACGCTTCCCACGCCGGGATGTAGCGCCGGGCGTCGGCCACGAACGCGACCGGGTCGACGCCAAGGCGCGCGAGCGTCGCGGCGACGGGCGCGCTCACGACCCAGGTCTCGACCATCTCGACCGACGGCTCGAGGTGAAACTGGAGCCCCCACGCGAGGTCGTCGAGGCGGAATCCCTGAAGGCATTCCGCCGAGCGGGCGAGCGACACGGCGTCGGCGGGCGGCGCGCAGCTGAACCCGTGCGCCTGAAACACGTGGAAGGCGCTCGGAAGACCTGAGAGCAGCGGATCCTCTCCGGCCGCGGGCAGCAGCGTGACCTCGCGAAAGCCGTATTCGGGGACGCACTCCGGCGTCGAGCCGCCGGCCGCAAGCGAGACGATCTCGGCGCCGAGGCAGATCCCGAGCACCGGGATGCCGTCGGCGAGCGAGCCCTCGACGGTGACGCGCGCCGCTCGGGTGGCCTCGTCGCCGGCGGGATCGGCGATGCCGCCGAGCACGATCAGACCATCGAATGCCGGCCCCACGGGCTCGCGCTCGTCGAGATGGATCGAGAGCTCGCAGCCCGCCTCGCGGAGCGGCTGCTCGAGCAGGCCGAGCCCCTTGTCGGCGTCGAACTGCAGCACGGCGATCCGCATGCACCAGACGATCGTGCACCGGGTGCCGCAGAGCAAGTCGGAGTTCGCGCACCGGCGAGTCGAATCGCGACACCTCGTAAGCTTGCGGGAACGCGCATGGCTGACTGGTCCTCACTCGAGCTGCGACACCTGGAGGCCCTCGTGTCGGTCGCCCGCGAGCGCTCCGTCCGGCGGGCGGCCGACCAGCTGGGCTACACGCAATCCGCCGTCAGCCAGCAGATCCGCGCGCTCGAGCGCATCGTCGGCGAGCCGCTGCTCGTGCGCTCGCCGGGGGCCCGGCGCGTCGAGCTGACGAAGGCCGGACGCGTGCTGCTGGCACACGCCGACACGATCAGGGACGGTGCGGCCTCGGCACGCCGTGCGCTCGAGGAGCTTGCCGGCGTCGTCCGCATCGGCAGCGTGCCGAGCGCTGCTTCCGCGCTGCTCGCGCCCGCCGCAGCCGAGCTGCGCCGCTCGGCACCGCAGCTCGTCTTGCACATCGAGGAGTCGTACGAGTCCGCCGCGCTGATCGAGCAGCTGCAGGCGGGCGCCTTCGATCTCGTGCTCGCGCCGATCGTGGAGGAGGTCGCGGGGGTCACCGGCGAGTCGCTGATCGACGATCCCTACGTGCTGCTCGTTCCGGCGGGCGACCCGCTCAGCCGGCTCGGGAGGCCGCTCTGCGTCGCCGATCTGCGTGATCGGCAGATCGTCGCGAAGAGCTGCGACACGCCGAGCCAGCGCGCGAGGGAGGCCGCCCTCGCGCGGCTCGAGATCGAGTCGCCGACCGTGATCCGCGCAAACGACGCGCGAACGATCGGCGAGCTCGTCGCGCGTGGCGTCGGGCTCGCCGTCCTGCCGCGCATGATGGTTGCGGCCGACCAGACGAAGCTCGAGCTCGTGCCGCTCGCGCACCTGGTTCCGCCCCGCGAGATCGGCGTGTTCCGGCGCGAGGCGACGGATCGCCCGCCCCTCGCGCACGTCGTCGCCGCGCTGCGCGAGATCGCGTCACGTCACGAGTGACAGCGGTGTCCCGGCTCCGGCGGGAGGTTGATTGCCGGGCTGCGATCGAAGAAGCCGTCCGGTCGCAGCGCGAAGCCGAGGTGCTCGACCGGCATCACGGGCCAATCCTCGAGCCGTGGCACGTGGTGGGCGCCGAACACGTACCAGCACACGACATCGGTGTCGACGACCGACCGGCGCTTCCCGACCCAGCGCGGCAGCCCGTCCGTCGCCGGGTTGAGGTTGGGATAGGCGCCCGCCGGCCAGCGCTCGTCGGAGTCGAACGGCGTGACCCAGAAGTGGCGCTCGCAGAACGCGACGCGCCGTCCCATCGCGCTCTCGGGCCGCGTGAACGAGCGCACGTTCTGCCCCGGCGCGAGCTTGTACGCGACGGGGCCGCCGGCCGCATTCCGACGCGAGTGGTTCGCGATCTTCCAGTGGCGCGCGCGCAGCGGGTCGACGAGGCCCGCGTCGTCGTCCTCGCGCTCGAGCACGCGCGCGACCTGCGTGAACGCGTCGCCGAGCTCCTCGGAGTGCACCTCGGAGACCGTGTTCGGCCCGCCGTCGACGTCCATGTCGAGCCGCGCGCAGAAGAAGTGCTGGTGGTACATCGCGTTGATGCCCGGTGCGAGCGTCGTCCCGTACGCGCTCTCGGCTCCCGGCGCCATCGCGGCCGTCAGCACGATGCCCGTCAGCTTCGCCTCGAACTCGATCGTGCCGTCGCGGTAGAGGTACCAGAAGTAGCCGTACTCGTAGTTGTCGACCGTCACGATCGAGGAGATCACCAGGCGGCGCGAGCGGCGCACCTCGGTGCGGCCGATCTCGGAGTCGACGTGCTTCCAGAGGAGCCCGTGATCCTCCTCGTGCAGGCAGATCGCGTTCGGCAGGGTGACGACCCTGCCGGTGTCGGTCGCCAGGTCGACGTCGAGGTAGACGATCTCGCCGAGGCAGTCGCAGCCCAGCTCGAGCGCGTTCACGTAGTGCCCGAGGCCGTACTCGCCGGTGTCGAAGGCGCTCTTCTTGTACGTCGTCGAGTCGGGATCGGCATAGGGGATCACGAGCTCGGCGATCGATGCGCGATAGCAGATCGGGCGTCCGTCGAACGCGAGCGCGTGCAGCGTCAGCCCCTCGCGCTGGTGGAAGCCGATCCGCAGGGTCCAGGCCTCCCACTCGAGGCTCCAGCCTTCGAGCCGGAAGCCGACGCCGTCGGGCTGCACGACCTCGAGCCGCGCGCCCGGCGGGCGCAGCTCGCCCACCTCCTCGGTGAGCCAGCGCCCGTCGGACGACGAGGGGATCTCCACGACCCCGTGATCGAGCACTCGCACGACCTCGAACGCGATCACGTCGACGATCACCTCGAGCCCGCGGATCGGGTGCGCGTAGGCGTTGTCGGTCGCGTCGTCGCGCCGCCAGAGCGCGCACCAGGCGACGCGCCGGCCCGCGAGCTCCGGCGGAGGCGCGTCGCCGAACGGCCAGAGCTCCACGTGCAGCAGCTCGAGATCCGTCAGGCCGCGCAGAGCGAGCGCGTCGCGCACGCGCAGATCCGCCTTCATCGCGGCGATTCCATGCTCGTACTCCGAGAGCACGAACGCGGCCTGCGCGCCCGGAACGGCGCGGTCGGAGATCACGCCGGCCTGCCCGCCGATCGCCACGACGCACTCGCGGGTCTCGCTGCGCGAGGGGTCGAAGATCACGGCGAAGGCGAGCCGCTCGCCGGCGATCGTGCCCGGATCCCAGTCGCTCTCGCGCTTGACCGCCTCGTGCAGGACGAGCGAGACGAGGCGCCGGCCGTCGGTCAGGGCGCCTGCGGCGCGGAGCGTCGAGATCGCGCTCACGAGCTCGTCGCGCGAGAGCGGATCGAGGGGATGCGACACGGTCAGCTCTCCGATCGGATGTGGTGGAGCCGCGTGAAGCGCCGGCGAAACGCCGTCGTTCGCGCGGCGACGGCGCGCGGATCGCCGGTCAGCGCGAGGCTGATCAGCTCGGCGAGCTCGGGCATCTCGGCGGCGGTCACGCCCCAGCGCACGATCTCAGGGGTGCCGAGGCGCAAGCCCGACATGCCGTCGCCGTCCGGGAGCCCGATCGCACAGGCGAGGATGTTCGCCTCGCGCAGCGTCAGCGCGGCGGCGTGACCGCCGCCGAAGCGCTCGGCCTCGACGGCGAACTGGTGGGAGGTGGTGTAGCCGCCGCTCGTCGTAAAGACCGGGATCGAGCGATCTGCGAGCGCCGTTGCGAGGGTCGAGGCGGTCTCGACCATCGCGGCGGCATACGCCGCCCCGCAGTCGATCCAGTCGAGCAGTGCGAGGGCGAGCGCGGCGCTCTTGCCCGCGTCGAAGTTCGCCGTGAGCCCGGGATAGGCGATCGCGTCGATGCGCTCGGCGAGGTCGGCCCGGTTCGTCACGAGCAGGCCGCCGGCCGGACCGCCGAGGCTCTTGTAGGTGCTCATCGTCATCAGGTGGGCGCCCTCGTCGAGCGGATTCGGCCAGGCCCGGCCCGCGAACATCCCGCAGGCGTGCGCGGCGTCGAAGAGCAACGTCGCACCGACGGAATCGGCGATCGCGCGGACCTCCGCGACGGGATGCGGCAGCAGGTTGAGGCTGCCGCCGAGCGAGATCAGCTTCGGTCTCACGCGCTTCGCGAGCGCGGCGAGCCCGTCCAGGTCGGCCGTGTAGCGCGCTCGGTCGATCGGGAACTCGTGGATGTCCAGGCCGTAGAGGCCGGCCGCGCCGTCGCGGTTGTGGGTGATGTGCCCGCCGACGCTCGGTGGCGGCACGATGATCGAGTCGCCCGGCCGGCAGGTGC
>JANLRV010000077.1:0-20423 GCA_031361905.1 Actinomycetes bacterium
TCGCCCGGGGCCTCCCCCGGGTTTATACACGACCGTCCGCTGTGCCTCCGACCCGGTGCAGGTGGTCGTAGACCTCCCGGCCCACCTTCGCCGGCAGGCCCGGCACCGCTTCGAGCTCGGCGCGCGAGGCGTCGAGCAGCCGCGAGACGTCGCCGAAGTGCGCGAGCAGCGCGCGCCGGCGGACGTTGCCGACCCCGGGGAGCGCGTCGAGCAACGACGCGGTCTGACCGGTGCCGCGGCGCGAGCGATGACCGCGCAGCGCGAAGCGGTGCGCCTCGTCGCGGATCTGCTGAAGCAGCTGCAGGCCGGCGCTGTCGCGCGGCAGCACGATCGACTGCGAGCGCCCGGGCACGAACACCTCCTCCTCCTGCTTCGCCAGCGAGACGACGGCCACCCGCGGGAGATCGAAGCCGGCCATCGCCTCGACCGCAGACGAGAGCTGCCCCTTGCCGCCGTCGATCACGACGAGGTTCGGCAGGGTCGAGAAGCTGCGGTCGTAGCCGTCCTCGTCGACGACGCGATAGCGCGCGAAACGGCGCGTGACGGCCTCGTTCATCGAGCGGAAGTCATCCTGGCCGGCGCCATGGCGGATCCCGAAGCGCCGGTAGTCGCTGCGCTTGGCCTGGCCCTCCTCGAACACGACCATCGACGCGACCATGTTCGTGTCCTGCAGGTTCGAGATGTCGAAGCACTCGATCCGCAGAGGCAGCGCCTCCAGATTGAGCGCCTCGCGGAGCTCCTCGAGGGCAGCGGCGCGGCGCGAGCGCTTGGCCTGGTCGCGCAGGGCGTCGTGCTGCAGCGCCAGCTCGGCATTCCGCTGCGCCATCTCGACGACACGGCGCTTGTCGCCACGCACCGCGACCCGCAGCTCGACCGCAGAGCCGCGTCGTTCGGTGAGGAACTCCTGGACGAGCTCTGCCTCCTCGACCGCCTCGGGCACCACGATCAGGCCGGGCAGGCCGACCTGCTGGTCGTAATAGTCGACGAGGAACGCCGCGAGCAGCTCTCCCGTCGAGGCACCCGACGCGTTCTCGAGATAGAGCGAGCGCCGCTCCTCGACGCGTCCGGAGCGGGTCACGAAGAGCTGCACGTTCGCGACCTCGCTGCCGGATGCGACCGCGATCGCGTCGTAGGTGCCGGATCCGGTGTCGACGTGCTGGCGCTGCGCGAGGTGTCTGACGGCGACGAGACGGTTGCGCAATCTCGCCGCCTCCTCGAAGTCCTGCCGCGCCGCGGCGTCGCGCATGCGCCCGTCGAGCCCCTTCTCGATCTCGCCCGTGCGACCCTCGAGGAAGCTGATGACGTCGTCGATCGTCTCGGCATATTGCTCGCGGGTGACGAGCTTGACGCAGGGCGCCGAGCAGCGGCCGATGTGGTAGTCGAGGCACGGGATTCCCGATCTGCGACCCGGCACCGGTCCCTCGCAGGGCCGGTAGGGGAAGACCTTGTTGAGCGTCTCGAGCGTCGTGCGCACCTTCTGCGCCGACGAGTAGGGCCCGAAGTAGCGCACGCCCGCCCGGTGCCGCTCGCGCGTGAAGAGGACGCGCGGGAACTCGTCGCCCAGGGTGACCGCGATGTACGGATAGCTCTTGTCATCGCGGAGCCGCACGTTGAACGGCGGCAGATGGCGCTTGATCAGCCGCTGCTCGAGCAGCAGCGCCTCGCTCTCGGAGGCGGTCACGATCGGCTCGATCCAGATGCCTCTCGCGAGCAGCCCCCGGCTCTTGTGGTCGAGAGCGTCGTCGCGGAAGTACGAGGCGACGCGCTTCTTGATCGACTGGGCCTTGCCGACATACAGCACCGCGTCGTCCTCGCCGCGCCAGACGTAGACGCCCGGCTGGTCGGGCAGCGTGCGGGCCTGGTCGCGGAGCTCGGTCACCCCCGCAATGTAGGACCGCTCACGCCCGCGTGATGAGGGCGACATCGTGCGCGCTCGTCGCGACGCGCAGCGGGGACCGGCCCGGCGAGGCAAGCGTGCCGCGATCGAGCGACGGCGTGAGCGGGCGCAAGGTCGCATCGATGTTGTAGCTCCCGACCGGGACCGCTTGGTGGCTGAGCGTGCGTCCGCGGGGATCGATCTCGCGCAGCATGCCGTCCTTGCCGCTCGTGACCCAGCCGGCCTGCAGGTTCGACGCCGCGGAGAACGCGACGTGCTGCGGAGCCCGCCCGGCCGCAAACGTCCGCAGGGCCGCTCCCGTCGACGGGTCGACGATCGTGACCCGATCGCTCTCGCCGGAGGTGATCCAGGCGACGTCGCGATTCGGCGCGAAGACGACGTCGTGCACGCGGTGGTCGAGTCGCAAGGGCGGGCGCAGGCGGGGATGACGGCCGTCTCCGGGCAGGTCGAGACGCGCGACGGCGGGAGCGACGCTGCCGAGCGAGGTCCACACCCGCGCCCGATCGGGACTGACCGAGATGTGACGCGCCGGACCGCCGGCTGCGACGCGCCGGATCACGCGCCGCCGCGCGAGATCGATCACGGCGACCGCCTCGCGAGCGCTCTCCGAGACGTAGGCGAGGTTCCCCGCGATCGCGGCGTAGCGTGGCTGCTCAAATCCGTCGAGCTCGGCGACGACGCGCAGCGAGGCGGTGTCGACGAGCACGACCAGGCCGGCGTGCGTGCAGAGCACGAGCGCGAGCCCCGAGGCCTGCGCCTCGATCGCGCGCGGCTCGGCGCCGACGGGAATCCGGCCCGTCACCCGCCAGCGGCTGAGATCGACGACGGCGACGGCATGGCCGGGTCCGTCGGTCACGAGGGCGATCGGAGTGCCGCCCGAGCGGGCGAGCGGGAGCAGGCCGAGCGGTGCGAGCAGCAGGTGAGATCGCTTCATGCGACTGCTACGGCGCAGGGCGCCCGGGAGGTCCGTGAATAGCCCGGGGTCAGGCCCCGGGCTATTCACGGACCTTGCAAACGGCGTGGTTGAGCCAGATGAATAGCCCGGGGCCTGACCCCGGGCTATTCACGACGCGCCCGCAGCGCCGCCTCCGCCGAGCTCAGCACCGGAACGATCTCGAACTCCACGAGGTCCTCCCACGCCGCCGTCCACTCGGCGAACAGCGCCGGATCGTCCGCCTCCATCAGCTGGAAGCAGCGGTCGAGCGACTCGTCCACCAAGCTCTCGACGAAGACGAGGCCGGCGGGGATCAGCCGGCCCCGCTCGGCCACCCGCGCGTAGACCGGCGCCGGACCGTCCCGGAACCGCTCGATCACGAGATAGCGCACGGGGTCCTCACTCCACCGTCACGCTCTTCGCGAGGTTACGCGGCTGGTCGACGTCACGCCCGAGCGCGATCGCGAGGTGGTAGGCGAACAGCTGCAGCGGGATCGTCAGCAGGATCGGCGCGAGCTCCGGCTCGGTCGTCGGCACGACGAACCAGTCGTCGAAGAGGCCATCGCCGGATGCGAGCGCTTCCTCGTGCGCCCGCACGCCTCCGGCCTGGATCACGCCGATCGTCGGGCCCTTGCGCGCGCGCACCTGGTGCACGGACGAGAGGTTCTTCTCGAACAATGCGTCGTCGGGGACGATCGCCACGACCGGGAACTCCGGGCAGACGAGCGCGAGCGGACCATGCTTCAGCTCGCTCGCGGGATATGCCTCGGCGTGCACGTAGCTGATCTCCTTCAGCTTCTGCGCCCCCTCGAGCGCGATCGGATAGCCGAGGTTGCGCCCGATGAAGAACATCGACGCGGCGTCCTTGTAGCGCGCGGCGGCGTCGACGATCACGAGCTCGCGGTCGAGGATCTCGCGGATCTGATCCGGCAGCTTTCGCAGTCCCGCGAGCAGCCGCTTGCCGTCGGCGGGCCCGAGGTCGCGCACGCGGCCGAGGTGGATGCCGAGCAGCGCGAACGCCACGAGCATCGACGTGAACACCTTCGTGGATGCCACGCTGACCTCGGGACCCGCGTGCAGGTAGATGCCGTCGGCCTCACGCGCGATCGTCGAGCCGACGACGTTGACGACGGCGAGCACGCGACCGCCCTTGCGCTTGACCTCCTGCACCGCGGCGAGCGTGTCGGCCGTCTCGCCGCTCTGGGAGACCGCGATGTAGAGCACGTCGCGCTCGATCACCGGGTCGCGGTAGCGGAACTCGCTGGCCGCCTCCGCGTCGGCGGGGATGCGCGCGAGCGACTCGATCAGCTGCGCCCCGCCGATGCCGGCGTAGTACGCCGAGCCGCAGCCGAGGATCTTGACGCGGCGCACGTCGAGGATCTCGCGCGCGTCGAGCGTGACGCCGCCGAGCACCGTCGTCGCGAACCGCTCGTCGAGGCGACCGAGCAGCGCGCGCTCGATCGCGCCGGGCTGCTCGAAGATCTCCTTCCGCATGAAGTGCTCGTAGCCATCGCGATCGTATTGCTCGATCGACCAGTTCACGTCGATGTGCCGCTTCTGCGTCGGCGTCGCGTCGAGCGCGAACGTGCGGTAGCCGTCCGCTCGCAAGACGGCCATCTCGTGGTCGTCGAGGTGCGCGATCCGCGTCGTGTGCCGCACCAGCGCCGAGACGTCCGAGCCGACCAGCATCTCTTTCTCGCCGATCCCGATGATCACGGGCGAGCCGTTGCGCGCGACCACGATCCGGTCGGGCTGGCGCGAGTCGATCACGACGAGGCCGTAGGTGCCCTCGATCTGGCTGAGCGCCGCCCGCACGGCGTCCTCGAGGTCGTTCTCGTCCGTGCGCATGCTGCCGATCAGGTGCGCGAGCGCCTCGCTGTCGGTCTCGCTCGCGAACACCACGCCCTCCGACTCGAAGCGCGCGCGCAGCTCGGATGCGTTCTCGACGATGCCATTGTGGACGACCGCCACACACCCGCTCGAGTCGACGTGCGGGTGGGCGTTCACGTCACTCGGCTCGCCGTGCGTGGCCCAGCGCGTGTGGCCGATGCCGACCTTGCCCGACAGGCGCTTCGGCAGCGCTCCCTCGAGCTCGCGCAGCTTGCCTTCCCGCTTGTGCACCTTGAGGTCGCCGGCGCGGCTGACGAGCGCGATGCCCGCCGAGTCGTAGCCACGGTACTCGACGCGGGCCAGGCCCTCCATCAAGATCGGAAGCGCGTCGCGCGAGCCGATGTATCCGACGATTCCGCACATGCGGGGTCTCCTGGGTGGTTGATTCAGCCGTACACGAGGCGGCGCAGCTGCCGCTCGCTGAGCGTGGGCGCGGCGAAGCGCCGCCCCGTCAGCTCGTCGCCGATGCGGGGGTAGATCTGCGCGTTCGCGAGGCCGGAAGCCTGCAGCTCGCGATGGCGTCGCCGGACGAACTCCTCGACCGTCTCGTCGTGAGCCGCGATCACCTCCGCGACGATGCGCGCGGCGCGTTCCCGCTCGAGGCCGGTGCTGCGAACGAGGTGCGCGACGAGCTCGGCGTCGGACGCAGGATCGGCGGCGCTGCGCGACGACATGGTCTGATCATCGTCCCGTTGCGCACGAATAGCAACCGTTCTGCCCGATTTCGGGCAGAACGGATCTCAAATCGCCTACTTGACGACGATCTCGAGCTTCATACCCTTCGCAGCGTGCCCGGGGAGCGCGCAGTAGATCTCGTACTTCCCCTTGCGCGGGAACGTGAGCGTGAACGTGCCGCTCTTGCCCGGCGAGATCGGGCTCTTGTTATGGATGCCGACGTCGTGCAGCCCGTTGCCGTCGACGAGGAGGTCGTGCGGGAAGTGGCCGGTGTTCTTCGCCGTGATGACGTATTTCTTGCCGTGGACGAGGTTCTTCGGCACGCCCGAGATCGACCACTCCTTCTCGGTCGCGGTGAAGCCGTTGGCGGAGAGCGCCGCCGAGGCGGTGCCGGTGATGCCGGCGGCGAGCGGCACCGCGATGAGGAAGGCTCGAAGCATGCCCCGGACCCTACGGCCACGTGGGTCGTACCCGCAATCAGACTTTGGTCGCATCGCCGCTCGCGTTCCGCCTCCGTCAGACGTACGGTCCCGGCGAGATGGTTCGATCCCCCGCAGCCGAGAGCTCTGTCTGGCGCACCGTCTCGATCTTCGCGGCCGCGAGCGTCGCGGCGCTCGCGATCCTGCTGGTCGGCGGCTTCTACGTGTTGCGCAAGATCGCGATCGACGAGGCCAAGCGGTCGGCGCGCGAGCGTGCCCAGCTCGTCGGCCTCGGAGTCGTCGAGCCGATGCTGTCGGACCGCATGCTCGCGAGCGACCCGGCGGCGCGCGCGCCGCTCGATCGCCTCGTGGCCGGCGCGATCAAGCAGTCGGGCAGCATCGTGCGGGTCAAGATCTGGAGCCGCGACGGCGAGATCCTCTACTCGGACCAGCCGAAGCTCGTCGGCGAGCGTTACAAGCTCGAGCAGAAGGAGCGCGCGATCTTCGCCCACGGCGGCGTCGAGGCCGACCTCAGCGACCTGACGAAGCCGGAGAACCGCTACGAGCGCAACGAGCGAGAGCTGCTCGAGGTCTACGTGCGTATCCGAACGAGCTCTGGCCGTCCGGTCCTCTGGGAGCAGTACGAGCGGTTCAGCTCGCTCGACGCGAGCGCGTCGAAGCTGCTGCGCCGGCTCGCGGTGCCGCTCGTGGCCGCGGCGCTCGTGCTGCTCGCGGTGCAGATCCCGCTCGCCTGGGTGATCGCCGAACGGCTGCGGCGCAGCCAGCGCGAGCGCGAGCGGCTGCTCCTGGGCGCGATCGAGGCCTCGGCGAACGAGCGTCGGCGGATCGCCGCCGAGCTCCACGACGGCGTCGTCCAGGACCTCGCAGGCGTCACCTTCGGGCTCGCCGCCGAGGCCCAGGGCGCGCCCGGTCTGACGACGGCCGTGGATCGCCTGCGCGCGTGCCTGCGCGGTCTGCGGTCGCTGCTCGTCGAGATCCACCCCGCGAACCTGCAGGCGTCCGGCCTGCGCTCGGCGCTCGTCGACCTGGCCGCGCCCCTCACCGCGGCAGGCGTCTCCACATCGCTCGCAATCGACGAGCCCGTCCAGCTGAGGCCCGAGACCGAGGCGCTGCTCTACCGCACGGCGCGCGAGGCGCTGCGCAACATCGCCGTCCACTCCGAGGCCACGCACGTCGAGATCTCGCTGAGGGCGCACGACGGTCAGGTGCGCCTCGCCGTGAACGACGACGGGCGCGGCTTCACGCCGGCGCAGCTCGCGCAACAGCGGCGCGACGGGCACGTCGGCCTCGCGCTCGTGGAGGAGCTCGCCGCGCACGCCGGTGGGTCGCTCACGATCGACTCGCGCCCGGGCATCGGCACGCGCCTGACCTTGGAGGTGCCGGTCTCGTGATCTCGGTGCTGATCGTCGACGACCACGGCGTCGTGCGCGAGGGCCTCGCGCGCCTCGTCGCGACGTTCGCGGGCGTGGCCGTGGCCGGCACTGCCGTGAACGGCGAGCAGGCCGTCGCATTCTGCGCCCGGTCGGCGCCGGAGATCGTGCTGATGGACCTCGAGATGCCGGTGCTCGACGGCATCGAGGCGACCCGGCGCATCGTCGCTGCGCATCCCGGCACCCGCGTGATCGCGCTCACGTCGTTCAGCGATCGCCGCCGGATTCTGAGCGTGCTCGAGGCAGGCGCGATCGGCTACCTCCTGAAGGACGCCTCCGCCCGCGAGCTCGCCGACGGGATCCACGCCGCAGCGCGCGGGGAGTCGCCGCTCGATCCGAAGGCGGCGCGCGCGCTGATCGGCGCGCACACCGCCGCGGACCCCGCCGCCAGCCTCTCCGCGCGGGAGCGCGAGGTGCTCGCGCTGGTCGCCGAGGGGCTCCCGAACAAGCACATCGCGACGCGGCTCGCGATCAGCGAGAAGACCGTGAAGGCGCACCTCACGCACATCTTCCGCGCGATCGGAGTGAGCGACCGGACGCAGGCGGCCCTCTGGGCGCACCGCTATGGGAACCTGCGCTGATCTACGGTACGGCCGTGACGCGGATCGAGGACTACGCGCTGATCGGCGATCTGCAGACCGCCGCGCTGGTCGGCCGCGGCGGGTCGATCGACTGGTGCTGCTTCCCGCGCTTCGACTCGGGCGCGTGCTTCGCGGCGCTGCTCGGTGGCCCCGAGCACGGCCGCTGGCTGCTCGCGCCCGCGCAGGCCTCGGAGTCCACGCGGCGCTATCGCAGCGACACGCTGATCCTCGAGACGGTGTTCGAGAGCGAGGCTGGAGCGGTCCGCGTGATCGACCTGATGCCTCCGCGCGGGAGCGCGCCCGACATCGTGCGCATCGTCGAGGGGCTGCACGGAGCCGTGGCGATGCGCTCCGAGCTCGTGATCCGCTTCGACTTCGGCCGGATCCTGCCGTGGGTCCGCCGCATCGACCACGCGCGGGTCGCGATCGCCGGCCCCGACGCGCTCTGCTTGCGCACGCCGGCTCCGGTGCGTGGCGAGGACATGAAGACGGTCTCGGAGTTCACGATCAGCGCGGGCGAGCGGGTCCCCTTCGTGCTCACCTGGTTCCCCTCGCACGAGGAGCTGCCCGCTGCGATCGATCCCGAGCAGGCGCTCACAGACGCCGAGGACTACTGGCACGAGTGGGCGAGCGGCGGCGACCACGCGGGCGGCTACCACAGCGAGGTCCACCAGTCGCTGCTCGTGCTCAAGGCGCTCACATACGCCCCGACAGGCGGGATCGTGGCGGCGCCGACGACTTCCCTCCCCGAGCTGATCGGCGGCGTGCGCAACTGGGACTACCGCTTCTGCTGGCTGCGCGACGCCACGCTGACGCTGCTCGCGATGCTGCAGACGGGCCACCGCGACGAGGCCGAGGAGTGGGAGCGCTGGCTCTTGCGCGCCGTCGCCGGCGACCCCGCCGAGGTGCAGATCATGTACGGGATCGCGGGTGAGCGGCGGCTCGACGAGCGCGAGCTCGCCTGGCTCCCGGGCTATGAGGGCTCGCAGCCGGTTCGGGTCGGCAACGCGGCCTCGACCCAGCTGCAGCTCGACGTCTACGGCGAGGTGATCGAGGCGCTCTATCAGGGGCGCGTGCACGGCGTGCCCGCGAACGCGAACGTCTGGTCGCTCACGCGCATGCTGCTGACCTGGCTCGAGGACGGCTGGCGGAGCGTCGACGCCGGCCTCTGGGAGGTGCGCGGACCGGCACGGCACTTCACCCACTCGAAGGTGATGGCCTGGGTCGCGTTCGACCGCGCCGTGCGCTTTCACGAGGAGTTCGGGGCGACCGGTCCGGTCGAGCGCTGGAGGGCGCTGCGCGACGAGATCCACGCCGAGGTGCTGGATCGCGCCTGGAGCGAGCCGAAGCGGGCCTTCGCGCAGTCGTACGACTCGGACGATCTCGATGCGAGCGTGCTCTTGATGCCGATCGTCGGCTTTCTGCCCGCCTCGGATCCACGCATCGTCTCGACGGTCGAGGCGGTCAGGCGCGAGCTCACGATCGACGGCCTGGTGTTGCGCTATCGGCCACAGGATGCCGCCGTCGACGGCCTGCCCGGAGGCGAGGGCGTCTTCCTCGCGTGCTCGTTCTGGCTCGTGGAGGTGCTCGCGCTGCAGGATCGCCAGGACGAGGCGCGGGAGCTCTTCGAGCGGCTCCTCGACCTGCGCAACGACCTCGGGCTGCTCTCGGAGGAGTACGACCCGGTCGCGCGGCGGCAGCTCGGCAACTTCCCCCAGGCGTTCAGCCACCTCTCGCTGATCAGCGCGGCGCTCGTGCTGGGCGACCGCCCGGGCCTGCGGCACTGCGAGCGAGCGCCCTGAGACGTCGGTCCGGCTCTTTTGTGTTCGAGAGCTGAGCGAGGCGCCCCCATCTAGCGCCGTGTCTACGCCGCCTCGCGCCAGGACGCGTCCGTCGACGGTGCGCCGAGGAACACGCGATGGAGCTCCTCGGCGGGAAGCGGACGGCTGAAGTAGTAGCCCTGCACGACATCGCAGCCGAGCAGCGCGAGCTGCTCCCAGGTGACCGCGGTCTCGACGCCCTCGGCGACCACCTCGAGGCCGAGGTCGTGGCCGAGCGAGATGATCGAGCGCACGATCGCCGCATCGCCCGCATTCGAATCCATCGTCGAGACGAACGACCGGTCGATCTTGATCTGATCCAGCTCGAGCCGCGCCAGGTACGAGAGCGACGTGTAGCCCGTGCCGAAGTCGTCGATCGAGATGCCGACGCCGAGCGCGCTCAGGCGCCCGACGACCGCCTTCGTCTGCGCGGGATCGGAGACGATCGCGCTCTCGGTGATCTCGAGCATCAGGCGATCGCCCGTGAGGTCCCACTTCTGCAGAAGCGCGGCGACATCGTCGGGCAGCGACTCCTGGTGGAGGTTCCGCATCGACAGGTTGACCGCGACCGTCAGGCGGTGACCGTCCGCATCCCAGCGTTTGATCTGACCGAGCGCCTCGTCGAGCACGAACTGCGTGACCGCGTGGATCAGGCCGGTCTTCTCGGTCAGCGGGATGAAGTCGAACGGCGGGACGAAGCCGCGCGTGGGGTGGCGCCAGCGGATCAGCGCCTCGACGCTCGTGAGAGCGCCCGTGCGGACGTCCACCTTGGGCTGGTAGTGCAGCACGAACTCGCGCTGCGAGATCGCTCGTGGGAGCTCCGAGAGCAGCGTCAGGCCGTCGGGATCGTGGTGATCGATCTCGGGCGAGTAGATCACGCGCGCCGTGCCGGCCTTCTTCGCCGCGTACATCGCGATGTCGGCGCGTTTGACGAGCAGATCGACATCGTTCCCGTGCGCCGGGTAGAGGGCCACGCCGATGCTCGCCTCGACGTAGAACGGCAGGCCGTCGATCTCGAACGGTCGCCCGATCGCCGCGAGGATGCGCGCGAGCGTCTCGTCGAGCTCGCCGACGTCGTTGCCGACGCCGGGCACGATCAGCCCGAACTCGTCGCCGCCGAGGCGCGCGACGGTGTCGCCCTTGCGCAGGATCGACTGGAATCGGCGCGCCAGCTCGACGAGCAGGAGGTCGCCGTAGTAGTGCCCGAACGTGTCGTTGATCTCCTTGAACCGGTCGATGTCGATCAGCACGACGCCCAGCGAGTCGTCCTCGACCGAGATCGCGCGCTCGATCCGCTCGCGGAAGAAGGTGCGGTTGGGAAGGCCGGTCAGGCTGTCGTGGAGCGCCTGGTGCAGATACCGCTCCTCGCTCGCGCGGATCGCATCCTCGGAGCGCGAGCGCTCGATCGCCAGGCTGGCGACGTTCATCGCGATCTCGACGAGCTCGAGATCGTGCGGGTCGCACCCGCGTGCCTCCGAGTAGTACATCGCGAGCGTCCCGAAGAGCGTGCCGTCGACCGCCATGATCGGCGTCGACCAGCAGGCGCGCAGCCCGTAGCCGAGCGCGATCTCACGGTAGTCGGCCCAGAGCGGGTCGCTGTCGATGTCGGAGACGAAGACCGGCGCGCGGCGGTATGCAGCCGTGCCGCACGATCCGACGGCCGGGCCGATCCTAATGCCGTCGACGATCTCGCAGTAGGCGACCGGCAGGCTCGGAGCAGCGCCGTGGCGGAGGTGCACGCCGTCCTCGTCGAGCAGCAGGATCGAGGCGAGAACCTGGTCCGAGTGCGCCTCGATGAACTGCGTCAGAGCATCCAGCACCGTCGGTAGCGGCGTGCCGGTGGCGACGAGCTCGAACAGCTCGGCCTGGCCGGACGCGAGCGCATCGATCCGCTTGCGGGCCGTGATGTCCCGCAGAAACCCGCGCAGGCAGCGGGGCGTGCCGTCTGCGTCGCGCACGAGGCCGCCCTCGTCGCGCATCCAGACCTCGCTCCCATCGCGGCGGATCATGCGGTACTCGAGCTGGAAGGGCTCCCCCGTCGCGAGCGCCGCGGCGTGCTCGGCGAGCACGCGGTCGCGGTCGTCGGGATGCAGGATGGCCATGAAGAGGCCGGCATCCGACGTCCAGTCCTCCGGCGTGTAGCCGAGCATCGCCGTGGTCTGGTGGCTCGTGAAGATGTTCGTCGACGTGAGGTCCGGCTCGTCCAGGTAGACGATCACCGGCAGCTCGTCGACGAGCTCGCGGTAGAGCGCCGCGTGGGCCGACGATGCCGGCTCGCGCGAGGAATCGAGTGGGAGTCCGAGATCGGGTTCACGCATCCGAACTCCTTTATCGGCTGTAGCGCGGCCCTTTCCACTCCCCCGTCGGAGGGACGGCCGGAGCGCTCGATCGCGCACGAGCAGGCGTGCTCGGTAGCTGCGCTGAGCTACCGAGCCCCCTCCGGATCGCGCTACTGAGGCCGGAATGCCACGTGACGGCGTTGGCACCGCCGGCGGAGGGCGTGGAGCGCCAGATCGTTTTCAATGTTATCGCCGTTCGCGTTGGCGTGGTTCGAGGCGGCCTTGACCCAGGTGTCCGGGAGCGTGTCGGTCACGCTCGTGATCGTGACTCCGCCGGCGGCGAAAACACCGACGAGGGTGTTGCCGGCCACCACGTCCGCGGTGTACGCCGAACTCGGCGCGCCGCTGCTCGCAAGCGCTCTCGCGATAATCTGTTCTTGCTCTGGTATTGAGTCCGTGTCGTCAGACCTCCTTCCAGACGCCGTTTGGAGAGACGATGATCCCACCCCACTTCTCTCGGGCGAGCTCGCCCGAGATGCGTTGGGGGCCCATCCTCGCGTGCGTCGCAGAGGGCCGCACCAACCGCGAGGTCGCCAAGCTTCTGTGGGTGACCGAGCAGACGGTCAAGTTTCACCTCGCGAACATCTTCCGCAAGCTCGGGGTCTCGAACCGGACACAGGCCAGCCGCTGGGCTCACGAGCACGGGGTGCTGCGCGAGGAGACGGAACCCGCAGCGCTCTACGCCACGCCCCGCTGAAGAACGATCACGACGCGAAGACGCCCTCGACGTTGAGGCGTGAGCGGGCACGCGCGCGCAGCGTCTCGGCGACCGTGACGCCCGCGAGCGCGACGCCGATCCCGATGATCTGAACGCCGGTCAGCGACTGGCCGAGGAAGAGCCAGGCGAGCACCGAGGCGACGATCGGCTCGACCATCCCGGTGACGGAGGCGGCGCCGGCTCCGATCCGCGGGGCGCCGGCCACCAGCAGGCCGTACGGCACGACGGTGCCGAGCAATGTGATGTAGACGATTAGCAGCCCGGTCGGAGCCATCCCGGCGACCCGCGGACCCAGACCGATCGGGTCGTCGAGCACGTGGAACGGCAGCGTCCAAGCCGGGTCGAGGACGAGCCAGAAGAGACAGCTGAAGACCATCGCGCCGCCGATCCTCTGCAGCGGCCGCAGCTCGGCCGGCTGGATCGCCGCGAGCAGGATCTGGCACGAGTAGGCCGCCATCGTGGCGACGGCGAGCAAGAGACCGACGCCCGAGAGCGCTCCCAGGCCGTCGGCGTTCCCGAGCACCGCGGCGACCACCCCGCCGATCGCGACCACGATCGCCAGATAGACGGCGCCCGGCAGCCGCTGGCGGCGCACCACTCGCTCGAACGCCGTCACGAGGACCGGCGCCGTGTAGACGATCACGAGCGCGATCGGCACGTCGATGCGAGAGATCGACTCGTAGAACAGCCACTGCGGAAGGCTCACGCCGAAGATCCCGAAGGCGGCCAGCCGCACGAGCGACGATCGCGAGAGTCCTGGCAGCACGGCCACCACTCCGGCACCCAGCAGCAACGCCGAGGCATAGGTCCGGAAGGCGGCGAGGTCGCTCGGCGAGACGCGCCCGGCGTCCAGCACGAGGCTCGAGACGATCCCGTTCGTCGCCCAGAGGAGCGACCCCGTGGCAACGAAGAGATAGCCCGTACCGCGCATCTCACAATCATGCGCGGTAGGCTCCGCGCGTGCCCCGGTCGAACGCCTTGCGAACGTGAGCGCACGGGCACCAACGCGCGCGGAGCTGTCGGACGTGCTGGCTCCGGTCCGCGCGATCCTGGGCTCGCCGATCGCACGTGAGCTGGCCGCCATCGTGGCGGTGATCTCGACCGTCGTCGCGGTGCTCGCACCGCTGACGATCCAGGGTCGACTGCCGAGCGGCGTCGACGTCTTCTCGGGGAGCGTGCCGTTCGCGACGTTCCTGCACGAGCGCCTGGCGCACGGCGACCTGCCGCTCTGGGCACCCGGTGCATTCTCGGGTCAGCCGTTCGCGGCCGACTCGCAATCAGGCGTGCTCTATCCGCCGACGCTGCTCGCGACCTGGCTGCTCGCGCCGCTGACGGCGCTCCGGGTGGTCGCGACGTTCCACTATCTGCTCGCCGCGCTCGCCACCTACGGCTTCGCGCGCTCGCTCGGCACGCGCAGGGGCGGGGCCGCAGTCGCCGCCGTCGCCTATGGCGTGTCCGGTCACTTGATCGCGCGCGGGGTCTCGCTCGGCCTGCTCGGCGGCGCAGCCTGGCTGCCCGCGGTGCTCGTCGCGGCCGAGCTCGCCGCCCGCGGAGGCTCTCGGCGGATCGTCCTGCTCGCCGCGGCGCTCGCGGGGTCGTTGCTGTGCGGCTCGCAGCAGCTCTCCGTCGTCACCGTGATCGCGGCGTTCGCGTGGATCGCGATGCGCGGGGGCCGTCGCGGAGCGCTCGCAGGGGGGCTCGCGACCGCGCTCGGGTGCGCGCTCGCCGCGATCGCGCTGCTGCCGCGCTTCGAGCTCTTGCACCTCTCGACCTCGGCAGGCGGCTACGCCGACCCGTCGGGGATCGGCAAGCTCGTGACGGGCGACCTGCAGGCGCTGATCGGCCTCTTCGGCGTCAGCCGATCCGAGGTGGCGACCCTCTATGTCGGCGCGGCGACGCCCGCGCTCGCGGTGCTCGGCGTGCTGCGCCGGCGCCACGCGATCACGCTCGCGATGCTCGTGGCGCTCTCGGTCGCGTGGGCGAGCGGCCTCGCCGACGGCCTCTTGCGCCCGCTGCCGGTCGTCGGGCTGCTCGGAGCGCACGAGCCGGTGCGCGGCGTGATCCTCGCGCTGCTCGCGATCGCGATCCTGGCCGGCCTGGCCCTCGACCGGCTTCCGAACACCGTGGTGCTGCTCGTGCTCGGCGTGACGATCGGGCTGGCCGTCGCGGGCTCGCACGTGACGAGGCCCGCGTTCATCATCCCGCTCGCCGTCGTCGCGCTGGCGTGCCTCGCCCCGCCCCGGATCGCCCTGCCGTTGATCGTGCTGGCGTTCGCCGGCGACCTCGCCTGGCAAGCGTCCCACCAGGCGCGGCCCGGACCTCCGCGCAGGCCGATCGTCGCCCCCGCTCCGACGAGCGGAGCACGCTTCCTGCTCGCGCGGCAGCGCGTCGAGGGTCCGTTCCGCGTCGCCGCGTACGCGCCGGAGCGGCTGATCGGCCACCAGCTCGGAAGCGCCGGGTCGCCGCGCAACCGCGCCCTGCTGTTCGACCAGGAGGCGACGCGAGTCGGGCTCGAGGACGTCGGCGGCTACAACCCGGTCCATCTGAAGTCCTACGACGCGCTGATCCGCCGGTCGAACGGCGGGCAGACGCTCGATCGCCACTTCGAGTACATCCGACGCGCCGCCACGCCGGAGCTGCGCGCGCTCGCGGTGCGCTACTACGTCTCGCCCCCGGGCGCAGAGCCGCCGGGCTTGCGAGTCGTCTATCGCGATCGCCGGAGCGTGATCACCGAAGACGCGGCCGCGGCATCGTTCGCGCGCGTCGAGCTGCCGTCCGGCGCGGCGGTGGCGGCGACGGTCACGCACCGCGAGCCCGATCGGATCGTGATCGCGGCTCCGCACGTGAGCGGCAGGCTCGTTCTCGCGAATGCGCCGTACCCGGGCTGGCACGTGCGCGTCGATGGTCACAGCGCCCAACAGTCGACAGCTCACGGGCTGCTCGCGGTCGACGTCGGCGCCGACGCCCGCGTCGTCGAGTGGCGGTTTGAGCCGCACAGCCTTAAGCTCGGCGCGTTGATCTCGCTCGCGGCGCTCGTCGCATGTGGCCTGCTGCTCGTGATCGGCAAGCCGGCTCCGTCCGGCCGGCGCGCGCGCCTGACATGATGGTTCGATGGAGACCGAGCAGCTTCGCGCGCTGATCGCGCGCCACGACGCAGGCTGGAACGCCCAGGACCTCGACGAGATCATGGCGTGCTACTCCGGCGAGATCATCTTCGTCAACCACAACGCCGGCGAGACCGCGACCGGGGCCGATGCCGTGCGTGCCCACCTCGCGAAGATCTTCGCGGGCTGGCCCGATCTCCGGTTCAGCGGACGTCGCCTATACGTCTCGCCGGAGTTCGCCGTCAGCGAGTGGACCGCCACCGCGACGCACGCCGACGGCCGCAAGCTCGAGTGGGACGGCGTCGACGTCTTCCCGTTCAGCGGCGGCCTGATCGCGCGCAAGGACGTCTACACGACCGCGCACGCGGCTCGCGTGCTCGGCTGAGCCTCCCCGGGGCGAGCGTGAGGCGCCGTCGGATCGATGCCACCGCAGGTTCCGTAGTGACCGGGCTCACATCCGCTAGCGCTCGGGCGCGAGCGGGATGAACAGCGTCCGCCGAACGCCCTCCGAGGTCGTTCGGGTGCGATGCCCGCGGCCCTCGGTGTCCTCGAGCAGCAAAACGTCACCCGCCGTGAACTCGCGCCGCTCGCCGTCACTCACCGTCACCTCCGCCGACCCGTCGAGGATCACGAGGTACTGCCGCTCCGGCGCGCAGTGGAAGTCGAAGTCGTAGCCGGGCTCGCACGATCTGAAGATCACGCTCGCGACCGGATGCCGCTCGGAGAGGCTCCCGATCGCACCCTTCGACTCGAGCGGAACGACGACGTCCTCGAAGTGCGTCTCGCCGTTTGCATCCGCGAAGACTCGCGTGACTCGCGCCTCGTTCACGACCACATGATGGCGTGAGGGGCGGCGTGAGGCGATCTGCGATCGCAGCGTGCTCAGCCTGGATCCACCGTGTGCTGGGTGTGTCGCATCCTGCTGGCTGGTGTCAGGCCGCTCCCCACGCGGCTGGGTGCCCGGTCGCTTCGCTCGCGGGCACCCAGCCGCGTAGTGCGCTCCGGGCTGCGCTGTCTGGTCGAGGCGTCCGGCCGCGCCTGCAACAGCGCAGCCCGTCCTGACGACCACCAGCAGGCCCGCCACGAACCCACCACACGGTGGACCCAGGCTCAGTGCGTCGGGACGAGCGAGAGCAGCGCCTTCTGAACGCGAAGACCATCGTTCCCCCGCCATGTGCTCGCATCGTTCAGCGCGATCACGGTGGCGTGCTGCCGCATGTCGAGGCCGGCGCGCTTCGCCGCTGCGGCGGACTCGAAGACGAAGACGGTGATCTTCCCGGCGCCGGCGGAGTCCACGTGCTCGAAGACGCCGCGACACCCGCTACTCAGCTCGCACTGCCGGCGATGCGTCGCCGTGAGCCGCAAGCCGACATCACCGAACGCGGTCCGCACAGCGGGAACGGCCGGCGTCACGCCGTAGACCCACTGCGAGACTCGCTGCGACGGCTGAATGGACCCGACGTGCGCAGAGAACTCGATCCGACCGCCGCCGAGGCGGATCGAGCCGAATAGCGCGAGCAGCACGCAGACCACGATCGCTGCGATCACCTTGCGCTTCGAGAGCCATCCGCGCCGTGCGCTCACAGCCGGGTACGGGGCGGGGAGACCCATGCCCATATCATCGCCCGACCGCAGAATCGGGGTATGGCTCGTTCGGGTGATTGCTGCAGGCGAGCGTCACCGGTGCGAGTCTCCGCTGATCGCCGGGAGCCGCGGATCAAGCTCTTGGAAGACGAGTAGAACGGCGATGCGTCCAGGTGGGGTCGCGCGCGCCGTGCCGCGCGCGACCCCACCGATGCTCAGGAGCAGGGCGTCTGGTCGGGAGCTTGGACGATGAAGCCGGCGAAGGGCAGGGCGCCACCTTCCTTGTTGGCTCGTGGGGCCTTGGAGTCATAGAGGCCGACGGCGGTCACCTGCGTGAGATCGGCGGCAGCGAAGAGCAGGTCGCCCATCGTGTAGACGTACGTGTTGCCGTTCTGCGTGCTCCACTTCGAGGGCTTCAGCTTGCTTCCGTACGCCTGCTTGAGCTCCGCGACGGTGGAGCAAGGCCCGATCCCGGCGGCTGTCTTGTAGGCCTTGTTCCACGTCGTGATGATGGTCGCCCGGTCGATGCCGTCCTTGAAGTACACGTACATCTTCCGCTTGGGGAACACGAGGCGCGTGTAGCTGTCGGGGTCAGTGAACCCGTTCGGCGGCTGATCGAGATGCACGCGCGATCCGAGCATCGTCTTGTAGGCAGCCGCTCCCTTGCCGAGCTTCGCGCCCGCGATCGTGTGGGGCGTGATCGCAACCGTTGCCGCCGACGCGGCTGTGGCGAGCGAGACCACCGCGATGCACACGGCGATGATGTGCTTGCTTCTCATAGGTGAACCACCTTCAGTCGTTGGCTGATCGACTGTCGCGGCTGCCGCTATCGGATCACTATCGAGTGGCTACGGTACGCCCTGAGTGCTTGATTTCCGCATCCTGGGTCCGCTGGAGGTGGCGGACGACGACCGGCCGGTCCGTCTGGGCGGGCCGAAGCAGCGCGCGACCCTTGCGATCTTGCTGCTGAACGCGAACCGCGTGGTATCGGTCGAGCGCCTCGCCGATGACCTCTACGCGGGGGCGGCGCCCGTCACGGCCGTCGCGCAGGTGCAGCGTCAGATCTCGGAATTGCGCAGGGCGCTCGGTTCCGCCGACAGCGTCATGACACAAGCCCCCGGATACCTCCTCCCGGTGTCGCCCGAACAGCTCGATCTCTCTCGCTTCGAGGCCCGGGCGGAAGCCGGGTCCCGGGCGCTGGCACGAGGCGAGGCGCAGCACGCGAGCGACCTCTGCCGGCAGGCACTCGCCTCGTGGCGCGGCGCACCGCTCGCGGACTTCACCTACGAGACCTTCGCGGGGATCGCGATCGGCCGCCTCGAGGAAATCCGCCTGGCAACGCTCGAGCAGCGGATCGAAGCTGATCTGGCCCTCGGCCGGCACGTCGCCCTGGTCGCCGAGCTCGAGCAGCTCGTGCGAGAGCATCCGCTGCGTGAGACGCTGCGAGCCGAGCTGATGCTCGCCTACTACCGAGCTGGACGACAGGTCGATGCGCTCCAGGCGTACCGCAGCATCCGTGAGCTCCTGGTCTCCGACTTCGGAATCGAGCCCACCGTGCGGCTACGGCAGCTGGAGCGCTCGATCCTGACTCAGGACCCTGCGCTCGACATCGCCTCCAACGCTCCCATGGCCGCCGACGCTGGTTCCTCGGTCCTGCTCGTGCCGTCTTGCGAACCAGCTCTCGATGCTCTCATGACAATCGGCGAGCCCCTCGCGAGCCTGCCTGATCGGGAGCTGATTCTCGCGCTCCTCGTAGGCGATGCGGCACTGCTGGAGAAATCCGCAGAGCTGCTGCGTGCCCGGCGAGCAGCGGCGCCGGTGCCGACCCGCTCAGCGGCATTCACAACGGACGACCGCGCCGCCGATGCCGTGCGGCTGGCCGTCGCCTACGACGTGCAGCTCGTGCTTGTCGATGCGGACGTACGCGCAGGGGCGAACGGCTTCCCCGAGGCAGTCGCCTCGCTGTTCGAACGGTCACAAGCCGACGTCGGCGCGCTCTATGGCACGCCTCCGCCGCTCGATTCTGCGAGCAAGATCTACGTGCCCTTCGGCGGCGGCGAGCACGATTGGGCTGCGCTCGAGGTCAGCGCATCCATCTGCCTGGCGACGGGGGCGCGGCTGAGGCTGGTAGGCACGAAGGCGGATCCGGCCACGGGGCGCCGCGATTCGAGCAGGCTGCTCGCGGACGCGTCACTGGCCGTCCAGAAGGTCGTCGGAGTCGACGCGGAACCGCTGCTCGTGGACGCCGACGAGGCAGAGCTGGCCGCCGCCATCCAGCCGGCCGACCTCGTCGTGATAGGAGTCTCGCCGCGCTGGAGACAGCGAGGCATGGGCTCAGCCTGCACGAGCCTTCTCGCGGCCCACGAAGCGGTGCTGCTCGTTCATCGGGGTCCGCGTCCGAGCGGCCTCGCTCCGCTCGAGAGTCGAACGCGCTTCAGCTGGTCGCTGTGAAGTGCCCGCACTTCGTGCGTGCGTCGATGGCCAGATAGGCGGCAAAGGGCAGCGCGCCCCCGCTCTTGTTGGCGTCGGGAGCGTCGCCATAGAAGAGCGCCACCGCGGTGACTGTCGGCGATGGCCTCGGCGGAGGACCGTTCGCTGCAAAGATCAGGTTCTTGGCGAGCAGGTACGCGTAGGTGTGCCCTGCTTGCGTGTTGAACCGGGAACGTTTGAATCTCCGGCCATATCTCGCTTCTGCGCGTGTGATCCTCGAGCAGGGGCCGATTCCTTCGGTCGTTCGGTCGTTCGGATTCCAGGTGATGATCTCGACCGCGGTGTCGGTGAACCCTTTGAAGTAGACGGCGATCCCGCGGGCCGGGAACGTGAGTATCCGGTGTCTGGACGCGACCTGTGTCGAGAAGCGCCAGGGTCTTCCGAAGCGCTGCTCGTAGGCAGCGGCCGGTAGCCCGAGCTGGGCGCCCGCGATCGACGTGGGGGTGATCGACGCCGCCTCGGCCTGTCCGCTCGACTGGAGCGTCCAGGTAATTCCGATTGCGACGGCTGCGATCAGCACC
>JANLRV010000090.1:0-4170 GCA_031361905.1 Actinomycetes bacterium
CGCGCTCGGGCGCGCCGCGATCGCGCGCGGGGAGCTCGCCGTCGTGATCCTCGCGGGCGGCATGGCGACGCGCTTCGGCTCGAGCGTGAAGGCGCTCGCGCCCGTGCTCGACGGCACCGCCCTGCGCTTCGTCGACCTCAAGCTGGCGGATCTCGCACTGCTCGGCGGAATCGACACGACGCTGATGACGAGCTTCGCCACCGACGAGGCGCTGCGCGACGCGCTCGCCGAGGCGCCCGTGCACTTCGCGAGCCAGTTCATCTCGCTGCGCCTGAACCCCGACGGAAGCCTCTTCCACGACGCCTACGGCGCGCTCTCGCCGCACGCGCCCGGGCACGGCGATCTGCCGGTGGCGCTGCGGCTCTCTGGCACGCTCGACCGCCTGCGCGCCGCGGGCGTGCGCACCGTGCTGATCTCGAACGTCGACAACGTCGGAGCCACGCTCGACCCCGTGCTCGCCGCCCTCCACCGTGAGCTCGGCGGCACGATCACCGTCGAGCTCGTCGTCAAGCGCGCCGGCGATCGCGGCGGCATCCCGGTGCGCCGAGCCGACGGCTCGCTGGCGCTCGCCGAGACGTTCCGCCTGCCCGAAGGCTTCCCCGACGACCGCTTCCCGCTGTTCAACACGAACACGCTCTGGGTCGATCTCGCCGCGCTCGAGGGCGACCACGACTGGACCTGGAGCGTGGCGCGCAAGACGGTCGACGGACGCGAGGCGATCCAGCTCGAGCGGCTCGTCGGCGAGCTGACCTGGTGGAACGAGACGCGCTACGTGAAGGTGCCGAGAGACGGGCCGGAGTCGCGCTTCGTCCCCGTCAAGGACCGTGAGGACCTCTCCGCGGCACAGGCGCAGATCCGCGAGATCTGGCAGAAGCGCCTGACGACACCTGCGTAGGCGAGGTACGGATGCTGTACGGATCGTGTGAAGGCGGGTCCACGACCGCACTTTTCGGAGTATCAATGAGACCGTGCTCAATCCACGTACTTCCAAGGGAGTGGCTCCCGTGAACCCTCGCATCCTGCTCGCAGCAGCGCTCGCGGCTCTGGTGAGCCCTGCCGCCGCCTCCGCGGCACCCGTCACGCAGACCTCGCTGACGGCGCCGGCTTCCGACCCGACGGTGCTGACCTACGCCGAGCCATCGGGCACGACGCTCGCGGTCAGCGGCACGTCGAACGGCGGCGTGAACCTGATCGACATCCGTTGCGAGGGCTCCAACAAGCCGCTGCTCGCGTCGAAGGTGAAGCCGACCGCGACCGGCGCCTGGACCGTGACGCTGCCGGCCAAGGCGCTCCAGGTCAACATCGGCCGCACCTGCTATCTGCACGCGGTGCGCACGGGGAACAACGGCGCGAACCACACGACCTACCCCGGCCGGCGCCTGATCATCCAGGGCACGCGCGTGACGGCGATCAGCGGCGGGCCGAACAACGGCGTCCCCTACGACTTCCGCTACACCGCACCGCAGCTGAGCGGGCGCGGCATCTTCCAGTCGGCCGCCACGTGTGGTCTCGCGTCCGCCGGGATCCTCTCGACGACCGGCTCGATCTCGCAGTCGATCTTCAACTGCGCGGGCTTCATCGAGACGAACACCGCCGGCCGCGCCGGCGTGCTGGTCGACCGGCAGAACGCGTTCCTCGCGGGCCAGGCCGCAAACCTCTTCCCCGGCGCGGCCAACGGGCTGAACTTTCTCGCGCTGCAGAGCTCGCTGACGTCGGACCCGGTGACGGGCTCGATCACGATCCGCGAGACGAGCCGGCTGATGCGATGCGCGCCCGACCCCGTCGCGTTCCCCGCCACCGCGCAGTCCTGCTCGTCGTTCACGAACGCGGGCGTCCAGCTCGACCGGACGATCGTGCAGCAGTCTGACGGCCGCCAGGCGCTGATCTCCGACACCTGGAGCTCGGTGGACGGCAACCGCCACGAGGTCGACGCCTTCTACCAGACGCGCCTCGGCGGCAGCGCGCCGGCGGCCTCGTTCCCCTGGCTCGGCGGCTACGGCGTCTACCCGCCAGGGTTCCGCGCGGCCGCGCCTCCGACCTCCGGTCCGTTCAGCTTCTTCGTGCGCCCGTCGCTGACGACGCCCGACGGTGACACGCAGACGACGCAGGGCGCCGTCACGCTGCAGGACGCCCCGACCACGATGCAGTTCGCCACCACGGGCTCGGCGCTCTGGACGCAGTACGTGCGCACGATCACGCCGCAGGCCCCGGCGAAGGTCGTGATGGCCTTCAGCTGGGCGCAGCGCCAGGCCGACGTGGCATCGCTCGCCGGACAGGCGCAGGCCGCGATGGGCTCGTCCCAGTGCATCGTCCCGAGCCTCTCGAAGCGGACCGTGAAGAAGGCCCGCGAGCTGCTCGCACATGCGAACTGCACGCTCGGCGCCGTCCGGCACGTCCGCTCGAGGAAGGGTCGCGCGGGTCGCGTGCTGCTGCAGCTCCGCCGCACCGGCGTCGCGCTGCCGGCCGGCAGCCAGGTCTCGGTCGTCGTCAGCGACGGCAAGCCCAAGCCACCCAAGAAGAAGTAGTAGCAGCGCGGCGCGGTCGTGCCGGTTTCCTCAGCGCAGCCAGTACGACCGCGTCATCAGCGCGAGCACCGGGATCAGCTCGAGGCGACCCGCCCACATGATCACGCTGAGGCCCATCGTCGAGACGTCCGAGAGCGGCGCGTAGGACCCCATCGGTCCGAGCGCGCCGAGGCCGGGGCCCGCGCACGCGAGCGACGCCCCGACTGCGAGCGCGGCATCCTCGACGTGCAGCACGAGACCTGTGCGAGAGGCGTCCATCAGGAGCAGCAGCGTGCCGGCCGCGAACGTCGCGAGGTAGACGAGCGCGAAGGCGAGCGCGCTGCGGACGAGCTGCTCGCTCACGGGCCGGCCGGAGATCCGAGTGGCGCGAACGAGCTCGGGCTGGAAGGTGAGGCCGACGTCCCGCCGCACGGCGCGGCCGATCAGCAAGACGCGTACGACCTTGATCGCCCCGGCCGTCGAGCCCGCGCAGCCCCCGATCAGGACGACTGTGACGAGCACGGCGTAGCCGACCGGCGTCCACTTCGCGAAGTCGCTCGAGGCGAAACCCGTCGTGGAGCCGAGCGAGACGACGTTGAAGACGGCGTGCCGGATCGACGCTGTGACCCCGAAGTCGCCCCGGCGGTAGAGCTCGCTTGCCACGATCCCGCTGCCGACGGCGAGGATGCCCAGGAACCAGCGGGTCTCCTCGTCACGATAGAACGCGCGGGGATGCACAGCGAAGGAGCGCCACCAAACGCCGAAGTTGATCGCCGCGACGAGCATGAAGACGACGATGATCCATTGCGCCCAGGGGCCGAAGCCTTCGACCGAGCGCGCGTGCGTCGAGAATCCGCCGGCGCTGAGGGTCGCGAACGCGTGGTTGATCGCCTCGAAGATGTTCATGCCGGGCGCGAGCCCGGCGTAGCCTGCGATCGCGAGCAGCATGGCGCACGCGATCGTGAAGGCGACGTAGAGCAGCCAGAGCCGGCGCGCGGTGTCCCGGATGCGCGGAGCCAGCTTATCGAACCCCCCGCCCCCGGAGGTCTCGCTCTCCATCAGCCCCCGTCCACCGGTCGCCATCTGCGGCAGGACCGCGAGCGCCAGCACGATGATCCCCATGCCGCCGAGCCAGTTCGTCAGCGACCGCCAGAAGAGGATCGCGTGCGAGTGGCCCTCGATGTCGAGCATCACCGTGCCGCCGCTCGAGGTCAGGCCCGACATCGCCTCGAAGTACGCGTCGACTGGCCGCGAGATCTCGCCGCCCTCGACGAGGTAGGGGATCGAGGCCACGGCGACGGCGACGAGCCAGCCGATCCCGGCGATCGCGACGCTCTCGCGGAGGCCGATCCTCCCCTCGCCGGCGAAGATCCGCTCGAGCCCGAGCCCGAGCGTCACCCCGATCGCGAGCGTGGCGACGAACGGCCGCAGCGGCTCGTCGTAGATGACGGCGACGGCGGCGGGCGCGAGCAGCGTCAGCGAGAGCCAGCGCACGATCACGCCGATCGAGCGCATCGTCGTCGTGAAGTCGACGCGCAGCCTTCCGATCACAGCACCCGCTCGAGCTCCTCGATCGCGTGCGAGTCGGCGAACACGATCACGCGATCCCCCGCGCGCAGCACGTCGTCGGCGCGCGGGAAGACGACGTCGCCGCCCCGGATGATCG